>CAYSQF010000031.1:0-20494 GCA_964433105.1 uncultured Acutalibacter sp.
AGAGTAATGTTGGCGGTTACCGCGGTGCCGAAATTGTAGGCTGCGTTGTCCTTCTGCCACTCAACAAAGACATAGCCGTCTTTGGTGGGGTCGTCGGTAGGCTTGCTGACTGTTTGGCCGCTTGCAACGTTCTTGGTGGCTATCACAGTGTTGCCGTCGCTGTCAACAAAGCTTACAGTGTAGTAGGTGGTGGAACCGGTTGCGCCGGAGGAAGAAGAGTCGTCGGTGCTGCCGTCGTCGGTTGAGGTGTCGGTTTCATAGCCGTCGCCCGTGCCGCTGTTGGAAGCCGTTTCGCCGGCCTCCACCGTGGTGCCGCCCGCGGTTACGGTGGAATCGGAAGCGGTCTCGTCCACGGTTACGGTGGTGCCCGGCGTGGAAACGGTCACGTTGTCGCCGCCGGTTACTGTTACGTCGTTCACTTCGCCGCCGCCCGTTACGGTGACGTCCTCAGCGGCCGTGGTAACGCTTTCCACGGTGGCCCCGGCCTGCACGTCTACCGTTACGCCGCTGGCCTGATCGGTCAGGCTGACTTCGCCGCTGACCAGGGAATCTTCCACGGTGATGGTCACGTTGGAGGCGTCGACTTTCACGTTGCCGTCTACCACCGCGCTGCTCAGCGTGATGTCCGCGTTGTCGGAGCCGCTGCCCACCGCGATGCTGTCCACCGCCCCGGTGATAGTGACCTCGCCTGCGGTGTTGACCACCACAACGCCGCTGCCGCCGTTGTAGGTGCCGGGCTCGGTAATGTAGGCGCTGATGGTCGTGTTCAATACCGCCATGACCTCGCCGCGCTCAATGTTTGCGCCGGGATTCAGTTTGTTGTCGCTGCCGTTGACGTAACCGCCCTCTACCAGCGCGGAAACCATGCCCTGCGCCCAGTCGCTGACCTTGGTGCCGTCGGAGAACCTGGTCAGCGTGCCGCTGCTCTTGGGCTTAAGGCCCAGCGCGTTGCCCAGCATGACGAAGGCTTCTTCGCGGGAGATTGACTTTTTCGGCTCGGCGTGACCATTGCCGTCTCCGGCCATGATGCCCGCCTCATAGCACATGAGGATTGCATCGGAATACCAGCTTTCGGTGCTTACATCGCTGAACGGATTTGAATCCGGCAGCTTTTTCAGCCCCATCAGGTTGGCCATTGCCGCCGCGAGCTCGGCACGGGTCATCTGGCTTTTGGGCTTGAAGGTGCCGTCCGGGTTGCCGCTGACTATGCCATAGTCGCTCCAGCGCTCGATGGCCTCCCTCGCCCAGTGCTTGGACGTGTCCGTGTACTCCGCTGCAGACGCCGTTACCGTCGCCATTGTAAGCAGCATTGCAATTGCCATGATCAAAGCCATTAACTTTTTCATCACAAACTGTACCTCACTTTCCATAGTTTATTTTCGGATGAAAAAATATACACAACAGAAAGGCGCGGGCCGCGCCTCCTGCTTGGTGTTCCCTCGAATCGGCTGGGAAAATCCCACTGGTATAAATTATATCAAAGTTTGCATGCGTTTACAAGGTTTTCTTTTTTTTTTTTTTTTGCGAATTGCACAATTTTATTGTTTATATTTTTGTATATTTTGTGATTTTTTGAAGCCCTTTACAAAACCTGTCGGAATCTGATATACTTTGTAGCGGATTTTTTGATTTAAACGCGGAAAGGATCAGGGTAACGTTGGCAAAGAAAAACATCGATATTACAGACGAGAAGCGGGGCGTTGTCAAAACCATCATTCTGCTGGCCTGGCCGGTGCTGGTGGAGCAGATTTTCACCACCCTGGTCAGCTACGCCGACACTGCGATGGTCGGCTCTATGGGCGCCGGGGCCACAGCGGCGGTTTCCATCAGCAATTCCCCCATTTTCCTTTTAAATGGCATCATTATGGCGCTGGGCGTGGGCATCACATCCCTGGTGGCCCGGGCCGTTGGCGCGGGGGACCGGGAAAAGGTCAAAAAGCTGATGCGCCACGCGGTGCTGTCCATCCTTTATATCGGCGTGCCGATCTGCGCGGTCATCGCCGCCCTCTCCCGCCAGATCCCCCTCTGGATGGGGGCAGACCCGGAAATTCTGGACACTGCCGCGGAATACAACCTGATCGTGGCGGCAGGGCGGATCTTTATGGTGACATCCATGATGCTCAATTCCGCTTTCCGTGGCTATGGCGACACCAAGACCCCGCTGGTGGTCAATTCCGCCATGAACATCGTCAACGTCATCTTTAATTTCTTCCTGATTTATCCCACACGGCAGATCGACCTGCTTGGCTTGAAGTTCACCATGTGGGGCGCGGGCCTGGGGGTTGCGGGAGCGGCCATCGCCACGGCCATCGGCATGGCGGTAGCCGGGCTTGCCACGCTGTGGGTGGCTTTTTTCCGAAAAAACGACTACCGGATCGACCTGCGTGGCTCCTGGAAAATCGACTGGCCCATGACCAAGCAGATTTTCAGTATCAGCTTTCCAGCCATGCTGGAACGGATCTTCATGTCCTCCTCCGGTATCTTCACTACCAGCAGTATCGCCACCTTAGGCACGGTAAATGTTGCCGCCAATTCCCTGTGCCTGACGGCGGAATCCATGTCCTACATGCCCGCCTTTGCGTTCCAGACTGCCATTACTACCCTGGTGGGCCAGTCCCTGGGGGCGAAAAAGCCGGACCTGGCGGTGCGGTTTATCCACAAGACCCTGCTTTTGGGCTGTATTTTGATGGTGTTTACAAATATTGGCCTGTTCCTGCTTTCCACCCAGTTGATCGGCCTGTTCACTCCCGATGCCGATGTCATCGCTCTGGGCGCTCGCTGCCTGCGGCTGGTGGCCTTCATGCAGGTGCCCCAGGTGATTGGCTGGATTTTCTCCGGTGTGCTGCGGGGCGCGGGGGACACCAAATACAACTTTTACATCACCGCTGCCACCAACTGGGCCATCCGAACTCTGTTCTCCGTGCTGGCCATCCGGGTTTGGGGCCTGGGGCTGTTTGAGGTGCAGATTGTGATTTTTATTGAGATCTTAGCAAGAATGAGCCTGCTCTACCTGCGGTATCGAACTGGGAAATGGAAAACCATTATGCAGGAATGAGACTTCCAATTTTTTGGAGCATCTTTTTGATCCGTCCCACTTGACAGTAAGCGTAAAACGTGCTATTCTCTCTAGGTGTTTCCGGCAGGAAGTCGGGAATTTCGCGCAGAAGCGCACAGCGGTTTGGAACGCCGTGTTCAGCGGTCGGTTGTAACAGGTATGTACCATGAAGGTGCAAAGGCTTTCCCAAGGGAAGTTTTTGCCCTTTTATTTTTTGAGAAGGCGGCGAAAGCTATGGGAAGCGGGCAAAAGCTGAAACGCAGAGAGGGAAAAAAGGGCGCGGTCATTTTTGCGTTGACCCTTTCCGTGCTCCTGATGTCCCTGTTGTGCCTGCTGGCAGGCTCTTCCCACATGTCCCTTGCCGACTGCGCGGCAGCCCTCCGGAAGCAGGGGGATCCCGCCAACGTGCGGATCTTGTGGAACATCCGGATTCCCCGGGTGTTGGCGGCCATCATTGCCGGGGCAGGGCTTTCCCTTTCCGGCCTGATCATGCAGACTACCCTAAACAACCCAATGGCTTCGCCCTCTACCTTGGGCGTTTCCAATGCTGCGGTTTTTGGGGCGAACCTCTCCATTATTGCATTTGCCGGCGGGTTCCTGTCTACGGGGAACAACCTTTCCAACTACACCGTCGGGATAAATCTTTACGCCGCCGGATTGATGGCCTTTCTGTTTTCCACCTTGTCCATCCTGCTGATTTTGGGCCTGTGCCGGCTGCGTTCCTTTTCACCAAATGTGGTAGTGCTGGCGGGCATCGCTGTCGGCTCGGTGTGGACAGCGGCTACGACAATCCTGCAGTTTTACGCAACGGACGTGGGCATTTCCGCCGCCGTGGTATGGAGCTTTGGCGACCTGGGCCGGGCCACCTACAAGACCGACGCCATGATGCTGACGGTGGTCCTTGCCGGCCTGGTTTTCTTTTGGGCATTGTCCTGGCGGTACAACGCCCTGCTCAGCGGGGAAACTGCGGCAAAAAGCATGGGGGTCCGCGTGGGTCTGCTCCGCTTTGTCTCGCTGCTGCTTTCCTCCATGATCACCGCCGTCTGTGTTTCCTTTCTGGGCGTGATTGGCTTTGTGGGTGTGATCTGCCCCCATGTGGTCAAGCGGCTCTTGGGCCAGGACCATCGGTTTTCCATTCCCGCTTCAGCTCTGAGCGGCAGTCTGCTCCTGCTGATCGCCGACACCCTGTCCCGCAGTGTGGGAAACGGTTCTGCCCTGCCGGTGGGAGCCATCACCTCCCTGCTGGGCGCGCCCTTCTTCCTTTTCATTATCTTTTCCAGAGGGGAGAACGGCCAATGCTGAAAATCGACGATTTGCGCTTCCGCTACAGCAGACGTTCCCCCGCCGTGCTGGATGGCGTCAGCCTGGAGCTGAAAGTCGGGGAGATTGGCATTTTGCTGGGAAAAAACGGTTCCGGCAAAACCACCCTGTTCAAAAACATTTTGGGCACCTGCGATCCCGGCGGCGGATCCATCCTGTTTGGTGGCGAGAACCTGCTGAAGTTGTCTAAACGGGAGCGGGCGCGGCGCATCGCCTACGTACCCCAGGACATCCGCTTCGGCGCCCTTTCCGTGTTTGATTCCGTCCTGATGGGCCGGGTGTCCCGCTTTGGCCTGAAGGCGGGAAAAGAGGACCGGGACACAACAGTGCGCATTCTGGAGGAAATGGGGCTGGCGGAATACTCTGGCAGGAACGTAGAAGAGCTTTCCGGCGGCGAGCGGCAGAAGATCGCCATCGCCCGGGCGATGGCCCAAGAGCCGAAAATGTTGGTTTTTGACGAGCCTACCGGCAATTTAGATATCGCCAACGAGCACCTGATCCTCCGGGAAGCAAAGCGCCTTGCAAAGGAAAAACATATTGCCATTTTAAGCTCCCTGCACGATTTGAACCAGGCCCTGCAATTTGGCGACAGGTTTTTCTTCCTGCGGGACGGGAAGGTCAAATACTCCGGCGAGAAGGACTGCGTTACCCCGGAGGTCATCAAAGATATTTTCGGTATTGCCGTCAAGATCGTTCTGATAGACGGCCAAACTATTATTCTTGGAGGTAATTATGATGAAATTTAAAAGGTTTGCGGCGTTTGCCCTGGCGGCGGCACTGCTTTTGACCCTTTCTGCCTGCGGCGGGAACAACGGTTCCAGCCAGGCGGAGTCTAGCTCTGAAGTGTCCTCAACGGCTTCCCAGCCCGTCAGTTCCGTATCCCAGGCGTCCTCTCAGCCGACGGAACCGACGGAAACCACCGTGACCGACATGATCGGCCGGGAAGTGGCCGTTACTCCCGGCAGCTACCAAAATGTAGTGTGCGTGGGAGCAGGCGCTCTGCGGATGTACACGTATATTTGCGGCTCCGATCTGCTCTGCGGCGTGGAAGATATTGACAACCTGACTTTGGAGGAACGGCCGCAGATGTTCGATTCGGTGGCTCGCCCCTATGTGCTGGCCTACGGGGATGCCTTTTCTTCCCTACCCTCCTGTGGTGTGGGCGGTCCCAATGCTCAAACGGCCGAAGCGGAGAAGATTCTGGCCTGCGGCCCTGACATTGTGATCTCCGAATATGAGGACGTGGAAAAGGAAAATGCCCTGCAGGAGCAGCTGGGTGTGCCGGTCATCACCCTTCGTTCCGGCCCCAACAGCGTATTTGACGACTCCTTTAAGGGGTGCCTAAACCTGCTGGGGACTATCTTCCAGCAGGAGGAAAAGGCCGCCGCCCTCATTGATTTTATCGACGGGCAGGCTCAGGAAATCACCAGCAGAACGGCGGATATTGCCGAGGAGGACAAGCCCGGCGTTTATATCTGCGGCTTGGGAAACTGGGGTACCACCAACCATCTGATGACAACGGAAAACTACATTTCCTTCCAGCTGGCTAACGTGAAAAACGTGGCGGCGGGTCTTGCCATTGACGGGATTCAGGCCCTGGAAGAGGAAAAATTCGTGGATTTGGGAGAAACTATGGATATCATGATCATAGACGCGGCGGCTGTCAAAAACATCAAACCCCTCTACCAGGAGGACAGCGCTATGTTTGATTCCTGCAAGGCCTGGCAAAACGGCGAGGTCTATCTCCAAATGGCCTACAACGCCTACTACACCAACTATGAGATTGCCCTGATGAACACCTGGTTCGCGGCAAAAACTGTTTACCCCGATCTGTTCGATGATATCGACATGACGGAAAAGACTAACGAGATCACCCAGGCGTTTTTAGGACAGGAGCTGGCAGAGGAGATCTTCGCCTGCCCCGCCAGCTTCGGTGGCTATCAGAAGATCGACACCGTTTCTTTCTTCAATTGATTTTCTTGAAAAAAACAACCGGCGCATCCAAGAGAGGAGGCGCCGGATTTTTTCTTCAAAAAAGCACACCGTTTATTTTTGGCACTTTGCCACAATGCGGTTTACCCGTTCGGACATCAGAAACATCAGCAGGGCAAACAAAAGAATGTATACAGGGTACAGGCCGATATGGATGTACTGAGCGATCAAGCCGAACAGCGGCGGCGTCAGCGTAGTGCCAATGTAAGCCGCAGCCATCTGCACGCCGATGACAGCCTGAGAATTTTCCTTGCCGAAATTTTCCGGCGTGGAATGGATAATCGCCGGATAAGTGGGCGCGCAGCCAATGCCAACCACCACTAACCCCACTAGGGCCAGGCCGTCAAATTTCAGGGGCAGCAGGATCATGACTCCGCCCAGGACGATCAGCCCCACGCCCAGGCGAATCATATTTCTGTCCCCCAGCCTTTCGGAAATGAAACCGCTGACAAACCGCCCCACCGTAATTCCGCCCACAAACAGGGAAGCAAAACCGGCGGCCAGGTTTTCTTCCACGCCCCGGAACTGCACCAGGTAAGAGCTGGCCCACAGCACACTGGTCTGCTCAACGGCGGAATAGGAGAAAAAGGCGATCAGCATAAAGGGTACGCCGGAAATTTTGAAAATCTCCCTTAGGCTCAGGGCTTTCCGCTTCTCCTGCCCCTCTCCCTCGCCCGCTTCCGTTCCACCCGCCTTTTTCCAAAGGGGCAGGGTAAGAAACAGCACGGCGGTGAGGATAAACTGTAAAATGGAAACGACCCAGTAGCCGCTTTGCCAGGACTGTCCCCCGCTCAGGCAGGCTCCCATGATATACGGCCCCACAGCGGCTCCCACACCCCAAAAACAGTGAAGCCAGCTCATGTGCCGCGCCTTATAATGCAGGGCCACATAGTTGTTGAGGGCAGCGTCCACCGCCCCTGCCCCAAGTCCGTAAGGGACCGCCCACAGGCAAAGCAGCGGAAAAGTCCCGGAAAAGGAAAAGCCCAAAAGTGCCACGGCGGTCATCAATACGCTGACGGCGGTCACGCAGTTGGCGCCCAGCCGTTTGGTGAGCCGATCGGAAAGCAGGCTGGAGACCACCGTCCCCGCCGCAATAATCATGGACACGATGCCCGCATAAGACACAGGCACCCCAAATTCCCCTTGCATGATGGGCCAGGCCGACCCCAGCAGCGCATCGGGCAGGCCCAGGCTGACAAAGGCCGCATAAATGATGGCAAGCAATAAAGAATACACGCTCCATTCCTCCTAAAATGAGTTTAGGCAACGCCGCATGCCCGGCCAGAGCGGTCTGCAGGAAAGTCCGTGTCCGTGCGAAATCACCTTCCCGCCGATTTTACTATAGATACCGAGAACTGTCAACTCAGCCGCCGATACAGGGACTGCCGTTTTTTACAGAGACAATACATATATGTTTTCCCACCGTAGGTGGGGAAGCACACATAAAAATCAGATATTCCCGCTTATACACAGTATAACAGCTGCAGGCTTCAGTGGGAGCCGCCGGGAAAATGGGCGGTGATGACGGTTCCTTTGCCAGGTTCGCTTTCCAGCCGGATCTCTCCCCCAAGCTCCTGCACGGCATGCTTGACAATGGAAAGCCCTAGGCCGGTGCCGCCGGTTTCTTTAGAGCGGCTTTTATCCACCCGGTAAAAGCGCTCGAACACTCGGCTCTGATGCTCTGGTGGAATGCCAATCCCTGTGTCCGCTACCGTCAGTCCGGCGCCGTCCCGCCAGGGACGGATAGTCACGGTGACAGATCCGCCTTCCCTATTGTACTTTACCGCGTTATCGCAAAGGTCGTGGATTATCTCCCGATAAAGCTGGCGGGGACCGGTAAGCTCTACGGCGCTGCCTTCCAAAGAAAGAGATACCCGCTTTTCCTCCGCGGCGTTTTCCAGGGCTTTCACCTCTTCCCCCGCCAAAGCCAGCAAATCCACCGTTTCACAGGGGAGTGCTCCCCCCTCGTCCAACTGGGACAGGCGGATGATATCCTCGATCAGCGTCACCAGTCGGGAAGCTTCTCGGTGGATATTTTCCAAAAAGCGGTTTTTATCCTCCGGTTTTGCCAATCCGTTTTGCAGCAGCTCCGTGTACCCCAGGATGGACTGAACCGGCGTTTTCAGCTCGTGAGAAGCGTTTGCCGTAAACTCCCGTCGGTTCCGCTCTGCAAAGGCCTGTTCTGTCACATCAAAGGCCAGCAGTGCCACACCGTAAATTTTCGCATCCGATTCCACCCTGCTGCAGTCGAATTGGTATTCCCGGCCATTCCGCTGTACCCTGACACTGCAGTGCCCCTCCCGCAAAGCGGTTTCTAACGTGCAGCGGACATCCTGCCTGCGGTCCAGCGTCAGAAAATTCTTTCCCAGGCAGTCGCCTTCCGCGCCGAACAAGGCCTGGGCTGCAGGATTGATCCCCAGGATTTTTCCGGAGCCGTCCAAAAGTACCAGAGCTTCCCGCATACTTTCCGTAATCTGGCGGAATTCCCGGGTCCGCTGGCTAAGCTCTTCCATTTGCTGGTCGATCTGCCTGTGCTGGTCACCGATGCGGCGTAAAAGAGGAAAAAGCTCCTCGTAGGCGTCGTTTTCCAGAGGGTGTTCCAGGTCCAGCCGATTCAACGGTTCCACCACCCGGTTGGCCATGCGGTGCGCAAGAAAAAGGGAAAGCCCCACCGCCAAAATGAGCAGAACTGCAATGGGCTGGGCCATGCTTAAAACCACGCCCATAAGCGTTGCCCGGCTACTGGAAAGCCGCAGCACATTCCCGTTAGACAAAAGGCCGGCACGGTACAGGGTTTGCCGCATCAAAGTAGCGGAATACCGGGAGCCGCTTCCCCTGCCCGTTTCCAACGCTCCCCGGATTTCCTCACGGCTCCGATGGTTTTCCATCCCCGCCGGATCGGCCTGGGAATCGTAAAGGACGGTGCCGTCCGGAGCTACCAGGGTGACCCGATAATCCTCGGCCTTCAGCCCTTCAAGGTAAGCCGTTCCAGCTTGCTCCATTCCTTGGACGGCAAGCTCCAGCTCTGTTTCCAGCTGGCCAGCCTGGATGTCGCCGAAATAGTCGTACAAAAAGCCGACAACAAAAACCAGGCTGAACAAAAGCACCGCCAGCGCCGCCCCTAAAATGGAACGGAAAATTCGTTTTGTCATAGTTTCCCCCTGGGCTTAACCCCTAATGCTCCGCTAACCAAAATCTGCTGATATATTTTAGTTTCTGTATTTCGCGCATGAAAATTATATGCCTTTGTCCCAGCGATTCCGTGTGCGAATCAGTTTTTTGTCAAGGAAACTGCGCTCCCTTGACACTCCTTGCTTTTCAAAGGTCCTCAAAAAGGCAGAAAACTAGCAGTTTGCGGGGTTTTGAAAAGGACTTTGCTCCCAAATAGGCAAACGCAACCTGCCTGAAGGACTCTTAACTTATATTTATTTGCGTAAAGCACCACTTGAAATAATCACATTAAGAAAACTTTTCGATAGGCTGATTTATCCGCTATTCCGCCTCCCGGGTCTCAAAGGGGATTCCATTGTGCACACCGGTCACAGAAAACTCCACCCATTCGGCAATGTTCACCGCGTGGTCGCCAATGCGCTCAAAATATTTGGCAATCATCAAAAGGTCCAGGGCGTACTCACCATCCTCAGGAATTTCGGCGATCATGCCGATCAGCGAGGATTTCACCTTCAGAAAACAGGCGTCCACAAAGTCATCCCGCCCGGCGACTTTCCGCGCCATCGCCACGTCCCCTTTCACGTAGGCATCCACGCTTTCCGTCACCATTTTTATGGTTTCCACCGCCATCTGCCGGATCGCATGGCAGTCCGCGCCGGTTCTGCCGTTTAAAAAGCCGATGATCTCTCCTATATCCGCCGCCTGGTCCCCGACCCGTTCCATATCGGTGATCATTTTCAGAGCTGCGGAAATTTGGCGGAGATCCCGGGCCACTGGCTGCTGTTGGAGCAGCAGCTTCAGACATAGGGACTCGATGCTTCTCTCCATGTGATCTATTTCTTCATCTACCGGCGGGATTTTAGCCGCCAGACTGGAATCCCCCTCGACCAGCGCTTTGGACGCCAGCGCAATGGCTTCTTCGCAAAGGGAGCCCATTTTGATCAGCTCCCGGTCTAAAAGGGCCAGCTGTTCGTCAAATTTACTGCGCGCCATGTTATCCAAACCTCCCGGTAATGTAATCTTCCGTCCGTTTGTCCCGGGGGCAGGCAAACATTTCCCCCGTTTTGCCGAACTCGATCAGTTCCCCCAGAAGGAAAAAAGCCGTATTGTCGGAAATCCGAACCGCCTGCTGCATATTGTGGGTCACAATAACAATAGTATACTTCTCTTTCAATTCCGTGGCAAGCTCTTCAATTTTTGAAGTGGAGATAGGGTCCAGCGCGCTGGTGGGTTCATCCATCAGCAATACGTCCGGCTCTACCGCCAAGGCCCTGGCAATGCAAAGCCGCTGCTGCTGGCCGCCGGACAGCCCCAGCGCAGGCTTTTTAAGCCGATCCTTCACCTCTCCCCAGATGGCTGCCCCCCGCAGGGAACGCTCCACAATCTCATCCAGCTTCGCTCGGTTCCGCACCCCGTGGGTTCTGGGCCCGTAAGCAATATTGTCGTATACGCTCATGGGAAAGGGGTTGGGCTTTTGGAACACCATGCCGATCTCCCGCCGCAGCTCGTTTACATCCACGCCTTTGGCAAAAATATCCTGTCCCCGATAGCGGACATCCCCGGTGATTTTCACCCCATCAATCAGGTCATTCATCCGGTTCAAGGATTTGATAAACGTGGATTTTCCACAGCCGGAAGGGCCGATCAGCGCGGTAATCCGGCGTTCCGGGATTTCCATGCTGATATTTTTCAATGCCTGGGTCTGCCCGTACCACAGGCACATTTCTTTCACGGTAATGACAGCGCTCACTGGTCACGTCTCCTTTTAAAATATTTTCCAGCCAATGCCGCCGCCAGATTGATCAAAACGGCAAAGATCATCAAAATTGCCGCAATGGCAAAGGCCGTCTCAAATTCTCCCCGCTCCTTGGCGTACACGTACAAGGCCACTGTAAGAGTGCAGCCGCTCTGGGTCAAACCCAGAATGCCGTTCAGCGTATGGGCGAAGCCGGCGGTAAACAAAAGCGCCGCCGACTCCCCAATAATGCGTCCCACCGCCAAAATGCAGCCGGTGATAACGCCGTCCACGCAGCCGGGCAGCACCACCGTCCGGATCACTCGCCATTTTCCGGCACCCAGTCCGAAGGCTCCCTCCCGATAGGACTGAGGCACGGTTTTCAGGCTTTCCTGAGTGGTGCGCAGGATGGTGGGGAGGTTCATGATCACCAGGGTGAAAGCGCCCGCCAAAAGTGAGGTCTGAAAGTTGAGGAACTCGCAGAAAAACAGCATACCCACCAGGCCGTAAATGATGGACGGGATGCCGGACAATGTTTCGGCCGCGTACTCGATCATTCCCACCAGCCGCCGGTTTTTGGCGTATTCCGTCAAATAGACCGCCGCGCCCACCCCCAGGGGCAGAACCACCAGCAAAGTCACCGCCACAATGACCAGGGTGTTCCGCAGATCCGGCAATATCCCGATGGTGTTGGAAAGATAGCTGGGCGAGGTGGATAGCAGCTCCCAGGTGATATGGGGCAACCCTTTCCACAGCACGTACCCGATCAGGAAAGCGGCCAAAGCGGCGGTAAGGCCAACGGCAAGCCACATCAGCGCCCGCATAACACCGATCGCCGCTTTCCGCCTTGTTGACATGTGTTTATCCATTCTTCACGCTTCCTCCCCGTTTCAAGAAAAAATTGAGTGCCGCATTGATCAGCATAATGAACAGGAACAGCACCAGGGCAATGGAAAACAACGCCTGCCGCTGCAGGCCGGAGGAATAGGACATTTCGCTGGCGACCGCCGTAGTGAGAAAGCGCACGCTTTGGAACAGCGATGGCATGTTCGCCACATTGCCGGACACCATCATGACGGCCATCGCTTCTCCGATCGCCCGGCCTACCCCCAGCACTATGGCGGCGGCGATCCCGCTTTTGGCCGCCGGCACGGAAACCTTAAAGTAGGTTTCCACCGGCGTTGCCCCCAGGGCCAGCGAAGCGTCCTCGTACTCCTTCGGCACAGCTTCCAGCGCGGTCATGGAAACGTTGATGATGGAAGGCAGGATCATAACGGCCAGCACGATTATGGCCGCCAAAAGGCTTGCACCGTCCGGCACATGGAAAACCACGCGGATCCCGGGCACCAGAACCAACATGCCTACCAGGCCGTAAACCACCGAAGGGATGCCCGCCAGCAGGCTTACCGCCGCCCCTATCACGGCTTTTATTTTGGGATGGGCTATCTTTGCCAGGTACACCGCCGCCAGGAATCCCACTGGGACCCCCAGCAGGATCGCTCCCGCTGTGCCATACACGCTGGTAAGGATAAAGGGCAGAATCCCATACTGCGGCTCGGCAGCGGTGGAAGCCCAGGTGCGACCAAACAGGAATTCTCCTATACCTATTTCCCGAATGGCCGGGATACCAGAAAGAACCAAATAGACCGTGATCAACAGGACAAGCCCAACCGTGACCAATCCAAGAATCAGAAACACGCCATGGATTGCCGTTTCCACAATCCGCATGGCCCGCCTGCGCTTTTGCGTGTCGTCCCGGAGTCCAAGTTCCGCTGGTGCCAGAGTGCGTCTCTCCGGTTCAAAGCTTTTCGCCATTTTTCATTTCCTTTCTTTGATGGCTGACAGCGCTGTGCTGTCTATTCCGCGGCGCTGCCTAAAAGCCAAAAGCGGGCTTATGCTGAAAGCCCGCCCGCCTGTTTTCATTCTCCGGCAACCGCAACGGCGCCGGCATCGACAATGATTTGGGTTGCTGCCGCCGAAGTGGCGTAGTCGAAAAACGCCTGTGCCACGGGAGACAGTTCTCCGCCGTCTTTTGTGATCAGCATAAAAGGCCGCTGGATCGTGTAAGTGCCATCCTTCACGGTTTCCTCAGAGGGGAAAACGCCGTTAACGGAAACGGCCTTTACACTTTCCTTGACAGAAGCCAGGGAGGCGTAGCCGATTGCATTCGGGTTTCCTGCAACGGTGGCGATCACATCGCCGGTGGAAGTCAGCTCCTGCCCATATTGGCAGGCGTCCTCGGTGCCGGTAATGGATTCAAACCCGTCCCGGGTGCCGGAGCCTGCTTCCCGGCCAATGCGCACGATCTCCCCATCGCTGCCGCCCACCTCGGACCAGTTTTTGATCTCGCCGGTGTAGATTTTGGCAATGGTTTCCACGTCTAAATCGGTCACCAGGTTGTCGGGGTGGACAATGACCGCAATGCCGTCCAGAGCCAGGGTGGTTTCTTTCAGGCCCAGAGCCTTTTCTTCCTCCTTCAGTGCCCGGCTGGCCAGGCCGATGTCACAGCGGCCTTCGGATACAGCGGTGATACCGGAGCCGGAACCGGTGGGATTATAGGTGTAAGAAACACCTTCGTTGTTCTGCTGGAAGGACTCCCCCAAGGCGCCGATGACCTTTTCCATAGAGGTGGAACCGTCCAGGGAAACCGTGCCGGAAACAGTGTAAGCTTGTTCCTCCGGCATGGCGGAGCTTACGAGCTGACTTTCAGTTTTGTTCACGGCGGAGCCGTCAGATCCGCCGCAGCCGGCAAACGCAGACAGCATCAGCAGGGCGGCAAGAATAGAACTTACAAGTTTTTTCACAACTCATACGACCTTTCTTTTTTGATTACGGCTCCATCATACGGCGTCTATGTAAAGTTAAAAAGAGCGGTTTTGTAAAATCCGGGTAAAAATATATTGGGGGATAAGGAAAAGCGCCGGGGTATTTCCGTAGACAGAAAAAAGGTGTATAATGGAAAACCAAAGGAAGGGGTACTCTCACTTTCTTGCCGGCTCATTCGGTCTGCGAAAGTCTCTTTATCACTACCTCCCTAAAGGAGCCTTGTTTATGAAACATCAAGCACTGCTGTTCAGCGATATGCCGGGGTACGGAAAAGTGGCGCTCTCTGCCATGTCCCCCGTCCTCTGCCATATGGGCGTGGGTGTGTTCTGCCTTCCCACCGCCCTTGTTTCCAACACGCTGAACTACGGGAAATACAGCATGTTGGAAACCACTGATTATATCAAAAAGGCCCTGTCCGTCTGGGATGATCTGGGCTTTTCCTTCGAAGCCGTCTTCACCGGCTTTATCTCAAACAAGTCCCAGGCGGATCTGATCGCGGGCTATTGTCGGGAGCAGTCAAAAAGAGGCGTGAAAATTTTCTGCGACCCCATTATGGCGGACAACGGGAAGCTCTATAACGGGGTGGACCAAGAAACGGTGAAAAGCATGAGGAAGCTGGTTTCCTGCGCCGATTACATCCTGCCGAATTATACGGAAGCGGCCCTGCTTTCCGGAATGGAATACCGGGAAAATCCATCGGAGCGGGAAATCCGGGAAACGATCCGCAGGCTCCGAGCACTGGGGGCAAAATCGGTGGTCATTACCAGCGTCCATAGGGGTGGGAGCTTTCAAACCGCCTGCTGCGACCAAAAAACAGACGAGTATTTCGAAATCCCCTATACCCCAGTCCCCGGCAGCTTCCCCGGAACCGGAGATTTGTTTTCCGCCGTATTCCTTGGCACCATCCTGTTGGGCGGCGGCATGCGGGAAAGCGTTTCCCGGGCCGTTTCCGCCGTAGGAGAAATGATCCGGCGGAACGCTTCCACCCAGGAGCAGTTTCCGGGAATCCAAATTGAATCCTGCCTGGATGTGCTGGATAAAGAGCCAGCCGGAGAATAAAAGGAGGAAGCTTATGGGTTTTTATACGTTTAACGAAGCATTTTATCTACAGGAGCTGCGCAGGCTGGAACGCGGGAAATTATCTAAAGCCGAGGTATATCGGGCAAAGCAAATCTTAAAGGTACTGGATGACCTGACCGATGAAGGATATACGGACCTAAACTGCTTCTTAGAGCGGAAACACCACTGCATTACCAGGCTGAGAAGGGTCATCGCGGAAAATGGCGGAACGCCCTTTGCAATTGCTCAACGCAGCCTGCCAAAGGCTGAGTATTCCGGAGAATATGAGTTGGCAAGCTTTTTGGACCGTTTCGCGCAAAACGCGCGTCAGTCGGAAATGGTTTCTCAAAACCCGTTTTTAAGCGCATTGAAGGATTATTGCGGCTGGATTGGCCTTGAAAAAGGCACAGCCTATATCTTTCTGCTCCGAGACGCCCTTCTCCCCTATCTGTACTACAAAAACCGGGACGGTAAAAGCCTATATCCCTGGCTGATCAGCCGCAGATTCCTGTACCAGATCACAGGCGAGGAAAACTTGGACGACGATCTGCGGCTACCAATTTATGAAGCCTTGGAAAATGGCCTTGTGGATTATGCGGAGTTCAGGGGCTTCTGCAAGAAGCGCGTGCTTGGAATTCTGAATCAATACCCGGGACTGAAAGCCATCTTGATAGGGCTTCTCGACACGGTAAAGGAAGAAAAAATCATGGTGGTGGAATCGGGGTACTGCGGTACGATCCCCATGCTTCTCTCCGCTCTGGACGACAGGGTGGACTTCCGATTGTACACCACCGCTCCCTTCCTATATGAAACGTACCGACCTAAATTGTATTGCCAAAAATATGAGCACATCCGCCTGTTTGAAACACTGTATTCCCATGACCTGCTGACACAGTATTCCTCCTATCGCTACGGGCAATTTTTCATTCAGGCCGCCGCTAATGAGGATATCACCCGGCAGGCGGAAATGGAAGCAAAGTACATCTTAGGGCAGAAAAACTGACGGCATAGGTGCTTTGTCGGGTTTTCCCGCCGCTTTGGCAAAAGCTTTTTGGAAATCCATACTTCCCTCTTGTTTTTTTGGTAGGAAACAGATATAATAAAGGCAACGCCGAAAGAACAACCGCGCGGTGCCGTCAAAATAACGTCGGGCGGAGAAGCCGTTTCGGCAAGGGCAGGGCACAGTGGAATATGGGAGCGGACAGGTCTGCGCGGCGGGACGCCGTGAACCATGTCAGGCGGGGAACCGAGCAGCATTAAGCGAATCGTTCCGGGCGATGCAGGTCGCCTGTCCGTTTCCATATTTTACTAAGCTTCTGCCTTGTGTTTTCTCATAAGGGCAAGAAAAGGAGGCGCGTCATGTCTGCATATAAGGTGCTATACCGCAAATACCGTCCCCGGTTTTTCGCGGACGTGATCGGCCAGCCCCAGGTCACCGTCACACTGAAAAACGAACTGACCCGGGGACGGATCGCCCACGCTTACCTGTTCACCGGCTCTCGGGGCACTGGAAAAACTACCTGCGCCAAGATTCTAAGCCGGGCGGTGAACTGTCTGAACCCTCAAAACGGCGACCCCTGCGGGGAGTGCGAGATCTGCCGCGGGCTGGAGGACGGCTCCATTCTTGATGTGGTAGAGATCGACGCCGCCAGCAACAACGGAGTGGACAGCATCCGTTCCCTGATTGAGGAATCCAATTTCACTCCCGCCACCGCCAAATACCGGGTCTACATCATCGATGAGGTGCACATGCTTTCCACGGCGGCCTTTAACGCCCTGCTAAAGACCTTGGAGGAACCGCCGCCCCATGTAATTTTTATTTTGGCCACTACCGAGGTGCACAAGCTGCTGCCTACCATCCTTTCCCGGTGCCAGCGGTTTGATTTCAGACGCATTTCCCCCCAGGCCATCGCCGACCGACTGGAAGCCGTGGCCGCTCAGGAAGGCGCCCAACTGGACCGGGACGCGGCCCTGCTCATTGCCCGGGTGGCGGACGGTGCTATGCGGGACGCCCTTTCCCTGCTGGATCAATGTCTGGGCCGGGAAAACCACATCACCTTGGAAACGGTGAACCGCACGGCGGGCATTGCCGCCAGAAGCTATCTTTCCACCCTGGCTCAAGCCGTAGCTGACAGGGACATTGCCCCCGCCCTGCAGGTCATTGACGAGTTGTACCGGGAGTCCAAGGATATGGGCCGTCTCTGTCAGGAAATGGCGGAATATTTTCGAGGGTTGATGCTGATCAAAACCATGAAAGACGCGTCCCAGCTGGTGGCCGCGGACCCTCAGGAATGGGAAACCATGACCCACCAGGCACTTGCCATGACGCTGCCGGATATTCTGCACGGGCTGGATACCTTTGAAGAAGCATTGAACAAAATGCGGTATTCCAACCAGCGGGCACAGTTGGAAATGGCCTTTGTACGGCTTTGCTCTCCAGAGCTGGACGCCACGCCGGAAGCGCTGCTCCGCCGGTTGGAAGCTTTGGAGCGTGGTATCCCCCGGCGGTCTGCCCCGGCTGAAACAGCCCCCACCCCGGAGCCGGTGGCAAAACCAGAGCGAACCATGCTTCCAGAGAAAGAAAGTTTCTCTCCCACTCCTGGCCCGACAGCGGAAACGTCTCCTGCTCCACCACCCGATCCTCAACTGGAACCGGCGGCCGAACTGTCCCTGGAACCTCCCCCGGTGTTTGACAGCTCCCCAAAGCCCTTAGAACCACCAAAAGAGACGTCCCCTCAGGCGGGAAGGCCTGTCCCCACCCCAAAGTCGGCACCGCCGGTGAGCATCGAAGAGCTTTCCGCTCAGGCACAGCGCTTCCGGGACTGGCCGGAAATCCTGCAAATTATAAAGGGTTCCACCAAGAGCGTGGCGATGGCCTTTGCGGATTCCGCCGCCTACATCAGCGGCGACTATATGCTAATTGAGGCCCCGGAGATTGCCTTTGACCTTTTGAAGCGCCCGGAACAGCGCCAACGCATGCGGGATGCCATCCGTCAGATAACAGGCCGTACCTACAAGCTGGGACCCTACCGGAAGCCCCGGCCGGAACAGGAGCAGGATCCCCTGGAGAAGCTGACCCGCCGGGCCAGAGATTCCGGAATAGAGCTTCGGGAAGAAGCCGAGGAACCGCCGGAGCTTTCAGCGCCTGACGAATAAAGCAGCCGCATTTCTGCAGAAACGCTCAAAACAGAAAGGATGAAGTAAAAATGAAAGCAAGACTGCCCCAGGGATATGGCGGCGGCGCCCCGTCTAACCTTCAGCAATTGGCCAAGCAGGCCCAGAAAATGCAGGAACAGATGGAAGCCATTACCGCCGAACTGGACGAGAAGGAATATTCCGCCACTTCTGGCGGCGACGCCGTAAAGGCCACCGTTACCGGGAAGCTGGAAGTGAAATCTGTGGAGATCAAACCCGAGGTAATCGATCCTGATGACGCCGAAATGCTGGGCGATCTGGTGACCGCGGCGATTAACGCCGCTCTGTCCGCCGCCAGCCAGGAAAAGGAAGAGCGCATGTCCACCGTTTCCGGCAGCATGGGGATTCCGGGGATACTTTGATGGGAAGCTATCATGTACCTCCTTTGGAGAGCCTGGTGGAGAAGTTTGAAAGCCTGCCGGGCATCGGTCATAAAAATGCCCAGCGCCTTGCCTATCACGTGCTGGATATGTCTAAAGAGGAAGCGGAAAGCTTTGCCGCTTCTATTGTAGACGCCCACGAAAAAATCCACTATTGTGCCGTGTGCTGCAATTTGACAGACAGTGAGCTGTGCCCGGTATGTAGGAACGACCTGCGGGACAAAGCCGTGATCTGCGTGGTGGAAGAGCCTAAAGACGTGTTTGCTCTGGAACGCGCCGGGGAATACACCGGCCAGTACCACGTGCTTCACGGGGCCATCTCCCCTTTGTCAGGCATAGGTCCTGATCAGCTTCACATCAAAGAACTGCTGGCCCGGATCGATGACAAAGTGAAAGAGGTCATTATGGCGACCAACCCCACCGTAGAGGGGGAAGCCACCGCCATGTACCTGTCCCGGCTGCTAAAGCCCCTAGGCGTCAAAGTGACCCGCCTGGCTTACGGCATTCCCGTAGGCGGCGATTTGGAATACGCCGACGAGGTGACGCTGCAACGGGCCATGGAAGGCAGGCAGGAGTTATAAGGAGATGAACGCCATGGCGCAAAAATCAAATACAAAGACCATCGCTCAGAACAAAAAGGCGTACCACGATTACTTTGTGGAGGAAAGCTTTGAAGCCGGCATAGAGCTGGTCGGTACGGAGGTAAAATCTTTGCGCCAGGGCCGGGCCAACCTGAAGGATGCTTGGTGCTCCGTGGTCAACGGTGAAATGGTCTTGAACGGATGCCACATCAGCCCCTACGATTACGGCAATATCTTCAACCGGGATCCCATGCGGGTCAGGAGACTGCTGATGCACAAACGGGAGATTCTGCGGTTGTACGGCGTTGTAAAACAGCAGGGATATTCCCTAATTCCCCTGTCTCTGTATTTTAAGGGTTCCAGAGTGAAGGTTCAGGTGGGGCTTTGCAAGGGAAAAAAGAATTACGACAAACGGGCCGCCGCTGCCGAACAGGATATGAAACGCGCGGCGGAACAGGCGTTAAAAGAAAGGAACCGATAAACCCAAAAAGGCTAAATGCAAATTTACGGCAATTGCATATTGTAAAGCTGTCCTACCATGCAATAGCTGCAGTGGGTGTGAAAACCGTTACCACCTTTACCATCGCGGTCAGCATCACCTGTGACCTCTGGGAACTGGATTTAGAAACCAGGTGCATACAGGGCTATTGGATTGGTGTTTTTGCTCAGAAGGGTAAACTTTACAAAACCATAACGGCTAAAAACCGCTTTTAAATCCGCTTGTAGAGCTATTTTTGAAAAGCAACGGACTTTGCCCCGACATTTTCCGCTTGCAATGCTCCCAGCCAAATGATACAATTACAATTAGAATTCCGACTATCTAAAAATATGGGGATGTAAAGGTTTCGACGGGGGAGGAAAGCCCTGGTAAGCGAGCCGTGGCGCGGGGCCACGATAAAACCTGCAAACTTCAAAATTAAACGACAACAATTCTGTTGCTGTTGCTGCTTAATTAAGCAGCCGTTCCGCCCCGGAGCACCGCGGTCGGGGACTGGAGCGTCGAGAAGCGGTGAACGTGAGCGGGGCCACGTCCTTAACCCCGCCATGAACTAAGGGCTACTAAAGCCCGGAGCCTGCTTTTGAGCGCCGGGCCGCGGGAATTCTAAACCAAAAGCTACGCTCGTAGAAAGCCTTGGTGATCCTTTTTCGGACGCGGGTTCGATTCCCGCCATCTCCACCA
>CAYSQF010000032.1:0-20293 GCA_964433105.1 uncultured Acutalibacter sp.
TGATGAATTGTTTTTTTGCTTATTTCCCCGGTCTACCTTGACAGGGGCGGATCACGATCCCAGCAGGCGCTTTTGCGTGTGTTTTTGGTTGCTATTCCGTCCGCTCCCGGATGGAATTTTTGCCGTAAAATTTGGCAATCCTCTGATTGCTGGCGTAATCCGGGTCCGCTGTGACGCCGGGGAGCCAGGAAGGAAACAGCGCAGGCCGAGCAGTGATCGGTTCCACCACCACGTCGTCTATGGTGGGATCCTGGTACTGCTCCAGCCGTTCCATCATTTCCCGGTGGTAGGTCTGGGCTTCGCCGTTTTTTAGGGAAATAAAGGCGCTGATGCCATTGACGGACCGGAGCTGGGGCAGGCAGAGAAACGCCGCACAGAACAGCGCCAGCACCGCCAAGGTAATGGCGGGGGCGGAGGACGTCTGCCCATTTTTTCCCAGCTTTGGCGACAGAGAGCAGCGGTGGGTAAACCACCCGCAGAGATAAAATACGGTCAAAACCGCCAGCAGGCAGTATGTATAATGATACAGATCCTGTATTCGAGCTGCGCCGGTTCCACCCATCGCATACAGGGGAGGGGTCATTTCCACACCCAGGATACAGATAGCGGCCAAAGGGGCCAGCAGGGGACAAGGGAACCGGAAGGAAAGCCTGGAGGTGCAGCTGCAGAAAGCGGGGACCAGGGCCAGCAGGGCCAGCAAAAGGGGAAGAGTGGTGGAGTCCATTATGGTCTGGACGGCAGTAAGCAAAGCGGTGAAGATTGCGTTTACAGCGCCCAGCCGATTGGTACATTCTTCCTGCCGCACCGCGTTTCCCGGCGCAACGATGCTGATTAGGAAAGCCGCCGCTTCCAGCAGCAGGCAAGCAAGGACGCCGATTTTCCGGGACAGAGGCAAGCGAGCCAAAAAAGTCCCGGCCGCCGCCAGTGTCAAAAGCACCAAAGTCAACAGAGCCGTGGGGTAATTTCCTCCGCCGAGAAAAAACGCCAGAAGCAGGGCGGCGATAAGGTCCCAGGCAGCAGCCTTGCGGGAAGGGGCGCGGAAAAATTTCAGCACAAAGGCATACAGGCATAGGGAAAGGGAATAGAAGAAAGTGTAAAATACAGAGCCGTTAAACCAGTAAAACCCTTCGAAGGCGGAGGGAGCCATCTGGATGCTGAAAAAGGAGACAAGACATCCCGCAATGACCCAACAGGATCGGGATGCGCGGGCATACTCCACCAACAGGACCTTCAGCAGAAAGAAGGTGGAAAACAGCAGGGACCCCAGCATGATCAGGCCGGTGATGGCATAGAGCTGCTCCGAGAACACTGCCGGGTGCAGGGACATGAGGAACACCGCCGAAAAGGTACCCTGCCAGTTTTGGTAGGTTTCCGCCGTTTTTCGGCCCGCAGCGGCCAGCACATCCGCCAGGGAGCCTCCGGAACGGACGGCCTGGGCGGCGTACAGCCCAAAATTGTAGTCGTCCGAACAGGGGTGGTTATAGAAGCTCAGCAGAAACAGCGGGGCCAGGGACACAGCCAAAGCCGCCGCGCTGAGCAGTGCCAAGCTGCGGTAGGTGAGCAGCCTCTTTGCGCTTTTCCAAAGCGATTTTCTCATAACGCGCCCCCTTTCTGATCATTTGATATGAGTCCATTATATTTTTTCCAGGGAGAAAAGTCAACTTTTCTCTGCGTCCTTTTGATTGAGGAGCGCAGCGGCATTTTGCTCCACCTGCTTTTTGTGAAGAGGGTACCAAAACCACAGCACCAGGCCCAGTAGCAGGAACCCCAACCCTGGGGCCAGTGCGGAAATATTGAACACACCCTCCAGCACTCCCGGGTCAAAAGCGGTGGCCTGGGAGTAGCCCACCAGACTCAGCAGCCCGCCGGAAAGCCCCGCCGCCGCAGCTTGCCCCAGTTTGCGGGCAAAGGAATATAGGGCGTAAACGGTGCCGTCCTCCCGGATCCCTTTTCTCAATTGGGAGTCATCAATCACGTCGGCAATCAGTGCCCAGTTCATCATGGAGAACAGCCCCAGCCCCAGCCAGCAGGCGGCGGTGAACCCTGCGTAGACCCAGACGCTTTTGGGACGGACAAAGAATAAAACGATGCACACTGCTGCTGCCAGCAGACTTGCGACTACGCTGACCTCCGCTTTGCCGAACCGGCCGGCCAGAGGTTTTGCGATGGCTGCTGCCAAAAGTGCGGCGCCGACCATTGCCAGGGTGGAAATGGACTGGGCGGCGGCATTGCCGTAATAGTTTGGGTAGATATAATTTGCCATAGACTGCAAGGTGAGTTGGGCGAACAGCATGACCACCGAAGCGGTGATGATGGAAATCAGGGCGCGATTTTTTAGTGCGCTCAGCAGCATCTTTCCAATGCTTTCCCGTTTTCCTCTGCTTGCCGGAAAGGAAACCCGCTCGGTGGTCAGAAAATAGCAGAGAAGATAGCAGAGCACGGTCAAAAGGGAAAGCAGACCGGCGATCAGTGTGAATTTTCCACCGTCCAACATCTCGTTCCCCGCGTTGTCACGGACGTAGGCAAACAGGGGGATCCCCGCGCCTATTACCGCCCCGGCTAGGGTGCCACCCAGGGTCCGGAAGGTGGACAAGGATTGTCGGTCCCCCTGCTCCGGGGAAATGGCGGAAGCCATCGAGCCGTAGGGGATGTTGATCGAGGTGTAAAAAATAGAACCCCACAGCAGATAGGTGACAGCCAGCCAAACGGTTTTGAAAACAATTCCCCGGTTCGCCAGGGCACTTTGATACATGAGAAAGGAGGACGCAGCAGCGGGCACGCACATACGCAGGAGCCAGGGCCGGAACTTCCCCGCCTTTGTGGGGCGGCTCCTGTCGCAGAGCCGCCCCATGGCAATGTCCGTAAAACCGTCGGCCGCACGGGCCGCCATCATAATCAATCCCACCGCGAGGGCGTCCACCCCCATTACATCGGTATAGAATTTCAGCAAAAAAGAAGAGGAAAGAATGAAGGTGAAATCATTCCCCAAATCTCCAAGCAGGTATCCCAGCTTGTCCCGTATGCCAAAGGGCCGTTTCCGCACAGCCGTTTCCTCCCGTCGTTTGTTCTCGGCGGCAATCGGACTCCACGCAGCTGCTTGCGCGCCGCCGCGCCTTTTTTCAGATCACCACAGAGTAGTATTTTCCCGAAGTCGGTAAAAATTCCATTGAATTTACGGGGATTGTGGGCTACAATATCATAAAGAAAGCACGAAAAGAAAATGACGGAAAAGGGGTTGAAGCTATGCCCGGCTTTTTAGGGGAAAATTTCCTGCTTTCCAGCGAGACGGCGCGGCGGCTGTATTTCGATTACGCCGAAGGACAACCGATCATAGACTATCACTGCCATGTCAGCCCAAAGGAGATTTGGGAGGATAAGCGCTTTGAAAACCTGACCCAGGTCTGGCTGTCCGGAGATCATTACAAATGGCGGCTTCTGAGGGCCGATGGGGCGCCGGAGGAGCTGGTGACCGGCAGCGCGCCTGATTGGGAAAAATTCCTGCGCTTTGCGCAGGTGCTTCCTAAGGCGGTGGGAAACCCCCTGTATCACTGGTGCCATCTGGAACTGAAAAATTATTTTGGCTATACCGGAGTGCTTAATGGGGATACCGCCCGGGAGGTCTGGGAGCTGGCGAAGGAACGGCTGAGCCGGGAGGATATGAGTGCACGCGGGCTGATCCGCCAAAGCAATGTGGCGTTTATCGGCACCACCGATGACCCCACTGACAGCCTGGAATATCACGAAAAGCTGCGGGACGAAGGGCTGGTGGCCACTCGGGTGGCCCCGTCTTTCCGGCCCGATAAGGCGTTGTGCCCGGAAAAAGAAGGCTGGCTGAATTATGTAGATCACTTGGGCGTGTCGGCCGGTGTATCGGTAAACGGAATAGACTCTTTAGAGGAAGCGCTGCGCTGTCGGATGGACAGGTTCGACGAATTGGGCTGCCGGGCCAGCGATCACGGGCTGGATCACATGGCATTTGTCCCCGCGGACCGTTCCAAAGTGGATGCCGCTCTCAAGCGTGGCCTAGTGGGAGAAAAGCTTTCCCCGGAGGAATCGGAAATGATCCGAACCGCTCTGCTGCTGTTCTGCGCCGGGGAATATGCCCGGCGGGGGTGGGTCATGCAGATCCACTACAATTGTATGCGGAATCCCAATTCCGCCATGTTCCGGCTACTGGGACCTGACACCGGGTTTGACTGCGTCGGCCCCCATAACGGTGGCGAAGCTCTGCGGGGCTTCTTAGACACTCTGTACGAAAAAGACAGCCTGCCCCGCACAGTGGTTTACAGTCTGGACAAAAACGACAACGTTTTTCTGGATTCCCTGCTGGGTTCCTTCCAGGGGACAGGGATCCCGGGGAAGCTCCAACACGGCAGCGCTTGGTGGTTTAACGACACCAAGCAGGGGATGCTGGACCAGCTGACCAGCCTGGCCAGCACGGGCCTTTTGGGAAATTTCATCGGCATGCTCACAGATTCCAGAAGCTTTTTGAGCTACGCCCGGCACGAGTATTTCCGACGCATCCTCTGCGGGCTGCTTGGCGGCTGGGTGGAAAGCGGCGAATGTCCCAACGATGTCCCCGCCCTTGGCAGACTGGTGCAGGATGTGTGCTTCAACAACGCGGCCCGGTATTTTGGGCTGAAACAGGAGGGTGCGGCAATATGAAAATGAAACTGTCTTTCCGCTGGTATGGCCTGGAGGACCCGGTGCCTCTGGAATATATTTCTCAGATTCCGGGCATGCATTCTGTGGTTTCGGCGGTTTACGATGTAAGGCCCGGCCAGGTGTGGCCGGAGAAAAGCCTGCAGCAGATTCGGGATCAGTGTAAAGCCCATGGACTAGCATTTGATGTCGTGGAGTCCATCCCGGTCCATGAGGATATCAAGCTGGGCTGCGGAGAGGTGGATGCCCTGCTGGATGCCTACTGCGAAAACATCCGGCGCTGCGCCAAATACGGGGTGAAATGTGTCACCTACAATTTCATGCCGGTATTTGACTGGACCAGAACCCAGTTGGACCGTCGGGCGCCGGATGGCTCCACCAGCTTGGTGATGTACTGGGAGCAGATGAAGGGGCTGGATCCCCTGAAGGACGATATCCATCTTCCCGGCTGGGATTCCAGCTATTCCCAGGAGCAGGTGCGGGAATTGATCTCCGCCTACGGTACTTTGGGCGAAGAAGGCCTTTGGCACAATTTGGAGCGGTTCTTGAAAAAAACGGTACCTGTGGCGGAGTCCTGCGGGGTAAAGCTGGCCATCCACCCCGACGACCCGCCCTATCCCATTTTCGGTCTGCCCCGGATTGTGACCTGCGAGAAAAATCTGGACCGGCTTCTGGCCTTGGTGGACAGCCCTGCCAACTGCCTGTGTCTCTGCACCGGCAGCCTGGGGTGTGCCGAAAGCAATAACGTTCCCAAAATGGTAGAGAAATACGCGGAAATGAAGCGCATCGCATTTATGCATATCCGGAATGTAAAAATACTGGAGGACGGTTCCTTTGAGGAGTGCGCCCATCTTTCCTCCTGCGGCAGTCTTGACTTGTACCGGATTGTCAAGGCGCTTGCCGACTGCGGATATGACGGGTATGTCCGCCCCGACCACGGGCGGATGATCTGGGGGGAGACCGGCAAGCCTGGATACGGCCTGTATGATCGGGCTTTGGGCGCCGCGTATCTCAATGGCCTGTTTGAAGCATGTGAGAAATCCGCCGGAGAAAAGGCGTAAGACGAGAAAAATGAGAGGAGCGATGAAAATGAAACAAAATGTATTGAGTACCAACCTGTCCGGCAAGGTGGCGGTAGTCACCGGGGCCGGCGGGGTGCTGTGCGGTTATTTTGCGGCGGTGTTGGCCAGAGCCGGGGCAAAGGTGGCCCTGCTGGACTTAAATCTGGAGGCGGCCCAGGCCAAGGCGGAGGAAATCTGCGCGGAGGGCGGCATGGCCAAAGCTTACGCTTGTAACGTGTTGGAGCAGGAACAGTGTGGAGCCGCGGCGACACAGGTGCTGAGCGAACTGGGTCCCTGTGACATCCTGATAAACGGCGCGGGCGGCAATAATCCCCGGGCGACCACGGACAAGGAATACTACGAATCTGGAGATATCGACGCCGATGTAAAAAGTTTTTTTGACCTGGACGCAAGCGGTGTGGAATTTGTGTTCAATCTGAATTTTCTTGGGACCCTGCTGCCGACCCAGGCCTTCACCCGCCAAATGCTGGGACGGCCGGGGTGCTGCATTCTGAACGTCTCTTCCATGAACGCTTTTACTCCCTTGACAAAGATCCCCGCCTATTCCGGGGCGAAAGCGGCGGTGTCCAATTTTACCCAATGGCTGGCAGTGCACTTCTCTAAAGCGGGAATCCGGGTCAATGCGCTGGCGCCTGGTTTCTTTTCCACCGCCCAAAACGCAAAACTGCTGTGGAACGAGGATGGCACCCCCACCGCCCGTACGGGGAAGATCCTGGCTGCCACACCCATGCACAGGTTTGGAGAACGGGAAGAGCTGGCGGGTGGACTGCTGTTCTTGGTGGATGAAAAAGCCGCCGGCTTTATCACCGGCGTAGTTCTGCCCATCGACGGTGGATTTTCAGCCTATTCGGGCGTTTAAAATTTAGGAAAGGAAGGGGCGGCGCGGAACCGGCGGCGCCCGATGATACTATGATAAATGAGATCAGTCAGCGAATTGAGAAAATCGGTGTGGTACCGGTGATCAAGCTGGAGCATCCGGACCGGGACGCCGCACCCCTGGCGAAAGCCCTTTGCGAGGGGGGCGTCCCCGTAGCGGAGGTGACCTTCCGGGCGGCAGGTGCGGACCGGGCGATTTCCGCAATGAAAGCGGCATGCCCGCAAATGCTGGTTGGGGCGGGCACGGTGTTGACCGAAGCCCAGCTGGACAGCGCTTTGGCCGCGGGCGCGGAGTTTATCGTCACGCCGGGACTGGATGTGGAGCTGGCGGAGCGCTGCCTGGAGCAGGGCGTCCCCATCTATCCCGGCTGCACCACACCTACCGATTATCATGCCGCTTTAAAACTGGGGCTGAAGGTTCTGAAGTTTTTTCCGGCGGAGCAGTCGGGCGGGCTGGCGAAGATCAAGGCAATGAGCGCGCCCTTCCCCATGTTCCGGATCATGCCCACCGGCGGGATTTCCTTGAAGAACCTGCGGGAATACCTGTCCTGTCCTGCTGTTTGCGCCTGCGGCGGTTCTTATATGGTGAGCAGCTCGCTCCTGGAAGCCCAGGATTGGGCTGAGGTCACCCGGCTGTGCAGGGAGTCGGTGGAGATCGTGAAACAGGTTCGCAAGGGCCATTCCTAAAATGAAATGTGAAAGAATCAGGCATCTCCAAAAGGAGGGCTGCCTTGTGAAACCATATTGTGGGGGATTGTCCTTCTGTAATTATGGGACGCCGGATGCTGCCAGGCGTTTGCCCGGGTCTGCAAATGGTAGATAAAGGCCCTGGAAAGCCTTGCTTTTTATGGTTCATGTTGGTATAATTTAGTAAGTGTTTCTTAACAGGGAATAATCTGTTCGGTCAGTGGCTGCTGACCTGATATTTTTGGAAAAGAGGAAGAAGATCATGCAGGAAATCAAAATCGAACTGACAAAAACGCCGAAGGCGAAACCGACGGATCAGGCAAAGCTGGGCTTTGGCAAGATTTTTACCGACCATATGTACATCATGCCCTACAACCCCGATAAGGGCTGGCATGACCCCCGGATCGAACCGTACCATCCCATTTCCCTGGACCCCTCCGCCATGGTGTTCCATTACGGGCAGGAAATGTTCGAGGGCTTGAAGGCCTACCGGACCGAGGATGGGCGCACTCTGCTGTTCCGTCCCGACAAGAACATAGAGCGCGCCAATCGTTCCAACCGGCGGCTGTGCATTCCAGAGATCCCGGCGGAGGATTTCCTAAACGCCTTGAAAACCCTAGTGAGCGTGGAAAAGGACTGGATTCCTACCGCGCCCGGCACATCCCTGTACATCCGGCCCTTTGTCATTGCTACCGATCCCTTCCTGGGGGTGCGCCCCGCTGACAACTACCTGTTTATTATCATCCTTTCCCCGTCCGGTGCCTATTATGAGAGCGGCCTGGACCCTGTGAAAATTTGGATCGAGGACGACTACGTGCGGGCAGTTCGGGGCGGCATTGGCGAGGCCAAAACCGGCGGCAACTATGTGGCCAGCCTGAAAGCTCAGGTGAAAGCCCACAATGAGGGTTATTCCCAGGTTTTGTGGCTGGATGGCGTAGAGCGCAAGTACATCGAAGAAGTGGGCGCCATGAACATCTTCTTTAAAATCAACGGCAAAGTGGTCACGCCCATGCTCAATGGCAGTATCCTGCCTGGTGTTACCAGGGCGTCCTGCGTGGACCTGTGCCGGCACTGGGGCATGGAGGTAGAGGAGCGCCGCATTTCTGTGGATGAGCTGGTGGCCGCCGCAAAGGATGGGACCCTGGAGGAATGCTGGGGCAGCGGCACGGCGGCGGTAATTTCCCCTGTGGGTGCCCTGCGCTATGAGGATACAGTAATGGAAATCTCAGGCGGCGGCATCGGTCCCGTCAGTCAGAAGCTGTATGATACGGTCACCGGCATTCAGACCGGCAGGGTGCAGGATGAGTTTGGCTGGACTGTTGAAGTAAAGTGAGCGTTTTCTCCGGAAAGCGTTTGCATATAAAAACATATTAACAAGGAGCTGCTTAGGATGAAAATGAAAAAGGTTTTAAGTCTCTTGCTGGCATTGGCCCTGTTGGTTTCCCTGACCATACCGGTTTCAGCAAAGCAATCGTTTACTGATGTAGGAAACGGCTGGAGCTATAAGGCCGTCGAATACTGCACGGCAAAGAAGTACATGAGCGGCGAGGGTGCCGGGATATTTAATCCCGGCGGTAAGGTGATTCGGGCAATGGTGGCCCAGACCCTGTACAATAAGGCAGGCGTGCCGGAAACGGATCTGTCCCAGAACCCCTTTACAGATGTCTCTGATAGCCAGTGGTTTGCCAAAGCCGTTGTATGGGCGAAGAACAACGGCGTGGTAGCCGGCAGCGGGGATTTCACCTTTGCTCCGGAAGCTTCCGTGACCCGCCAGCAGGTGTGCATGATCTTTTACAACTATTACTGCAATGTGCTGGGACAGACTGCCGAGCTGCAGGACGAAACGGTGATGGAAAGCACATTTACCGATTACAAGAATGTGGCCAGCTGGGCGAAAGAAGCCGTACGCTGGGCCAATAAGACCGGCTTTATGGGCGGCGATACCAAAACTACCCTTTCCCCTGCAAGCGGTGCTACCAGGGAGCAGCTGGCCCAGTTCCTGATGAATTTTGACAAGATCATGGGAGAGGATGTAGACGCCTACCAGCCTCCCGAGTATGAACAGCCTGCGGTCACTGCCAAGGCGCCCACCACCTTTACGAAAACCGCGGCGGGACTGACTGTGACCGGCGTGGAAATCAACCCCGAGGGATATGATATCCGGCCTGTTTTGGCCAACGATAAACTGTATTCCACCGAGTCAGCGGGGAGCATCGTCAAGCGCACCAACGCCACGGTGGCAGTGGACGGCGCGTTCTTTAATTCCTACGGCGATTTTAACACCTCCGGCACCTTGATCAGCAATGGAAAGCTGTTGAAGTTGTACGTAGAGGGCGCGCCCTATCGTCCGGCCTTTGTAGTGGATTCCAGCGGCAAAGCGTCCATTGAGTTTTTCAAAGTCAATCAAATTGTTACCCTGATGAGCGGTGGCGAGAAGGTGCGTTCCAGCGAGCGCGTCGGCTGCAATTTGACCTTGGATGACAACGACGGTACCCGGATGATTTATACCCGAACCTATGGCAGCCAGGCCAAAGGAAATTATGTGCGTGCCCTGGAAGCGGACGCTTCCGGAAAGATTACAAAGATTTACCCGAACGGTGGCACTAACCTGTCTATCCCCACCAGCGGTTATCTGCTGTGCGAGCGTCTTTTGAAGCAGGATATGTCCAGCACCAAGGATACTATTTTCGATGAGTGCGAGGTTGGGGATACCCTGACTTTTTCTTACGAGTATCTGGACGAGAACAACAAGAAGATCAGCACTCAGGACATTGTTGCCTGCCTGGGCAACGGCCCCACACTGGTGAAAAACGGACAGGCTTACTGCACCGACGCCACGTTTAAGCAGGAATCTTTCCTCGATTCCCATGTCACGGCGGAGAGCAACTCCAAAATGGCTATTGGGATTAAGAATGACGGAACGGTGGTAATTGCCCACGCCAGCTGCACTTTGAAACAGCTTGCAAAGGCGATGGCAGCTCTTGGCTGCAAGACCGCTATGAATCTGGACGGCGGCGCGTCCTGCGCCTTGTATGTCAATGGCTCGGCGCAGATTGCCCCCGGCCGGAATATGAGCAATATGCTGGTGTTCACAAAGAAGTAAGGCAATACCGCACGTTTTACTGCGCGTTGTGCGGGATTGTCAGGAAAAGGTCTGAATAATAATTTGCCGGGTGAGAAAGGCTGCTCGGCGGAAAGCATGGTGTATAATGGCAACTCAGAAAACTTGGATGACCCGCGCGGCCGGCGTATTGCTGCCGGTCAGCAGCCTGCCCTCAAAATACGGCATTGGCACGTTTGGCCAGGCAGCCTACAAATGGGTGGATTTTTTAGCCCGGGCTAAACAGAAATACTGGCAGGTGCTGCCCCTCGGCCCCACCAGCTACGGCGACAGCCCCTATCAGAGCTTTTCCGCCTTTGCGGGGAACCCTTATTTTGTAGACTTGGAGATACTCTGCCAGCAGGGGCTTCTGGAAAAAAGCCAGTGCGACGCCATTTCCTGGGGGGAGAAAAAGACCCAGGTGGATTATGGTACTATTTACGAGCACCGGGAAAAGCTGCTTCGTGTTGCGTTTGCCAATTTTACAGATGAAAAAGCCTTGAACCGGTTCCGCAGAAAAAACAAGGAATGGGTGGAGGACTACGCCCTTTATATGGCTGTCAAGGCAAAAATGGATCTGAAAGCCTGGAACGAGTGGGATGAGGATATTCGGATGCGCCGCCCGGAGGCTTTGAAGAAGTGGCGGGAAGCCTGCAGACAGGATGTGGATTACCACATCTTTGTTCAGTATTTGTTTTATGAACAGTGGGGAAAACTGAAGAAGTACGCCAACAAAAAGGGCGTGCAGATCATTGGGGATGCCCCTATCTATGTGGCGATGGACAGCGCAGATGTGTGGGCCAATCCCGGGCTGTTCCAGCTGGACGAAAACAATGTGCCTATCGAGGTAGCGGGATGCCCGCCGGACGCCTTCTCCGCCGACGGCCAGCTGTGGGGGAACCCCTTGTACCGCTGGGACGTTATGGCGCAGGACGGCTTTTCCTGGTGGCTCAAGCGCCTGCGGGCCAACCTGACCACGGTGGATGTGCTTCGGATCGACCATTTTCGGGGGCTGGAAAGCTACTACGCCATCCCTTATGGGGACGATACCGCCCGGAACGGCAGGTGGCGCAAAGGCCCGGGCAAGGCCTTTGTGGACGCGATCAACAAAGAGTTCGGCGGGGCCAGTATTATTGCCGAGGATTTGGGATACCTGACCCCTGCGGTTCATCGGCTGCTGAAATCCAGCGGCTATCCGGGCATGAAAGTGCTGGAATTTGCCTTCGACTCCCGGGAGGAAAGCGATTATATGCCCCACAATTACCAGCATAACTGCGTGGTATACACCGGTACTCACGACAACGACACAGTGCGGGGCTGGTTCTCCACGGCGGCCCCGGAAGATGTTGCCCTGGCCCTGGAATATATGGGGCTCCCCAATGATAAAGATGGAAACTGGGGGTTCATCCGCGCCGCCCTTTCCAGTACGGCGGATCTGGCGGTGATCCCCATGCAGGATTACCTGGATTTAGGCTCTGAGGCCCGAATCAACACTCCGTCCACCCTGGGCGGCAACAACTGGCGCTGGCGCATGAAGAAAAAGCAGATGAAGCCAAAACTGGCGGATAAAATGGCCCGCATGACCCAACTTTATGGGCGCGCTAGGGAAGAAAAGTAAGCGACCGTTTTACTTTCACGGAGAAGGAGAAGGCGTATGGCCATCAAGGAAGCACTGGAACAAAAGCTGACGGAACAGACCGGGAAAGGGCTGGCCCAGGCAGGGGATCGGGATATTTTTAATGCCCTGCTGTCCCTGACAAGGGAAAGGCTGGAGCAGGCCCCCAGGATTCAGGGGGACAGGAAGCTCTATTATATTTCCGCCGAATTTTTGGTGGGAAAGCTGCTTTCCAACAATTTGATCAACCTGGGCCTTTATGATGAGGTGAAAGCGGCGCTGGCGGAAGTGGGGAAATCCCTGGCGGCCATTGAGGAGTTGGAGCCGGAGCCTTCCTTGGGCAACGGCGGACTGGGCCGCCTGGCGGCCTGCTACTTGGACTCCGCCGCCACGCTGGGCCTGTGCGCCGACGGTGTGGGCCTGTTGTACCATTTCGGCTTATTCCGTCAGGGTTTTCACGACCACAAGCAGAAGGAAACGCCGGACGTGTGGTTGGACGAGAAAGACAGCCTGTGTGAAAAAGTCGGCTGGAAATGTCAGAACTGCTGGAAGGGCCAATTCTGCTGGCCACGCAAGACAGACGTAAGTTTTGAAATCCCCTTCCCCGGAGGCTGCCTGCGCTCGGTCATGTATGATATCGATGTTTCCGGCTATGAAAGCGGCGCGAACCGTCTGCATCTGTTTGATCTGGAAACCGTGGACGAATCCCTGGTTCACGATGGCATAGATTTTGACAAAAAGGATATTACAAAAAACCTGACTCTATTTCTCTATCCGGACGACAGCGACCGGGCCGGGCGGCTTCTGCGGGTGTATCAGCAGTATTTCATGGTCAGCAGCGCGGCCCAGCTGATTCTGCTGGAGCTTTCTCAAAAGGGGTATGCTCTGCGGGACCTGCACAAGCACGCGGTGGTGCAGATCAACGACACTCACCCCTCTATGGTAATCCCCGAGCTGATTCGCCTTATGCTGAAGGACGGTATTTCCATGGACGATGCCATTTCCATTGTCAGCCAGACCTGTGCTTACACCAATCACACCATTTTAGCGGAAGCTCTGGAGAAGTGGCCGCTGGACTATTTGGAGGAAGCCGTGCCTCAGCTGGTTCCCATTATCCGGGAGCTGGACCGCAGGGTGAAGGAAAAGTATCCGGATCCCAAAGTGGCAATTATCGATGAAAACGGCCTTGTCCACATGGCTCATATGGATATCCATTACGGCTTTTGCGTCAACGGCGTGGCAGCCCTGCACACAGAGATTCTGCGGGAGTCTGAATTGAAGGCTTTCGCGGATATTTATCCCGAAAAATTCAGCAATAAGACAAACGGCATTACGTTCCGGCGGTGGCTGATGCACTGCAACCCGGAGCTGTCGTCTTATCTGACGGAGTTGATCGGGGAAGGCTGGAAGAGGGATGCCAATCAGCTGGAGAAGCTGTTGGAACACCGGGGAGAGGAGCAAGTCCTGGCCCGCCTGCTGGAGATCAAACAGCATAACAAGCATGCCCTGGCGGAATATATATTGGAAAAGACGGGGGAGAAGTTGGATGAGAATTCCGTGTTTGACATTCAGATCAAACGTCTCCACGAATATAAGCGCCAGCAGATGAACGCCCTGTATATCATCTGGAAATACAAGCAGATTAAGCAGGGGAACCTCCCCAAGCGTCCTGTTACCTTGCTATTCGGCGCGAAAGCAGCCCCAGCGTACGTCATCGCCAAGGATATTATCCATCTGATCTTGTGCCTGCAGGATATGATCGCCGCCGACCCGGAGGTCAGCCCCTGGCTGAAGGTGATGATGGTGGAGAATTACAACGTCACTTGGGCGGAAAAGCTGATTCCCGCCTGCGATATTTCCGAGCAGATCTCCCTGGCTTCCAAGGAAGCCAGCGGTACTGGCAATATGAAGTTTATGCTCAACGGCGCTGTGACCTTAGGCACTATGGACGGGGCCAATGTGGAGATTCACGACTTGGTAGGGGAAAGCAATATCGCCATTTTCGGGAAGTCCAGTGACGAGGTGATCCAGCTGTATCAGGAGGGAGAAGGCCGCTATATGCCCAAGGCCTTTTACCCGGCGGATCCAGAGATTGCAGAGCTGGTGGATTTCATCATCAGTCCCGCGATGATGCGGCTGGGTGACCCGGAAAGCCTGGGACGGCTCTACAAGGATATGACCAGAAAGGATTGGTTCATGGCCCTGCTGGACGTGAAGGACTATATTGCTGTGAAGGAGCGGCTCCTCGCGGACTATGAGGATCAAACAGCCTGGGCCGGGAAGATGCTGGTCAACATCGCAAAAGCCGGTTTTTTCTCTTCGGACAGGGCGGTGGCCCAGTACAACCAGGATATTTGGAAGCTTTAAGACAGTTTTCCTTGCCCGGCGGGACGTCCTCCGGGCAAGAAACTTTTCCACCAAATAAAATCCGGGAGGTCTGCCAGTGGGAATCGTGGAGTTGTTTTTGGTGGCCGTGGGGCTTTCCATGGACGCCTTTGCCGTGTCGGTGTGTAAGGGCCTTGCCTTAAAAAAGGTGAGCGTTCCGCATATGGCCCTGGTGGGGCTGTGGTTTGGCGGATTTCAAGCCCTGATGCCGCTGATCGGTTATTTTATCGGGGTGCAGTTCAAAGACGCGATCACCGCGATCGATCACTGGATCGCTTTCGGGCTGCTTGCGCTGATCGGCACCAATATGATCCGGGAAGCCCTTTCCAAAAAGGAAGAGGAATCGAATGCTTCCCTGACCCCGGCGACAATGCTGCCTTTGGCGGTAGCCACCAGCATTGACGCTTTGGCGGTGGGGGTGAGCTTTGCTTTTTTAAGCGTGAATATCTGGATCGCCGCAGCATTTATCGGGGCCACCACCTTCTTCCTTTCCGCCGCGGGAGTAAAGGTGGGCAGCCTGTTTGGCGCCAGATATAAGAACCGGGCGGAAATAGTCGGCGGCGTGATTTTGATTTTAATGGGAGTTAAAATCCTGCTGGAACATTTAGGAATCTTTGGATAAGGAAAAAACTATGGGATTGTTTGAACGCAAAAAGCAGCTGCTGGTGTTGTTTTGCTCCCCACACAGCCAAGGACATACCCACCGGCTGCTGGAAAGTTTCTTGGCCCGCTTTCGGGAAAACAGCGGCTGGGAGATTACGGAAACGGATGTGTATGCCGCCGGAATAAAGCCGTGCATCGGATGCGGCGCCTGTGCCAAAAAGGAAGGGTGCGCGTTCCCGGACTTTGACAGCCTGGACAGTGCCCTGCGTCGAAGCGACCTGCTGGTAATCGCCTCTCCAGTGTACAACTATGCCTTCCCGGCACCCATGAAAGCTGTATTGGACAGAACGCAGCAATATTTTGAAGCCAGGTTTTCCCTACACCGGCAGCCGCCGATCAGAAAGCACCGCGACGCTGTTTTGCTGTTGACTATGGGTTCCCAGGACGAATTTGCGGTAGAGGTTACCACCCGCCAGCTGGAACGGGCCTTCAGCGTGATGAACACCACCCTGCGGGGATGCGCCGTCTGGAAGGACACGGACCTGGGAAATGCGGGGTACGGGGAAGCCCAGCGGAAAGCGGAAGCGCTGGCACTTGAAATCTGGCCGGAAATATGATATCATTATATACAATCAAAAAATGGGGACGGCGGTTTATTGTGCCCTATTACCTTAGAATCTGCCAAAAGTTAGGGGTTTATGTATGTCTGGACATTCCAAGTGGAACAACATTAAGCGGAAAAAAGAAAAGGCCGACGGCGCGAAAGCAAAGATTTTTACAAAAATCGGCCGGGAACTGACCGTGGCGGTCAAGGAAGGCGGCAGTGCCGATCCCGCAGCCAATTCCCGTCTGAAAGACTGTATTGCCAAAGCGAAAGCGGCCAATGTCCCAAATGACAACATTGAGCGCATCATTAAAAAAGCGGCGGGGGACGGCAACTCGGACAATTATGAAAATGTCACCTACGAGGGCTACGGCCCCAGCGGCGTGGCGGTGATCGTGGAAGCCCTTACCGATAACCGTAACAGGACTGCGGCGGATGTGCGCCATGCTTTTGACAAGTTTGGCGGCAACTTGGGTACCACGGGCTGCGTTTCCTTTATGTTTAAGGAAAAAGGCGTGATCGTGGTGGAGCGGGAAGGCCTGGACGAGGACACCGTGATGAGCGACGCCCTGGAAGCCGGCGCTTCCGATTTCGCCGCAGACGAGGACGTGTTTGAAATTTCCACCGAACCGTCCGATTTCAGTGGTGTCCGGGAGGATTTGGAGCAAAAAGGCTATGAATTTGTTTCCGCCGAGGTGGAAATGGTGCCGGATACTTACACTGCCATTGCCGATCCGGAGGTGGCGGAGAAAATGCAGAAGATGCTGGATCTGTTGGAGGACAGCGACGATGTGCAGAACGTCTGGCATAACTGGGACGCCCCTGAGGACGACGAGGAAGAATAATCGCAGAAATCACATGGGCCTCTCCGCTTTTTGAACGGAGGGGCCGCTTTGTTGCTGGGTTCTATTTTAGCCGACACAGCTTGGAAGGACGCTTATGCGGAACTATCTGATGAAAATTTCATATGTGGGAACAAGATACCACGGCTGGCAGATCCAGGAAAACGCCCTGTCGGTCCAGGCGGTCTTTCAAAAAGCCCTGAATGCCGTGACGGGGCTTTCCGAGGATATCAAGGCCTGCTCTCGTACGGATACCGGGGTGCATGCCCGGGAATTCTGCGTTAGCCTGAAAACGGAAAGCCCCATCACGCCGGAGCGCCTTTTGGCTGCGCTGAACCACTATCTGCCGGAGGATATCGTGGTAAAGGAATGCCGGGAGGTACCGCTGGATTTTCATGCCCGCTATTCCTGCAAAGGGAAGGAATATACCTACGAGATTTGGAACAATCCGGTGAGGGAGCCTTTCCTGGCCGGCCGTGCCCTGCATTATTGGTATCCGTTGGAGGAGTCTCTTTTGGATAGGGCAGCCAAACATTATTTGGGCACCCACGATTTTTCCTCCTTCTGTACGCTGGACCGCCGGGGAAAGGGGAATCTGTGCCGCACCGTGCAGGAAGCAAAAGTGGAACGCCGGGGGGACTTGGTGGTATTCACAGTGGCGGCGGACGGCTTTCTCTACAACATGGTTCGGATTATGACTGGCACCCTTTTGCGTGTGCAGCAAGGAAAACTCCGGCCGGATGACATCCCGGCTGTTTTGGCGGCGAAGGACCGGAAAGCCGCCGGCCCTACCGCCCCTGCCTGCGGCTTGTATCTCAACCGGGTATTTTACTAGTTTACATCCTGGGAAACACAGGTTTTTAGACCATGGAAAAATGGAGGGAACCGACTTGAAAGAACTGTTCGATTTGTTTTTTACCTTCGCCAAAATAGGCGTTATGACCTTTGGCGGCGGGATCGCCATGCTGCCCATCCTGCAGCGGGAGGTCATCGAAAAAAAGCATTGGGCGGAGGAGGACGAGCTGATGGACTATTACGCTATCGGCCAGTGCACCCCGGGCGTTATCGCGGTGAACACTGCTACCTTTATCGGTAACAAACGGAAAGGGACTTTGGGAGGAATCCTTGCCACGCTGGGCGTTGTGTTCCCCTCGCTGGTCATCATCACAGTGCTGGCGGCTTTCCTGCGGAATTTCACCGATTATCCCGCGGTGCAGAACGCCTTTGCCGGTATCCGGGTCTGCGTGTGTGTGCTGGTGCTCCATTCGGTGATCAAATTAGGGAAAAAGGCGATCGTCGACAAGGTGACGCTTGTTATTTTTGCTTTGGTGTTTTTAGGCGCGGTGGTAACTTCCTGGACACCTATCCTGTTTGTGGCCCTGGCAGCTGTGGCCGGCATCCTGTCTGAGAAGCTGGGAGGAAAAAAGGCATGATCTATCTCCGCTTGTTCTGGGAATTTTTCAAGGCGGGCCTGTTTTCCATCGGCGGCGGCATGGCCACCCTGCCTTTCCTGTACGATATTTCTGACCGCACCGGTTGGTACACCCATACTCAGCTGGTGGACATGGTGGCTGTGTCGGAATCCACCCCGGGTCCTGTGGGAGTGAATATGGCCACCTATGTGGGGTTCACGACCGGCGGTATCCCCGGGGCACTAATCTCCACAATAGGGCTGATCACCCCTTCAATTATTGTGATCCTGCTGGTGGCCCGGGTGCTGCAAAGCTTCCGGCAGAACCGGCTGGTAAACAGTGCGTTTTATGGTCTCCGCCCGGCTTCTGTGGGCTTGATCGCCGCGGCGGTGGTGCCGCTGTTCCGCGTTTCCCTCCTTCAACTGGACCTATATGAGGTCACGAAGCAACTGACGGATTTGGTGCACTGGCCGTTTTTGATCATGGCAGTCCTCATTTTCCTGTTAATGCGGAAATTTCCAAAGGTCCATCCCATCGTCTTTATTGCCGCTTCTGCCTTTGTTGGCGTGGTTTTCGGCGCGGTCGGATGGCTGTGATTTCACTTTTTAGGCTTCCTTTTTCGCGAAACGCCTGATTCCATCTTCCAGGTGCGCAGAACGGGTAAAATTTTTGCGGAGCAAAAATTTCTTGACAAAATAAGTTCTATATAGTACTATTTAACTGGAAAGTGGAAAGAGGATGTTTTTAAGGGTGGTACTGATAAGAAGATCTCTCAGTACCGAGCAACTCGCTTCCCACAATTTTCCAGCCTGGGAACGAATTGCCAAAAGCGGTTCGCTTTCGCTTTCCCTATCGCGCGATAGAACAGGCCCTGGCCGGGGCCGGCAGAAAGGATGGATCCCACTGAATACACGAACAGGCTTTTTAATCTCGCAAATCAAACAGGTGCAGGGCAGGGTGTTTGAGCGGCTGCTGCAAAGCTGCGGCGTAGAGGAATTTAACGGCCCCCAGGGGCGCATCCTCTATGTGCTTTGGCAGCGGGACAGCGTGCCGATTGTAGAGCTTTCCCAAAAGACGGGGCTGGCAAAGAACACCTTGACCGCTATGCTGGGCCGCATGGAAGGAAGCGGGCTCATCGCCCGGCGGGCAAGTGAAGCAGACCGCCGGCAAAGCCTCATTGCCCTGACGGAGAAGGCCCGCGGTCTGCGGGCAAAATACGACGAGGTCTCCCAGCAGATGAACGAGTTGTTTTTCGCCGGTTTTGCGGAGGCAGAAATTGAAGACCTGGAAGGGTATCTTGACCGGATCGTGACAAATTTGGAAAAGACGGAAAAGAATCTAAAGCAAGGAAAGGAGCCCAATCATGGCAAAGGTAAAAACTGAGATCGGCAATGATTTCTGCCCTCAGTCGCTGTTTCTGTACGGTACAAAGCAGGAGGACGGCCAGCCCCATTTCGGGATGTTCTGCTGGTTCAGCTATTGTCACACGGCTGAGGGCCTTGGGGTCATGGCCTGCATTGGGGAGGAAAAGCTGACGAAGGACCTGATCCGGAAAAACGGCATGTTTTCCGCCAATCTGGTGACGGAACCCCTCCTGCCTCTGGCGGATTATTACGGCTGCGTCAACGGCCGGGAAACGCCGGACAAGATGATGCGCCTGCCCACGGTGGAATGGGGCCAGGCGCTGGATGTACCCACCATCGCGGAAAGCCCTGTAACCTTCGAGCTGGAGGTCAAACAAGATATCCCAATGGGTGACGGCTCGGACGTGTTCCTGTGCCTGATCCGCAATGTGACGGCGGAGGAAAGGCTGCTGGACAAGAAAGTCCCCTTTATCGAGCGGCTGAAAACCGCCGCGCCGGTGGTCACGTCGGGCGAGGAAACCTACTTCTCCGTGGACGGCAGGCAGCTGGGTAAATGGGGCAAACCAATGGGTCGGCTGGAGAAATAGGATTAGAATGATCCCGCTGTCCATGTGTATCAAGGCCAGAAAGTTGTAAAGCTTTTACCGCCCTTTGGCTCCCCGCGTAAGGGGACGCCTACGGCACTTATTTAAGAAACAGCAGGACGGCGCCCTTTCTTTCGAAAGAGCGCCGTCCTGAGTTGAGGGCGAATCGTTGACAGGTTGGCGGAAATATGGTATTTTTTAAATTTAGAAACTGAAAAATGAGAGGAATGGCAGCTGTGAAAAGTGAAAGATTTACAGAAGGGAAAGGGGTCGGCAAAAAGGTAAGGAGCGTAAAAGGGCATTTCCACCGGATGTTGTGCTTACTGCTGGCGGTGTTTCTGTTTGCGGGCCAGGTTCCGCTTTCCGCTTCCGCAGAGGGGGAAACGGTTCTACTGACCGCCCAATTTGATTCCACCGCTTTTCCGGAAGAGCTTTCATACCGCTTTCCCTATCAGGATCAGTGGTTTGCCGGATCCG
>CAYSQF010000033.1:0-19860 GCA_964433105.1 uncultured Acutalibacter sp.
ACTTATGATTGAACAGCTCATGGAACATCCGATAAACCGCCATATAGCTGACATTGGGATATACAACACGGTCTCCTGTTTTCAGAAGCGTCCAGAATAGCGCGTGGAGTGCGGCGACACCGCTCGCCAGAACGATTGCGTCATCCGCCTCGTGCAATGCTGCGATTTTTTCCTCCAGCCAATGCTGATTTGGATTGCCATTTCTGGAATACATCAGCAGGTTGGTCGATGAATAATTCACTTGTGACAAATCATCCGGCAGCTTGTAACTGTTTGCCATGTGGAGCGGTCTTCTGACTGCACCTGTTCCCTCGTCATAATCCGTTCCCGTATGTATTGCCTGTGTCGAAAATCCATAACCTTTGAATTTGTTTTCTTTTTTTGCCATATAATTTGTTCTCCATTCCTATATATTTCAAAGAAATTTTAACATTGACAAGCCGCCTGTAACAACACCAACAGGGCATACGCAATTGGAACACACCCTGACTTCGTTGATGCTTGAAATATTCCTGAAGCTTTTCTCATCGTTCTTCTCAACCAGCTCATTGCCAATTCCGCAGGAGGCGAATCCGCACTGTGGGCTTAAATACAATCTGTCAAGTGGGACATAACGTATCTATGGTTTACATTTATTATACCACTGAACAATATGAAAGTTAAATACATGCAATTGATAGTTTGATATAGCTTCAGACTATACCACTTTTGGCACCATTGTTTTGCGCGTATCTCCGCGATATATCCAGATAAATCGTTCCCAGACCGCTGGGGAAAGTCTGTTTGACCTGCCCAAAGGCAGGAAATTTCCCGCTTTCGCTTGCCGCGCTATTCTACCGCGCAAAACCCTCCATCATGCTCTTTGTTATCCTAAACTCCTGCATAGTCTTATCTTGCCCCGTAAAGCAATCAGTTTCAACAACATCGCCCTCGGGATAACGAACAAAACCAAGCTTTTTTATAATTCGCATGCTGTAAAGGTTGTCCTCAAAGCAACCAGCGGCTATTTCGGAATACTGAAAGTTGCTAAATATGTACCTCAACGCCAAAGCAAAAGAACAAGCGCCATAACCCCTGTGACGGTACTGGGGATATATCCAAATTGCTAAATCTGGGCATGGCTCATCCGGGCCTAATCTAAGCGAGCCAACTTTCCTATCCAATTTTTTATCTATAATCGTGACCCAAAATGGAAAGTGTTCTATTTCAAAGCGCCTGAATCCCTCTAAGGCTTGTTCATATGTGCAGTTATATCCTTTCTGCGTGTCCATATCAAGCCAGCAGGAAAACATATCGCTATCGTCATTGTGGGTATATGGAGTCAATCCAATATGAGAGTCCTCTATCAAAAACATAATTTTCCCCCCCTAAGTTATCGAATTGTCGGGTTGTGTCTATAAAAAGTATAGCGCAATAGCGTAACCAGATCAATCCGTCGAAAATGGAAACGGAACCTTCTCCATCACCTTGGTGGAAGCATTACTTTGCCGGGAATTCGGCTGCCAGCGGCAGCTGAGGGGTGGAGATCACCTGGGGGAACCGCACCGTTACGGTGAACAGGTCACCGTCCGTGTGAACGGTAAACTGTCCGCCGCAGGCTTCCGTGAAGCTTTTTGCAATGGAAAGCCCCAGCCCGCTGCCCTCGGTAGTTCGATTTTGATCCCCGCGGACAAAGCGGCAGGTCAGATCTTCCCCGCTCATACCGATCTCGTTTTTGGAAACATTCCGAATACTTACCACCGCAACCCCGTTTTGGGCGGAGAGCCGAACATAGGCGCGGGAGCCGTTTAAGGAATACTGCGCGCAGTTACGCAAAACATTTTGAAACACGCGGTACAGCCGTTGCCCGTCGGCGTGGATGATTACCGGCGTTTCGGGAATGTCCACCCGCCAAGTCAGCCGGGAGGATTGCAGGGATTCTTCCATTTCGGCAAAGGTCTGCTGCAAAAGCTTCCCAATGTCCAGATTTTCCAGGTCCAGGCTGATGTTACCCGTGGCCGCCTTGCTCACCTCGAACACATCCTGTACAATGTGGCTCAGTCGGTCCGCCTTTGCGGAGATGGTGTTTACATAATCCATTACATGGGGCGGCAGATCCGGCTCCTTTTTCAGCAGCTCGATGTAGCTGATGATGGAGGTCAGGGGTGTTTTGATGTCGTGGGAAACATTGGTGATCAGTTCCACCTTGGTTCTGTCCGCCTTGATACCTTCCTCCACCGCCTTTTGAATGCCGGTGCGGATCATGTTCAGCTGCATGGCGCAGTCATACAGGTTCGAGGTAGGGGACACGTGGTTTATGGCTTCCAGGTTCCCACCGTACATTTCGGTAATCTGGTTCGTCAGCATGTTCCAGTCCCGCAGGTCCTCCTTCAAGGCCAGAATGTACCACCAGACGGTCCCCAGCACGGCTCCCACCACCGAGACTCCGAAGCCGAAAAGCAGCAGGGGGTGGTAGTAAAGGGCGTCGTTCAAGCATGCCAGGAGCAGGGCCGCCAGGACCAGGACGCCCGCAATGACCCCCAGACAGGAGTATACCCGGCGCAGGCTCCGCCGCTGAAAGGTAGTCATGCCTTTATAGCTGTTGACACGCTTCAAAATAGAGTGGACAATGTTGTGGCTGAAAAAGCGCTTGTTGTGGCCGACGTCCAGGCAAAGGAAATACAACAGGAGCACGGGCGGGCAGGTAAGCAGGAAAATGCCGGGGATTAGGGAAGTGGAGACCCCGCAGACTACCGCCAGAAGCATTAACAGAAATACAGCCGCAAGCTTTACCTCCATCCAAATCTTTCCCAAGCCCCGGGCGATGGCAGATTCAAGTGCCTTTCGGTCCCAGCGGAAAGCAAAGGTAAAAAAGATCAGCAGGAACAGGAAGACCGCCGCGCAGAGAACATAGGAAAACAACGTGAATTCGGTATTCCCCCAAACCTGGGAGCGGAAGGGATGGATCTGTTCGCTGAAGTCCGTGATGCTGCGTACCAGCGTTTCCGCCCAGCGGGGATAAAACAGGAACAGGACGAGAAGGGTTATGACCGTGGTGGCGATGCACAGCGTCAGCAGCAGGCACAACCAGGAAATCATCCCCTTGAACGTGTCAGTGCTTTTCGATTTTGTAGCCAATGCCCCACACCACCTTTAAATATTCCGGCTCGCTGGGATTGATCTCGATTTTTTCCCGGATCCTCCGGATATGCACCATGACCGTGTTTTCTGTCGAATAGGCCGATTCGTTCCAGATTTTAGAGTAGATCTCCTCAGCTGGGAAGATCCTGCCGGGGTTACGCATTAAAAGCTCCATAATCTTTGTTTCCGTAGCGGTGAGCTTGACAGGCTCCCCATCGGCGTATAGCACGTGCTCGTCCAAATGGAAGCTGAGCCGGCCGTTGACCAGGACATTTTCGTTGTTTGCATTGATATCTCCCAGACTGGTGTATCGCCGCAGCTGGGATTTCACCCTGGCGATCAGTTCCATAGGGTTAAAGGGTTTTGTCACGTAATCGTCCGCCCCCACGGAAAGGCCGATGACTTTATCGCTGTTTTCACTTTTTGCGGACAGCACGATGATTGGCAGGTTTTTCTTTTCCCGGATTTTCATCATGGCGGAAAGCCCGTCCAGCTTTGGCATCATCACATCGATAATGATCAAATGGACGTCTTTTGTCATGGTCACGTCCAGCGCTTCCATGCCATCGTAAGCCTTAAAGACGGTGTACCCTTCGCTTTCCAGGTTCAGGGCGATGGCCTGTACGATCTCCCGGTCGTCGTCCACTACCAGAATGTTTTTCTTTTCCCCGTTTTCCATATGACTTTCCCCTTTTCTTCGTGGGTTTCAGTAAAAGAATAACGATTTTTTCTTAAAAACTCTGCGGGAATTTTCTTACGAAAATCATACAGTATTTTCAATTTGAAAGCAATTGGAAATTTGTGATAGGCTCTGTTTTCAGTGCATAAATATGGAAAAGCGATAAAACAGGGGGTGCTGTGATGAAATGGGAAAAGGTGCGCGGAAAAAAGAGAAATATAAAGTTTACGGAAACAGAGCTTTTTAAAGCGATAAAGCGCAAACGGGGCGTGCTTTTCTCCACCCTGGCGGTGCTGCTGCTCTGTGGGGGGATCACCCTGGCGGCGGGCCAGGGGAAGGCGGCGTTTACCGCTGCGGAGATCACCAATTGGGGGCTGAGCTTTCAGGAAGCCGGGAAAGCCCCTGTGGGGAATGCAGGCGCAGAGTATCTTAAGCAGTACAACGCCATGTACTGCGCGCCTGTTTCGGAAAAGAAGCTGTACATCACCTTTGATGCCGGGTTTGAAAACGGCAACACGGAGAAAATTTTGGATGCCCTGAAAAAGCACAACGTCAAGGGCACCTTTTTCCTGGTGGGGAATTATTTCGAAACCCAGCCGGAGCTTGTCAAACGGATGGTGGAGGAAGGCCACACTGTGGGCAATCACACCTATAGCCACCCGGATATGTCCGCCATTTCCGACGAGGCCAGCTTTCAAAACGAGCTGAAAAGAAACGAAGCGCTATATCGGGAGATCACCGGGCAAGAAATGCCGAAGCTCTACCGTCCGCCTCAGGGAAAATTCTGCGAGAGCAATTTGAAAATGGCCCAAAAACTGGGATATACCACGGTATTCTGGAGCCTTGCCTATGTGGACTGGTATGAAAACGACCAGCCCACGAAAGAAGAAGCCTTTGAAAAGCTTCTGCCCCGAGTACACCCCGGCGCAGTAATCCTGCTGCACAGCACCTCGAAAACCAATGGGGAGATTTTAGACGAACTGCTTACCAGATGGGAGGAAGAGGGCTACACCTTCGGCGACCTGTCCGCCGACCTGCCGGGATTTTTCGGATAAACCCGGCGGTCCGGAGAATTTAGCTCTGGAAAAATAGGAAAGCTATGATATAATAGATTTTAGATTCCGGATGCCGGATGTCAGAAAAGGCGTGAGCCGAAGGAAGTGAAAGTCATGAAGCCAAAATTCGGCGCGGTGGTGGTGGCTGCCGGAAATTCTACCCGCATGGGGGGAATCCGCTCCAAGGTTCTGGAGGAGCTAAACGGCAGGCCTGTGCTACTCTGGTCATTAAAGGCGCTTTCGGCCTGCCCTCAAATTGGGGAAGCCGTGGTGGTCTGCCGGGAGGAGGATCGGCCTGAAATGGAGCGGGCTGTTTCAGGCCTTGCGCTGCCGGTGAACTTCGCTCTCGGCGGCAATCGGCGCCAGGATTCCGTCCGCATCGGGGCGGAGGCCCTTTCCCCGGATATGGAATATCTTTTGATCCACGACGGCGCCCGACCCCTGGTGACCCCGGAGGTTGTGGGACGGGTGTGCGAAGGCGCTTTAAAATACGGGGCGGCCACGGCGGCGGTACCCTCGAAGGATACCTGTAAGCTGGGGACTGATTTTGTAGAACAGACCCCGCCCAGGGACAAGCTCTTTGCGGTGCAGACCCCTCAGGCCTTTGAGCGGGATATGTATTTCTACGCCTTGAGCCGCGCGGAAGCGGCGGGGGCTTTCTACACTGACGACTGCCAGCTGATCGAAGCGGCGGGAGGGCGGGTTCGCCTGGTCCAGGGGGACTACCGGAACATCAAGCTCACCACGCCGGAGGATTTGATTGTCGCCAGGGCCTTGAGCGCCGCCGGCGAGACAGAGGAACAGGAAAGGGAGGAAAGGCAGACTATGCGCGTTGGCTTTGGTTACGACGTTCACCGGCTGGTGGAAAACCGGAAGCTGATTTTAGGCGGGGTGGAGATCCCCTTTGAAAAGGGGCTATTAGGCCATTCAGACGCGGATGTTTTGACCCACGCCGTAGCGGACGCCTTGCTGGGGGCGGCGGCTTTGGGGGATATCGGCCATCTGTTCCCGGATACCGACCCCCGCTTTGAGGGGGCGGACAGCCTAAGGCTTCTGGGTGAGGTCTGCCGAGTGCTCAAGGAACACGGATATTCCGTGGGGAACATCGACTGCACCTTGATCGCCCAACGGCCTAAGATTGCCCCTTATATCGATGGGATGCGGGAAAACCTGGCCTGCGCCTGCGGTGTGGCGGCGGGCCGGGTCAGCGTGAAGGCCACCACCGAGGAGGGCCTGGGCTTTACCGGTTCAGGCCAAGGCATGGCGGCTTCCGCAGTCTGCACGATTTATGAATCTCGCGGCTGAAAGATCATTTTAGAAAATAATTCCCGGAGAGAAATTTCTTTCCGGGAATCTCCAGTACAATGGGAAATATTATACGGAGAGGTTCCGAGAAAGAAAAAGGTTTTTGCGTATGGAAGGAATTGTACAGTCCTTAGTCCACTTTTTCAGCAATACTATCCCTTCGGAGTTGACGGTGTTTTTGCTGTCCCTTATGCCGGTCATTGAGCTGCGGGGCGGCATTTTGGCTGCAAAGCTTTTGCATTTGGAAATGGTCAGGGCTTTTTTTATCTGCCTGGTAGGCACCTTGCTGCCCACTCCCTTTATTCTGCTGTTTATCAACAAGCTGTTTGACTGGATGCGGAACACCCGGTTTGTAAAGCTGGTGAATCGGCTGGAAGCAAAGGGCAGAAGCAAGTTTGACAAGATCAACCGGTATAAGACTATGGGGCTGTTGATTTTTGTCGCCATTCCCCTGCCGGGCACCGGGGCGTGGACAGGCTCTCTGGCGGCGGCGCTGATGAAGATGGATTTTAAATCCGCGATGCTGTCCGTGGCGGTGGGAAGCCTGATTGCGGACGTAATTATGTGCCTGCTGTCTTACGGCGTACTGGGGCTGGTGATTTAAAATGGTGCGATACGCAGTAACGATTGTGGGAGCGGGAGCATCCGGCCTGATGGCGGCAAATCGCGCCGCCCTGGCCCTGGGAAAAAATGGCGGGGAGGTGCTTCTGCTGGAGGGCAATCTCAAAAGCGGCAGAAAGCTGCTGGCCACAGGCAATGGGCGGTGCAATCTGACCAATTTGCATATTTCCCCCGCCCGGTATCACGGGGATCCCCGGGGGGCGGAGGTGTTGAAGCGCTTCCCACCCGGCCGGGTGCTGGAGGAATTCCGGCACAGTGGCCTGTTGTGTCGGGCGGACGAAGCGGGCAGGGTCTATCCTAATGGCAATCAGGCCGCGGCGGTTCTACAGTGTCTGCGGGAAAGTGGTAAGGCACTGAGCATTGGAGAGCTTTGTGAATTTGAGGTGGTTTCCATCCGCCGGGCCGAAGGTGGTTTCCTGCTTACCGACCGGGAGGGAAAGACCCTGTGGACCAAAAAGTGTGTCCTGGCGTGCGGCGGCAAAGCTTCTCCCAGGCATTCCCGGGGAAACGGCTACGACCTGGCGAAATCCCTGGGCCATACGGTGACGGAGCTTACCCCTTCCCTAGCGCCGCTGAAAACCTCTGCGAGGGTCTGCATGTCCTTGAAGGGCATGCGGGTAAGGGCGAAAGCGTCTTTATATCGAAAGGGAAAAGAAGCTTGTGCCGAAAGCGGTGAGGTGATTTTCGGCGAAGGGCAGCTGTCGGGCATTTGCATTTTCAACCTGTCCGCACGTCTGAGGGAAACCGGCCTGCAGGACATAGAGGTGGGGCTGGACCTGCTGGAAAACATGGACCTGCCCGCCGTTATGGCATATTTGGAACAGCTGAGGCAGGACTGCCCCCAACGTCCTGCCAGGGAGCTTTTTTCCGGTGCGCTCCAACTTCGGGTGGGCCAAGAAGCCGCAAGGGCGGCGGGCCTGCCGCTGGAGAAGCCGCTGGCGGATATCTCCCCCGGTGAATTGGAACGAGCGGCAAAGCTAGCCAAGGACTGGCGGTTTCCTATTATAGGCCCCGGTTCCTGGGAAAGCGCCCAGATCACCGCCGGCGGAGTTCCGCTGCGGGAAATCAACCTGCGCACGATGGAGTCGAAGCTCTGCCCCGGATTGTACCTTGCCGGGGAGCTGCTGGACGTGGACGGGGACTGCGGCGGGTATAACCTCCACTGGGCGTGGGCCACCGGGATGCTCGCCGGGGACAGCGCGGGAAAGAACTGGGAGGCAAAAACATGCTGAAAATTTCCGGCCTGCGCCTGGATTTGGCCTACACGGCGGAGGATCTAAAAAAGGCGGCGGCTCAGAAGCTTCGGGTTCCCGCCAGTGATTTAGTTGACGTAAAGCTGGTAAAACGTTCTGTAGACGCCCGGCAGGGGAAAAGCGGATCCGGCCAAAAGGATGTCCATTTTGTGTGTGCTGTGGAAACGTCCCTGGCAGGGAACGAAAACCGACTGCTGAGCCGGCTGCGGGATCCGTCTGTGGAGAAAGCGGCCCCTTATCGATACGAGCTGCCACAGGGAAGGCCGCTTTCACAGCGGCCGGTGGTGGTGGGGCTTGGCCCCGCCGGGCTGTTTGCCGCCTTGATTTTGGCGCAGTGCGGTCAGCGCCCTATTGTGCTGGAACGAGGTATGCCGGTGGAGGATCGAAAACGGTCCGTAGAGCGTTTTTGGAAAGAGGGCGCACTTGATTCCGAGTCCAACGTTCAGTTTGGCGAGGGTGGCGCAGGGGCTTTTTCCGACGGAAAGCTCACCACCGGTACCGGGGACCCCCGGATCCATAAGATTCTGGAGGAGCTCGTCAAGGCCGGCGCCCCGGAAGAGATTTTGTTTGAAGCCAAGCCCCATATCGGCACCGACCGCTTGCCGGGGGTGGTGAAGAACATCCGGGAGACCATCATTTTTTTCGGGGGTGAGGTTCGCTTTTCCACAAAGGTAACGGGTTTTTTGCTGCGGGACGGTGTGCTTCAGGGGCTGGAAACGGAGGGGCCGGACGGAAAGCGCGATGTGCTGGAATGTCGCCGGGCGATCCTAGCGGTGGGCCACAGCTCCCGAGATACCTTCGGGGCGTTGGAGCGGCTGGGTCTGCCGCTGGAGCCAAAGCCTTTCTCCGTGGGAGCCAGAATCGAACATCCTGCTGCGCTGATTGATCAGGCACAGTATGGCGGCTTCGCGGGACATCCTGCACTGGGCGCGGCGGATTACAAGCTATCCTGCCATTTGGAAAATGGCCGAGGAGTATACACCTTCTGCATGTGTCCCGGCGGCACGGTGATCGGAGCAGCTTCGGAGCTTGGCGGCGTGGTGACTAACGGTATGAGCACCTGGGCCAGGGACGGTGTCAACAGCAACGCTGCCCTGCTGGTGGGCGTGGCCCCTGCTGATTTTGGCGGGGACGGCCCGCTGGCCGGAGTTGAATTTCAGCGGAAGATCGAGCAGGAAGCTTTCAGGCTGGGCGGCGGGGACTACAGGGCGCCCGCTCAGCGCGTAGCGGATTTTTTGGCTCATGTCCCTTCCAAAAGCTTTCCCGGGGTACTCCCCACCTATGAGCCTGGGGTAACGCCTTCTTCCTTGGACGACTGCCTTCCCGGGTTTATCACGGACGCCATGCGGCAGGCCATTCCCATTTTAGGTCGGCGCCTTCGGGGATTCGACAGCGGAGACGCGGTACTTACCGGGCCGGAAACCAGAAGCTCTTCGCCGGTGCGCATCCTGCGGGACGAAAGTCTGCAGTCCCCACTGGCAAGAGGGCTGTTCCCCTGCGGGGAAGGAGCGGGCTATGCCGGGGGAATCGTTTCTGCGGCGGTGGATGGGATCAAATGCGCGGAAGCGCTGGCTACCGCAGACTGAGAAAAGCGCTGCGGGCAGCTGGGAATACTTGCAAGTTTCCCAAAACCGTGATAAAATTATATTTTAAACTTGTTGTTTCCAGATGACAAAGAAAGGGTGGGGCACGGTGAACGTCAAAAAGTGGGTGGTATCCCCGTTGGATAAGGACAGGGCGGCGCAGATTGCGGAGCGTTATGCCATCCCCTTTTTTCTGGCCATGCTTTTGGAGATTCGCGGCTTTCGGTCCGAATCGCAAATCAAGGCCCTGCTTCGTGGAGACATCGCCCTGTCGGACCCCTTCCTAATGAAGGATATGGACCGGGCGGTGGAGCGCATCCGCCGGGCGGTAGACAACTTTGAAAAAATCGCGGTGTATGGCGACTACGATGCGGACGGCGTTACTTCTACAGCCATGCTGTTCACCTATCTGGAAGCTATTGGGGCCGATGTGATGTATTATATTCCCCAACGTGAGGGCGAAGGCTACGGCATGAACCGTGGGGCTGTGGAAAATCTGCACCGGCAGGGGGTAAAACTCATTGTCACTGTGGACAATGGCATTTCCTCTGTGGAAGAGGTGGCCTTGGCGAAGGAGCTGGGAATGGATGTGGTGGTCACCGATCACCACCGCCCCCAGGAACAGCTTCCCCAGGCAGCGGCGGTGGTGGACGCTTACCGAACCGATGATGAAAGCCCATTTCAGGATTTTTCCGGCGCCGGTGTGGCGCTGAAGCTATTGATCGCCCTGGAGGACGGCGACGCCCAGGGAATTTTAGAGGAATACGCCGACCTTTCCGCACTGGGTACCGTAGGTGACGTGGTGCCTGTGGTGGGGGAGAACCGGCTGATCGTCAAGGCGGGGTTGGCAAGCTTGGACCGCCGGGGCCGTCCGGGGATCAGTGCCCTGCTGGACCGCTGCTCTTCCGGGAAGGCACCCTCTGCTACCGGGCTTGCCTTTACGGTGATCCCCCGGCTGAACGCCACGGGGCGGATGGGTTCGCCGGATCGGGCGGTGCGCTTGTTGTGCTGCGAGGACGAGGAAGAAGCGGGTGCACTGGCGGATGAGATATGCGCGGACAACGACCGCCGCCGGCAGGTGGAAGCGGAAATTTCCGCCGAGGCCCTGGAAAAAATCGAAAATGACCCTTCCCTGTTGTATAGCAGAGTGATCGTAGTCAGCGGCCCGGGATGGCACCACGGGGTGATCGGCATTGTGGCCGCCCGGATCGCGGAGCGTTTTGGCAAACCCTGTTTTGTAGTGTCCGAGGATGGAGAGTCCGCAAGGGGGAGCGGCAGAAGTATAGAGGGTTTTTCCCTTTTTGCGGCCGTTTCCGCCTGTTCCCAGTTATTGGAGCGGTTCGGCGGTCATCCGATGGCTGCGGGGGCTACGCTCCGGGCGGAAAATATTGGTGCTTTCCGGACGGCGCTGAACGAGTATGCCGCCAAGGTCTGCCCGGAAATGCCCGCGCCGGCGCTCAAACTGGACTGTCGGTTGAATCCGGCGGCCCTTTCAGTGCAGATGCCTTTGGAGTTGAATCGCCTGGAACCTTTTGGGAGCGGCAACGCCCAGCCGTTGTTCGGACTGTTTGGTATGGATCTGCGGGAAATCGTCCCGGTAGGGGGCGGGGGCCATCTGCGGCTGGTGTGTCAGAAACAGGGGGCGTTTGTAAACTGCATGTGCTTTGGGGTGACGCGCCAGGAATTCCCCTTTTCCATAGGGGATCGGCTGGATCTGGCTGTTACATTGGCCGCCCGGGAATACCGGGGCGCGGACCGGCTGACCGTTACGGTGCGGGATGTGCGTCTTTCCGGGATGAACGATGAGGAAGCCATCCATTCCTACCGGGTATATGAGAAATTCCGCCGCAGGGAGCTTTTGACCGAGAAAGACAGGGAACTGCTGACGCCCTCCAGGGAGGACCTGGTGGCGGTATACCGGATGTTGGCCGCCCTTCGGGGGGCGGCTTTCAGCCCGGAAAGCGCCTTGAACACGCTGAAAGACAGAAAATTCAGCCTGGGAAAGCTCCTTTTGTGTTTGGATCTATTGGAGGAGCGGGGCCTGATCGAGTGCGGCCCAAGGGGTGAAACCTTTTCTGTCCGCCTGTGCAGGACGGCTGGAAAAGTGGATGTGTTCGCTTCCCCGGTATTTCAAGGGCTGCGGGAACTTTGTCGGCAATGACGCAAAGCGGTAAGGTGAGGAGGGAGTTTATTGGAACTGGCAGTGCAGATCAGCACCTACGAAGAATTGGAAAAGATTATCGCGGAAAGCGGTAAAGAATACGATAAAGAGCGGATCGATAAGGCGTATCTGCTGGCAGAGAAAAAGCACCACTCCCAGAAAAGAAGCTCCGGCGAGCCTTATATCATCCATCCCCTTTCCGTGGCGGCCATTCTGGTGGGCCTGGGCATGGATACAGAATCTGTCATGGCCGGGCTGCTCCACGATGTGGTGGAAGATACCGACTGCACCTTGGAAGAGATCACCCGGGAATTCGGCAGGGAAGTGGCTCTGCTGGTGGACGGCGTGACAAAGCTGGGGAAAATCCCTTTTTCCTCCCGGGAGGAAGAGCAGGCTGAAAATTTGCGGAAAATGCTGATGGCAATGGCTGAGGACATCCGAGTCATTATTATTAAATTTGCCGACCGCATGCACAACCTGACCACTTTGGAATATGTTTCCCCGCAAAAGCAGCGGGATAAGGCTCGGGAATGCCTGGAGCTGTACGCGCCCATTGCGCATCGGCTCGGCATCCGGCGGGTCAAGGAGTTTATGGAGGACGTCTCCCTGCGGTACCTGGACCCCACCGCCTACCATGAGATTGAAAAGGATCTGGAAACCCGCAGCACCAGCCGAAAGCAGTTTTTGGATGATACAATGGACGTGATTCGGCGCCGGGTGGAGCTTTCCATCCCCAATGTGTACCTGTCCGGCCGCATTAAGAGCGTGTACGGCATTTACCGAAAAATGTTCATTCAAGGGAAATCCTTTGAGGAAATTTACGATATATTCGCGGTTCGTGTTATTGTGGACACCATTGAGGACTGCTACAATGTGCTGGGAATCATTCATGACATGTTTCAGCCTTTGCCAAACCGGTTCAAGGATTACATTTCCATGCCAAAGCCCAACATGTACCAGTCTCTGCACACCACGGTGATTACAAAGGCGGGGGTACCCTTCGAGGTGCAGATTCGTACCTGGGAAATGCACCACACGGCGGAATACGGCATTGCCGCCCACTGGAAATACAAGCTGGGCATGTCTGCGAAGGAGTCGGATAACAGTGCCCTGGATGACCGCCTGGCGTGGATTCGGCAGATGCTGGAAAACCAGGAGGAAAGCGAGGATGTTACCGATCTGGTTCACTCCATCAAGAGCGACCTGATCCCAGAGGAGGTGTTCGTATTTACCCCCAAAGGGGACGTGATCAATCTGCCGATGGGGTCCACCGTGATCGACTTTGCCTACGCAATCCACAGCGCCGTAGGCAATCGGATGATTGGCGCGAAGGTGGATAAGCGCATTGTACCTCTGGATTACCGGGTAAAAACCGGGGAGATCATCGAGGTGCTCACCACAAAGGAACCGGGGAAAGGCCCCAACCGGGACTGGCTCAGCCTGGTGCGCACCAGCGAGGCCCGCAACAAGATACGGGCCTGGTTCAAAAAGGAAAAGCGGGAGGACAACATTGTGGAGGGCAAGGCGGAGCTGGAGCGGGAGTTCCGCCGGAACGGCATCACCCTGGTGCCCGGTTTGATGGATTATATGCTGGAAACCGTGGGAAAGCGGCACAACTGCGCCACCCCCGATGATTTTTACGCCGCCATCGGGTACGGTGGCATCCAGCTCTGGAAAATGCTCCCCCGGGTGCGGGAGGAATACAACCGCTTGACGAAAACTGCGGATGTGGAACTGCCAAAGCCTACCCCCGCCCAAGAAGGTAGGGGAAAGGTGGCAAGCGGCGTATTGGTGGATGGCATGGACAATTGCCTCATCAAATTTTCCCGCTGCTGCAATCCACTGCCCGGCGACGAGATTATTGGTTTTATCACCCGTGGGTTCGGAGTGTCGATCCATAAGCGCTCCTGTCGGAACGTACCCCAGGACTTGACTCTCTGCCCCGAGCCGGACCGCTGGGTGACCGCCCACTGGGCCGGGGATGTGCGGGACGATTTTAAATCCACCCTGCATATTGTGGCCGTGGATCGGGGCGGTCTGCTGGCGGACGTTACGCAGCAGCTTTCCAACATGCATATTTTCATCCACGCCCTCAACTGCCGGCAGGACCGCAACAGCGACAATGCCTTTATTTCCGCTACGGTTTCCATCAACGGCCTGCCCCAACTGCAAAGCATTATCGACCGGCTCTCAAAGGTTCCCGGCGTCATATCCATCGACAGGTCTTGATTTTCAGAAATTTTGGGCAGCGCTGCCGTTGAAAAAGGGGGTCCCCATTCCATGCTCCTGACTCTTTCCGGCCATTCCTTCCGGTATGAATGTGAAAATTTGTGCCGCCTGTTTTTTCCATATAGCCACGTGCGGGTGGAAAACGGGGAGCCTTTCACCGCCCCGCTGCCGGGGGAGCCGTGGGCTTGGGCGTTCCTTTCGGAAACGGCGGGTATGAACGCGGGAAGATCGGCATATACCTACAAGGTGCGCGTTTCAGATGGCGCAAAGGAACTGGAGCGCACGGAAGCCCATGACAGCCTTACGGAATACAGCATGACGGATTTGTTGTACCGCTGTTTTTCAGAGCTGACCGGCTACGTTCCAGCCTGGGGAATGTTGACCGGTATTCACCCCGTAAAGTTGCTTCGCCAGTACTGCGGGGAATTGGGAGAGCAGGGCGGCATTGAGAAATTCCAAGACCGGTGCCATGTGACCCCGGAAAAGGCGGGGCTGGCGCTGCGGGTGCTCAAGGCCCAGGAGCCTGCGGTTCGCACCCTTTCGGAAAACGATTTCAGCTTGTATGTTGGGATCCCCTTTTGCCCCAGCCGATGCTCCTACTGCTCTTTTGTGTCCCAGGATGTGGAGCACGCAAAAAAGCTGATCGACCCCTATTTTGAGCTTCTTCTGGAGGAGATCGAGCGGACGGCGGAGATCACCGCCGGGTTGGGTCTTACACTGTGCACGGTGTACATTGGCGGCGGCACGCCCACTACTCTTTCCCCGGAACAGCTTTCCCAGCTTTGCGGGAAGATAAGGACTTCCTTCGATTTTTCCCGCTGTGGGGAATTCACTGTGGAAGCCGGCAGGCCGGACACCATCGATGCGGCCCGGCTGCAGGCCTTGCGGGAAGCGGGCGTAGGCCGAATCAGTATCAACCCCCAGTCCCTTTCGGACCAGGTTTTGAAGAACATCGGCCGTGGGCATACCGCTCAGGATGTGGAGGACGCTTTCGCGCTGGCCAGGCGAGCTGGTTTCCGGGCCATCAACGCCGACTTGATTGTAGGCCTGCCCGGGGACGATCTCCAGGGGTTTCAGAACTCCCTGGACGGTGTGATTGCCATGGGCGCCGCCAATGTGACTGTCCATTCTCTGGCCCTAAAGCGGGGCGCCAGGCTGGTGACGGAGGGGGAGGATTTAGCCGGGGAGCTTTCTCTGCACCGAAAGGGAGAAGAAACTGCGGCCATGGTGGCTTATTCCATCCATCGGCTGACCGGGGAAGGCTTCGAGCCTTACTACCTGTACCGCCAGACCAGGATGGCCGGCAACCAGGAAAACACCGGCTGGGCCAAGCCGGGGACGGCCTGCCGTTACAACGTGTATACGATGGATGAATCCAATTCCGTGATTGCCTGTGGCGCGGGGGGTGTCACCAAGCTGAAGGATCCCTACAGCGACAGGCTGGAGAGGATCTTCAATTTCAAGTATCCCTATGAATATATTTCCCGGAACCAAGAAATACTGGACAGGAAGGAAGGGGTAAAAAGGCTTTATGAGCAATTTCGCCAGCGGCTACATTAAATATATCAACCACCTGGAGCAGATCAACGACGCGGCGGTGAAGGATCCGGCGCGGATGATCGCCGAGGTGGAGGATTCTTACCATGAGCACTTGCGTAATATCGCTCGGAATCTGCGGGAGCATCATCGGCAGGTGCGGGTGGTTATGCTGGCTGGTCCCAGCAGCAGCGGGAAAACCACCACCGCCCATCTCTTGCGAGAGTATCTTGTGGAGTTGGGGACAACGGCCCACATTATTTCCCTGGATGATTTTTACCGAGGCGCGGGCCTGGCGCCCGTGCTGCCCAACGGTCAGTACGATTATGAATCTCTTGAGGCCCTGCATACGGGAAAAGTGAAGCGCTGCCTGGAAGGGGTGATCTCCACCGGGTGCTTCAGCGTTCCCAAATATGATTTTACCTTGGGCCGCCCGGAGGAACAAGAACGCCAGTATCAGATCGGGGAAAAGGATATCGTGATTGTGGAAGGAATTCATGCCTTGAACCCATCCTTTACCCGGGAGCTTCCCGAAGGCTCCTTCTTAAAGTTGTACGTCAGCGTAAAGCAGCAGATCAAATCCGCTAACGGCGAGGTGATCTCCCCCATGGAACTGCGGCTGGTCCGGCGGATTGTCCGGGATGTCCAATTTCGGGGCACCTCGGCGGAGGGGACTATTTCCATGTGGCCCGAGGTGGTCGCCGGGGAGGACAAATATATCCGCCCGTACCGCATCGGTGCGGATTATACTGTGAATTCCATCCATATCTACGAGCCGTGCGTCCTGCGCACTGTGGCTATCCCTTTGCTTCGGGAGATCGCAGAGGACAGCCCCCATTACCGGAAGGCAAGGGAGCTGGAATCCCGGCTGATGCGCTTTGAGCCTATAGACCCCGCCCTGGTACCGGAAACTTCCATGCTGCGGGAATTCCTAGGAGCGGCCGAGAATTGCTGCTCCAGCGTTTCCGTAAGAGATTTTTAATTGATTTGAAAAGGAAATTTTCCTTTACTTTCCCCAAAAACGATGTATAATGAAAGTATCGGGGAACGATTTCCCCAAAAACGGAATTGAGAAAAGGAGGATATCCCCATGGGAATTCTGGACGACGTAGTGATAAACGCAAAATCCGCAGCGGAAGCTGTTGGCAAAAAGGCAGGGCAGCTGGTGGACGCTTCCAAGCTGCGTATCAATGCGGCTGAGTTGAACGCGGAGATCAGCAAGCGCTATGAAGCTTTGGGCGAGTACGTTTATGAAACTTGCCGCGATAAGCTGGCGGAGGACGCCGAGGCCGTAGGCAAGATGGCCGAGCTCGACGAGCTGAAGGCCCAGCATGCCGCTGTCAGCAAAGAGCTGAGCGACAAGCAGAATAAGATCGTGTGCCCCAACTGCGGCAAGCAAAGCTCCAATTCCGCCCAGTTCTGCAGTAACTGCGGTACTAAGCTGGGAGAGTAATTCCCCGCTTGGAAATTTCAGCAAGAGTCCGTTGCAAAATCGTCTGAAAAAATGCGGGAGGTCAGCCCGAAAGGGTTGGTCTCCCGCGTAATTTGCGTTAGAATTAGTTTGTGAATAAAAGCCCTAAAACGCAAAATCGGTTAGCGTATATGAGTGCGAAAGTCAACCGGTATTTGCGCTGAATTCAGAAAAGATGATACCGGAGAGCGCACCAGTCCGGCTGGTAAGCGCGGTCTTGGAAGAGTTGAATTGCGAAAAGCAGTACCGCGCCTATTCTCCGAAAGGGAGAAAATCAGCGGCCGACCCACATTTGGCGCCGGTATTCTCTCCGGGACTTGCTTTGTTGTACCCAAACGCCTGAGTTTGTGCCGTTTTTCTCACATGTCTTTCTTCCACGGCCCTTTAGTCTCGTCACGTTGAAATTGATGCTTTGCGCCATCCTGCGGGAAAACAGACTACAAGTAATAGGCCGGGCCGCCTTTTTTCGGCCGCAGGTCTGAAGGAAGCAGGGAATAGAGGGTCAGGTCCACCACGCCCTTATCCGGCCAGAGGAAGCCCTCCCGGATGGTCCCTTCCTTTTGAAATCCGCAGCGCTCCAGCACCAGCACACCCCGGTAATTGATGGGGAGCACATGCGCCTGGATGCGGTGTACGCCGATGGTTTCCATCAGGTATTCCGTTACTGCCCGCACCGCGGAGGAAGCATACCCCTTGCCGGTGTCCCGGCGGTTTAAGGTAAAGGTGATGGAAACTGCCTCCACCTGGGGATCAATGTCAAAAATCTCCAGTGTACCCACCAGCTGGTGGCTGCCGCTGTTTGGGTAAATTCCCAGCACGATGGCCCGCTTTTCCCGGAACAGGGATTCCGCCTGGCGGAGCTTTGCAGCGCATTCCCCAGGGGAGCGGAGGGCAGCGGTGGGGGCAAAGCGGTAATTTTCATCGTCTCCCATAATTCCCCACAGGTCCGGCAGGTCCATTTCCGTCATGCGGGTCAGCGTAACCTTTTCTGAAGAGATGAAAGGGAAGCTGGAAAACAACAGGCTTGTTTTCATAGGCGGACCTCGCTTTTCTGTTTCCCGGAACAGCCGGCCAGCAGTAAAAGCTCTGGGAAACTGTGGATTTTCTGGACATCCGGCACAGTTCCAAAGCCGTAGGCTGCGTGGATGAAGGGCACGCCGGCCTTTTCTGCGGCCTCCCGATCCATTGCGGTGTCGCCCAAATAGACAGGGGCGGCGATTTTATTCCGGCGGGCTACAAGCCGGATGTTCTCCCATTTTTGAAGTCCGGTCCTGCCAATGCATTCCCAGTCTTGAAAATAAGGGGTAAGGCTATGGGCTTCCAAAAAGCAGGGAATGTATTCCTCGTTGCAGTTGCTCACAATACACAGCGGCAGCTGTTGAGAAAGGATCTGCAGGGTTTCCTTCACACCGGGATATAAAATGCCGCCATGCTCCCGAAGATAATGATTTTCCACCTGGCAGCACTTGTCAAAAAGCTCTAGCCCCCGCTGTTCGGAAAGCTGAGGAAACAAAGCGGCCATCAGTTGTTCCGCCGTCATTCCCATAACGCTCTCCAACTCTTGGACTGTAGGCGCCCGCTCGATATCCGGTTCATCCTGCAGGACCAGCCGCCAGGATTCCGCAATGGTTTCGGTGGCGTTCCACAGTGTGCCGTCTAAATCAAATAAAATGCCGTCATATCCCATGCCGGGGCCAATCTCCTTCCATCTCCGAACAGATTCCTTCAATAATTATACTGCCTTTCTCTTCCATTTTCAACCATAGGACCGGAATGCGGAAACGCTTTTCAGGCACCCCGCTGATCAGTGGCGGTAGGGTTTCACAAGTTTTCCAAAAAATCATAGGGGGTTTGCTGGTAGACAAAATAGTTCAGCCAGTTTGCCACTAATAGATGAGCGTTGCTGCGCCAGGTAAATGGGGGCGTTTTGGTGTCGTCGTCATTTGGAAAATAATTGTATGGCACTTTTGGGTTCATACCCCGGTTAATGTCCCGGAAATATTCTTTTGCAAGGGTGTCGCGGTCGTATTCCGCATGGCCGGTTACAAATATTTGACGACCGTCCTGCCGGGCGGCGATGTGCAGGCCCGCCAGCTCCGAGACCGCCAGGGGGATCAGATCGGGCTGACGTTTTATGTCCTCCAGTCTCACTTCCGTGTAGCGGGAGTGAGGGGCAAAATAGTTGTCATCAAAACCGCGCATCAGGGGATGGTACGGGTTCAAAACCGTGTGGTTGTAAATCCCGCTGAGCTTTTCCTTTAAGGGATATTTTGGAATGCCGTAATGATAGTATAGCCCCGCCTGGGCGCCCCAGCAGATATGCAGGACGGAAAATACGTTATTCCTGCTCCATTCCATGATCCGGCACATTTCGTCCCAGTAATCCACTTCTTCAAAGGGCAGCTGTTCCACCGGTGCACCGGTAATGATCATCCCGTCAAATTTTTCGTCCCTGACCTCGTCGAAGGTTTTATAAAATGTATTTAAATAGGACGCGCTGGTGTTCCGGTGTACGTGGGTAGCGGCGTGGAGCAGCTCCACATCTACCTGCAGGGGCGTGTTCCCAAGCAGCCGAAGCAGTTGGGTTTCCGTCTCCAGCTTGGTGGGCATCAGGTTCAGGATTGCGATTTTCAGTGGGCGGATATCCTGTCCTGCGGCGCGTTCGTGGGTCATGACAAAAATGTTTTCGGATTCCAGCACTTCCACAGCCGGTAACTCCGCTTGGATCCGAATTGGCATATAGACACATCCTTTCAAGCGATTGTCCAAATAATAGGGAAAAACAGAAAAAGAAAAAACTCTGAAAAAGCAGTTGCATTTTACTGCAAAAATATGGTATAGTAAATT
>CAYSQF010000034.1:0-19724 GCA_964433105.1 uncultured Acutalibacter sp.
TCTTCCGGGAAGACCCGCGGGCTGTCCGCCGCACGCCGCCCGAAATACCAATCATAACAACATTATACCGTGAAAATCTCTGTTATTCAAGGGCTTTGGGAAAATTTTCGCCGAGGTTTCCGACAAATTCCCGCAAAGCCCACACAAAAAATTCCCGCGTCGGCCAGACTGCCGGGCGGGATATTTTGTTTAGAAAAGAGAAAAACCGCTTTTTAACTACACTTGTATAATAAAATACCATAAATCAAAATAAAAGTCTAGTCTTTTTTTGAAGTTTTTGGTATACTGGGAAAGTCTCAAAACCTCTCAGACCCGTAAACTTTATGGAAAGCCGGTGGGCAGTGCGATTTTGCCCGCCGCGAGAAAAGGAGGAACGGTCATGAAAACGGAACAGAACGCCGTGCCCTTGGAAAAACTCCAGGTCCCGTTTCCGGAGGAATTAAACCATCTGCGGGACATTGGCGGGAAAATTCTTCTGGAGTTGGAACAGGCCCAGCGCTCGGTGGAGCAGCTGGAGGCGGATCAGCGGGAATTTCTGGAGTATATCGCCGAACACCGAAACGATGGTGACGCTAAGGAGATGTTCCAGGCGGAACGGATCATGCAGGACATGGATACGTCCGGAGCTTCTACGCTCCAGCATTTGGAGCGGCTGAAGAAGGTGCAGGACTCGCCCTATTTTGCCAGGATTGATTTCCGACCCGAGGAGGGGGAAGAGACACCTTACTATATTGGAATATACGCATTCCGCCACAAACAGCAGCTGCTGATCATCGATTGGCGCTCCCCGGTGGCCAGCATGTTTTATGATTTCGAGACCGGTCCCGCCCTTTACGACGCCCCGATGGGACGGGTGGAAGGCGAGATGACCTTGAAACGGCAGTTCCGGATCAAAAGCGGCCGGATGGAATTTGCCTTTGACAGCTCTCAAAATATCCAGGACGACATTTTACAACAGGAGCTGGCCCACACCTCGGACGAGAAAATGAAATCCATCATTTTTACCATCCAGAAGGAGCAGAACCGGATCATCCGGGACGAGAAGGCGGACGTGATGATCATCCAAGGGGTGGCAGGCTCTGGAAAAACCAGCATTGCCCTGCACCGGGTGGCTTTTCTCCTTTATCGCTTCCGGGAAACCATCAAGGCCCGAAACATCACCATCATTTCTCCCAACAAGGTGTTTGGAGACTACATTTCCGGTGTTTTGCCCGAGTTGGGCGAGGAGCCGGTTTTTGAAGCCAGTTTGGAAGAGCTGGCGCTGATCCAGCTGGAGGAAGGCGTAGACTTTGTGGGGGACAGGAACCCGTTGGAAACAGACGATCCTGCCTGGGCCAGCCGGGTCAGGTTCAAGGGGACGATGGAGTTCGTTTCTCAGATGGATCGGTACATCGAAGCCCTTCCGGAGATTGCTTTTCAGCCCCGGGATTATGTGTTCGGAGATTTTTCCGTCCCTGCGGACTGGATCGTGGAGCGGATCAAAATTTACCGGCGCTTTCCTTTGATGCAAAGGCTGGAGCAGACGGCGGATGACGTCCACAGCCGGCTGGAAAACGAGTTTCTCCGGGATGAAAAGCCCCCGCACCGGGACCGGATCTTCCAATCCCTGCGGGGCATGCTGAAATACAAGACTACCCTACAGGCCTACAAGGGCTTTTATCAATGGCTGGGAAAACCCAAAATGTACAAGCCGATGCAAAAGGGTGTTTTGGAATGGAACGATGTGTTCCCCTACCTTTATCTGCAATCCTACTTCACCGGCGTGGATGCAAGCAGGCGTATCAAGCATCTGGTGATCGACGAAATGCAGGATTACAGCCCCATTCAATACGCGGTGCTGAATCGGCTGTTTCAATGCTCCAAAACCATCCTGGGAGATTTCGGGCAGTCCATCGATCCCAACCGCCAGTACACCCTGGAGGAACTGCATGGGATTTATCCCGGCGCCCAGCTGATGCGGCTTGAAAAAAGCTACCGTTCTACCTATGAGATCATCCACTTTGCCAAAGAGATTGCCGGGGACCAGGATTTTCAGGCGGTGGAGCGTCATGGAGACCCTCCTACGCTTTTGACCCTTGCCAGCGGGGAGGAAGAATTGGACCGGCTGGCGGAGCTGGTACTGGAATTCCGGGGAAGCGGCTATAACACTCTGGGAATCCTGACCCGCACTGATCCGGAAGCCAAAAAGCTCCATGGGCAGCTGGCTCTGCGGGGCGCGGAGGTGCGTTTGATCCAGTCGGACAGCACCAGCTTTCAAAGCGGTGCCACCGTTCTGTCGGTGCGGATGGCCAAGGGCCTGGAATTCGACCAGGTGGTTGTCCCCTTTGCGAGCGAAAGTTTCTATAGCACGGGATTTGACCGTAACCTGTTGTATGTGGCCTGTACCAGGGCGATGCACAAGCTGATCCTTACCTGCACCGGCCAGGAGTCCCATCTGCTGGACGCGGCTTCCGGCTTAGAGCGGAAAAAGTAACCGGTCAGCTTCTCATTTTGCAGGAATGATCTTTGTTTCACGCCAAAATGTAAAATGGAAAAGTGACAAAGGAGGTTTTATGCCACAGCTTAACAAGGGCGGAAAATTTGTATTTGGGCTTTCTGTTGTACATGAAGATTTGTCGGTCCGCATCCCGCCGCAGGCCTTGACAGAATATGGTGCCGCGCGGGACGGAAAGGTTATCGTTTTTACAGGAAGCAAAGCAACCGGAGGATTTTGTGTTACTACCTATTCACTGCTGTCGGACTCACAGCTAAAGCATATTTTGGCGGATTGCCCTGCGCTGAGGGATTTTCGAATTGCGGAAGGTGAGTTTATTCCATACAAGGGGCGTAAATACGCCTGGCTGGGCATTGACGATAGCGGAGTTATAAAACTGCCGCAAAGCGCTTTGAAAATTCTGGAGTTACAACCCGGAATGGAGCTGTTATCCATTCGTAGCAGCAATATTGCTTTTACGATGGGAGCAAAAGGCCCCTTATTGGAAAGGGCACATCATTTTCATGGAGAAATCGAGAGATATTAGGAGGGCTGAGAAGCTATGTGCGTTCCTTAGGCTTACAAGTCTGTTTACAACCTTCTGTCTTAGAAAATTGGGAGCAGGCGGTTTAAAACACCGTCTGCTCCCAGATTGTTTACAAGTCTTTCAGTTTTCTGCGTACCCGATGCAGCGCGTTGTCAAAGGCTTTTAGACTCATGCCGGATTTGGTTTCTATTTCTTTCCGTTTGCAGCCGTCCAGATACAGCCGCAGGGCTTTCTGCTCCATAGGGGAAAGGACGCTTTCCGACCGCTTTAACAGGCCTTGGATCTGATCCCGTAGCTCCAGCAGGTCCTCCGGGCTATGGTGCGCCGTGATCCGGGAAGCCGCCTCACTGTCCAGGGACAGGGATTCGTTGAGAAGGCGGTTTTTGGAATTGCCGTGCTTCCGGGCGGTGTCAACCATCCGGTTGTAAATGCAAGCGCCGGCGTAGGTGCGGAAGGACGCACCCTTGATTTCCTCATAGGAAACGGCGGCGGTGTACAAACCGATAAAGCCCTCCTGGAGCAGGTCTTCCCGTTCCGGAGCGGCAGGGCCTTCAAATTGGGCGGCTCGCGCCTGGATGAGCCGAAGATACCGGGCGCTCAGCTCGGCAAAGGCGTCGGGGACATTTTCCCGAACCAGCCTGGCCAGTTGGGCGTCGCTGGCGGCGGAAAGTTCGCTTGTCATATTCCAGTCCTTTCGGGAGCGGAGAGTGTATCTTTATGCTTCAGTTTACTCCCGGACTTCCCATTCGTCAAGAAATAATTGGGAATTTTGCTTGTACGGAGAGGAATTTTGCCGTATAATGAAACTATTGACAGCGGAAAGCCTGGGGCGGACCGTCTGAAAATGCAGGGGGTGCGGCGGTATGGTTGCAAAGGTGCACAGCATGGGGATATTTGGCATGGAGGCCTTCCCGGTGGAAGTGGAAACCGATATTTCCGCGGGCCTGCCGGCGTTCGAGCTGGTAGGCCTGCCGGACGCGGCGGTCAAGGAATCTCGGGATCGGGTGCGTTCCGCCATGAAAAACTGCGGGTTCCAATTCCCCGTGGGGCGCATTACGATGAACCTTGCGCCTGCGGATCGGAAAAAGGCCGGGCCGCTTTACGACCTGCCCCTGCTGGTGTCCCTGCTTACCGCGTCCCGCCAGCTTTCCTGCCGGACGGAGGATGCCGTCTTCCTGGGTGAGCTTTCCCTTTCAGGCGAGGTGCGCCCGGTTCGGGGCGTGCTGGTGATGGCCTGTGCCGCAAAGGAAGCAGGGTTTTCCCAAATTTTTGTGCCGGAGCGCTGCGCGGCGGAAGCTGCGGTGGTAGAGGGTCTGCGGGTGTATCCCGTCCGGGATGTGCTACAGCTTCTGGCCCATTTGCGCGGCGAGGAGATGATCTTACCTGCCAAGCCCGCTCCCGACATGCCCCTTTCCGGTCCGGCCCTGGACTTTGCCGATGTGATGGGCCAGCCGGAAGTTAAGCGGGCGTTGGAGGTCACTGCTGCCGGTGGGCACAATATTTTGCTGCTGGGACCTCCCGGTTCCGGCAAAAGTATGTTGGCCAGGCGTCTGCCTACCATCCTGCCGGAATTGACCTTCGAGGAAGCGCTGGAAACCACAAAAATCTATTCAATTGCCGGAAATCTGCCGGAAAATGTTTCCCTGCTGCGGGAGCGCCCCTTCCGAGCGCCCCACCACACCACTTCTACCGCCGGGTTAACCGGCGGTGGCGCGGTGCCCCGACCGGGAGAGATTTCCCTTGCGCACAATGGCGTGCTGTTTCTGGATGAGCTTCCGGAATTTTCCCATGTCACACTGGAAGCCCTGCGCCAGCCCCTGGAAAACGGTTCCGTGGAGGTGGTGCGCACCATCGGATCCGCCAGCTTTCCCAGCCGTTTTATGCTGGTAGCTGCCATGAACCCCTGCCCCTGCGGATATTTCGGCCATCCCACCCGGCCCTGCACCTGTTCGGCCCATGCGGTGGACCGCTATTTGGAACGGGTATCCGGCCCGTTGCTGGACAGGATGGATTTACAGATTGAGGTTCCGCCGGTGGAATTTGATCAGCTTTCTGGTACTGGGGATGGGGAACCTTCCGCCGTAATCCGGGAGCGGGTTTCCGCCGCGCGCAGGCTGCAGGCTCAGCGGTATGAGGGTTTGGACTTTTCCTGTAACGCCCACATTCCAGACTCCCGCTTTTCCGATTTCTGCCAGATTTCGGAGGACGCTGTTCGACTGATGAAGCGGGCCTTTGAACGGTTCGGCCTGTCCGGCAGGGCATACCGCCGGGTGCTGAAGGTCGCCCGCACCATCGCCGATCTGGACCGCAGTGAGATTATTGAATCCGCCCATGTGGGAGAAGCGATCCAGTACCGTACCCTGGATCGGAAATACTGGCAGCGGAACCTTTAATTTGAAGAAGCTGTTTACAAGTCCTCAATGCGTAAAAGGCGGTTATATTTTGCCACCCGCTCCGTGCGGCAGGGTGCGCCGGTCTTGATCTGCCCGGCGTTGACCGCCACGGCCAGGTCCGCGATAAAGGTGTCCTCCGTCTCTCCGGAACGGTGGGAAATGATGGTTTTGTATCCGTTGCGCTTTGCCAGGTCGATAGCGTCCAGCGTTTCGGTGAGGGTGCCAATCTGGTTTGGCTTGATGAGGATGGCGTTGGCGGCCCCTTCATCGATCCCCTGCTGGAGTCTTTCCGGATTGGTGACAAACAGGTCGTCACCCACCAGCTGGACCCTGTTCCCCAGTCGGTCGGTCATTTCCGACCAGCTTTCAAAATCCTCTTCTCCCAGGGGATCCTCAATGGAAAAGATGGGATATCGGTTTACCAGGCCTTCCCAATAATCGATCAGTTGTTCCGAATCGTATTCCACACCGCGCTTTGGAAGGCGGTAGTGGTCGTCTGTGGCCCATTCGCTTCCGGCAGCGTCCAGGGCCAACTTTACCCTGCCGGAGTACCCCGCCTTTTCCACAGCGCTTAATATTTCCTCAATGGCGGCCTCGTCGCTGGAAAGGTCGGGGGCAAAACCGCCCTCGTCGCCCACAGCGGTTGAAAGACCTTTTTGTTTCAGCTGGGCGCCCAGGGTGTGGTAGATTTCCGCACACCACTGCAGGCCCTCCCGAAAACTTTTCGCAGCCAGGGGCATGATCATGAATTCCTGGATGTCGATATTGTTCCCCGCATGGGCGCCGCCGTTTAAGATGTTCATCATGGGTACGGGCATTTGGTGGGCTGCCGCGCCGCCCAGGTAACGGAACAGGGGCATGCGGTAATGGGCCGCAATGGCCCGGGCGCAGGCCAGAGAAACAGCTAGGGTGGCATTGGCACCCAAACGGGCCTTGTTAGGAGTACCGTCCAGCCGCTGAAGGATACCGTCGATCTCCCGCATAGTCAGGCTGTGAACCTTTTCCAGTGCGGGTGAGATGATTTCGTTGACGTTCTTTACCGCTTTCAGCACCCCTTTTCCGCCATATCTGCGCTCGTCCCCGTCCCGCAGCTCCATCGCTTCAAACTTCCCGGTGGAAGCTCCTGACGGCACCGCCGCAGTGCCTATAGTGCCGTCGCTGAGCTGGACTGTGGCGCTGACCGTGGGGTTCCCCCGGGAATCCAGGATTTCGCACCCGTAGATTTTTTGGATTTTTACCATAGTAGTGACCACTTTCCTTTCAAAAATATGCCTTCGCTTTTAGTATTTATCATTGCGACGGATTTTAATCAGTGCTATACTGGTTTTATTGGCAGGGTAGGGAGCGGGAGGCTCCCACTCTGCAAATTAAGTGTGAAGGAGTTGTATGAAAATGAAATTTGAACGAGTGACCCCGGAAAGCGTGGGGATCCGCTCCCAGGCCGTGACGGACATGCTGGACGAGCTGTACCGGTATGGGATCGAAATGCACAGCTTTATGCTGCTGCGCCACGGTAAGGTGTGTGCCGAAGGTGCGTGGTATCCCTATCAGTCGGGGGTGCAACACATCATGTTTTCCTTCAGTAAAAGCTTGACCTCCACCGCCATTGGGTTTGCCGAGCAGGAAGGGCTTTTGTCTCTGGAAGAAAAGCTAGTGGATATTTTCCCGGACAAGATTCCGGAGCATCCCAGTGAAAATCTGAAGAAAGCGGCGATCCGCCATCTGCTGATGATGGGTTGCGGCCACGAGACAGAGATTTCCTGGGGAGCTTCCGGAAACCCGGACTGGATCCGAGAATTCCTGCATCATCCTTTTGTGTATGAGCCGGGTACCCACTTTTTCTACAATACGGCAGGCACCAATCTGCTCTGCGCGATTTTGAAGAAAAAAACCGGGCAGAGCCTTACCGAATTCCTCCGGCCTCGGCTGATCGAGCCCTTAGGGCTCAGCGACATCCACTGCCAGACTTTGCCGGACGGCACGGAAATGGGGGGAGCCGGCTATTCCCTGACTATTGAGGATATGGCCCGCTTTGTGCAGTTTGTGGCCAACCGGGGCATGTGGGAAGGCAGGCAGCTTTTAAACAGCGCCTGGTTTGACAGGGCCACAAAAAAGCAGATTGAAAATAGAGGCGCTGGCTGGGGCGGTGACCCGGACTGGCAGCAGGGATACTGCTTTCAGTTCTGGCGGTGCGAGCCGGATGGCGTGTTCCGTGGCGATGGCGCATTCGGTCAGTATGGGATCGTGTTTACCAAACAGGACGCGGTTTTAGTGATCCAATCGGCTTCCATGCGTCTGCAGTCCGTGCTGACTTCCGTGTGGGAGAAACTGCTGCCCGGCATGGAGGACGATCCTTTGCCGGAGGATCACGCCGCCTTCCATGTCCTGCAAAACCGGCTAAAGAAGCTGGAGCTGAACCCAATGCTCAGCGTGCGCAACCCCGGCGCGGAGGATTCCCTCAATGGCGCGGTGTACACGCCGAAGGGGGATGTCCCCGCCATGACGGATCTGATCGGTGGCATTGGAAAATTTGTGGCGGACGGCGGGAAACTGCTGTCCCTGGGTTTCCGGTTCCAAGAGGACGCCGCCGCCCTGCTATGCCATCAGGATACCGGGGATTATGAAATTCAGATCGGCATGACCGGCCATTTCGCCGTGACGGATGTAAATGGTGTGCCTTATGGGGCAAACGGGCGCTGGCGGGCCAAGGATAAGCTGGAGGTAGAACTACGCAATACCCGGATGGCTGGCGGGAAGCGGTTTGTATTCCGGTTTGCCGGGGATAAAATGACAGTTAGTGCCGATTCCACCATGCCCGAGATCGGCGGGCTGGGAGACCCCCTGACCCCGGAGATCACCTTTACCCTGGAAAGCGGCGAGGTCAGCACCAAGACGCGGATGTACTGGGAATCGGGACAGGCGGAATAAAACCGGAAAGGGAATCTGGGAAATGAAACAGTTGAAAACCTTTATATACGGCGTATTGGCGGGGCTGAGCATAGCCCTGGGCGGCGCAGTGTTTCTGTCCGTGGAGAACAAGGTGGTCGGAGCGCTGTTTTTTACAGTGGGCCTGTTTACTGTGTGTACATTTGGCCTGAATCTGTTTACCGGCAAGGTGTGCTATGTCTTTGAAAATGGCCCGGAATACGCGGCAGACCTGGTTTTGATCTGGTTTGGGAACCTGGCAGGTACCTGGCTGACGGCGGAACTGCTGGGGCTGACCCGAGTAGGGCCGGCCCTGCGGGAAAAGGCTGCTGTCCTGTGTGATGCAAAGCTGAGTGACGGGCTGCTCAGCATTTTCATTCTGGCAGTGTTCTGCAATATCCTGATTTTCATTGCTGTGGACGGTTTCCGCAAAAATCCTCACGAGCTGGGAAAGTATCTGGCCCTGTTCTTTGGTGTGTCGGTGTTTATTCTGTGTGGATTCGAGCACTGTGTAGCAAATATGTTTTACTTCTCTATGGCCCGGGCGTGGAGCCTGAAGACCCTGGTGTATCTGCTGGTGATGACTCTGGGGAATGCGGTGGGCGGAGTACTCCTGCCCCTGCTGCGTATGTGGAAGGAGAAAAAGACATAAAAGAAAAAAGCCCCGGCTGTGCTGCCGGGGAAAATACAAATTAGAAAGGCGGATGACAGTTGGCAAGAAAACGATTTGATCTGGAGGCTTATAAGGCAAAGGCCCGGGAAATGGTGGCGGAAGGCGCGGTGTTGCTGCGCAATGAGTCCCATACCCTGCCTTTCCCGGAGGGAACCCGGGTGGCGGTGTTTGGCCGCAGCCAGTTCAACTATTACAAAAGCGGGACAGGCTCCGGGGGCCTGGTGAATACCGGCCATGTACCCAACATCACCGAGGGGCTGGAAGCCTGCGGCATCCAAGTTGATCAGGAAGTAAAATCCACCTATCAGGCCTGGATTGTAGAGCATCCCTTTGACATGGGGGAAGGCTGGGCCGCGGAGCCGTGGTATCAGGAGGAAATGCCGCTGAACCGTAAGATGGTGGAACAGGCCGCGGCTTTGAACGATGCGGCACTGGTGATTTTGGGCCGGACCGCCGGCGAGGATAAAGACAATTCCGCCGCGGAAGGCAGTTACCTGCTGGCCCAGGCGGAGCGCCAGGTGCTGGAAACCGTCTGCGGCGTTTTTCAAAGGGTGGCCGTGGTGCTGAATACCGGCGGCATTCTGGACATGCAGTGGGTCGAAGAATACCAGCCCGGCGCGGTGCTTTACGTGTGGCAGGGCGGCCAGGAGGGCGGCCTGGGTACGGCAGATGTGCTGACTGGCCGGGCGGCACCTTCAGGAAAGCTTTCCGACACTGTTGCCCGGGAGATCGGGGATTATCCTGCAGCGGAAAACTATGGCAGTGAAACAAAAAATGTCTATGTCGAGGACATTTACGTGGGTTACCGATATTTTGAGACCTTTGCCCCTGACAAGGTACTGTATCCCTTTGGCTTTGGGCTTTCTTACACCGATTTTGAAGTGCGTCCCGGCGGTGTGGAGCAGGCGGGGGATGTTCTGCGTTTCTCCGCCGAGGTTAAAAACACTGGGAATACGGCCGGCAAAGAGGTGGTTCAGGCTTATGTGGAAGCACCTCAGGGAAAGCTGGGAAAACCAGCCCGCGCCCTGTGCGCTTTTGGAAAGACGAAGCTGCTTTCTCCGGGAGAAAGTCAGGTTTTGACATTGGAATGCCCAGTGGCCGCGCTTGCGTCTTACGACGATGGCGGCGTGACCGGCCATCGGTCCTGCTGGGTGCTGGAAGCTGGCAAATATATTTTTTATGTGGGTACAGACGTGCGCACGGCCCAGCCTGTGGGAACGGTTTCCCTGCGGGAAACCGTAATTGAACAGTTGGAAGAAGCCTGTGCACCTAAGGAAGCCTTTGAAAGGCTGCTCCCTGGGAAGAAAACCGGGATTTGCTACGAAAAAGCCTATGAGTCTGCTCCTTTGCGGACAAAAGGTCCCATGCAGCGCCGGGTAGAGCATCTGCCCCAGGGGACACCCTGCACCGGGGACAAGGGTTGGAAACTGGGAGATGTGGCGGACGGGAAGGTTACCCTTTCCGAATTTACGGCCCAGCTTTCCGATGAGGATCTTTGTTGCATCGTCCGGGGCGAGGGCATGTGCTCTCCAAAGGTGACGCCCGGCACCGCCGGTGCTTTCGGTGGGGTCACAGACCGCCTGCTGGCCTTTGGAATTCCCACCGGCTGCTGTGCCGACGGCCCCAGCGGCATCCGGATGGACTGCGGTACTATGGCATTTTCCATGCCAAATGGAACCTGCCAAGCCTGCAGCTTTAATACCGAGCTGGTGCGGGAGCTATACGAATACGAAGGCCTAGAGCTGCGGAAAAATCAGGTGGACACCTTGCTTGGACCGGGCATCAACCTGCACCGTCATCCCCTAAATGGCCGGAATTTTGAGTATTTTTCAGAAGACCCTCTGCTCACCGGCAAAATGGCCGCGGCGCAGCTTCACGGCATGCAGGAATACGGCGTCACCGGCACAATCAAGCATTTCTTCTGCAATAATCAGGAATTCCACCGCCACGATGTGGAAGCCGTGGTTTCGGAACGCGCTTTGCGGGAACTTTATTTGAAGTGTTTTGAAATTGCCGTAAAGGAAGGCGGGGCTTCTTCCATCATGACCAGCTACAACCCGGTCAACGGGTTCTGGTCCGCCAGCAATTACGACTTACTCACCACGATCCTGCGGGGCCAATGGGGCTTTACCGGCCAGGTAATGACGGACTGGTGGGCCAAGTGCAACGATGAGGGCCAGCCGGGGGATCGCTCCAACACCGCCGCGATGGTTCGCGCTCAAAACGATTTGTATATGGTGAACGCCAACGCGCAGGAAAATTCCAACCATGACAATTTGGAAGCGGCGCTGGCGTCAGGGACGCTCACCCGCGGGGAGCTGCTGCGCTGTGCGGAAAATATCTGTAAATTTTTGCTCCGATCCCCAGCCCTGCTGCGTCTGCGGGGGCAGGAATCAGAACTGGATCGGGAATTGGCGGAAAGCCCGTCCTTTGACGGCGGTGCCACCGCTGATATCCACTACGTGGAGCTGGATGGGCAAAACCGGGCGGAGCTGGATGTGTCCTTAATCGGTTTGGAGAAGGGGCAGAATACCAGGTTTGGCGTGTCGGCAAAAGAGCGGGGCATCTATCAGCTCAAGATGGCTCTGCGCAGCACGGACAGCAACGATGTGTCCCAGCTGCCGATCTCTGTGTTCCAGGACCGGAATTTGCTGGGGACTATCACCCTGACAGGCGCCCAGCGGGAATGGGAGACCTTCACGCTGGAAATGCCCGTATTTTCCGGCAATTTCTATTTGCGCTTCTTTGCCGCCCAGACCGGGCTGTCCATGGGATCCTGTGCGCTGGAGCTGAAAGAGTCGTTGGAAGAGCGGATTAAACGGGGCCAGTAAAGTCGTGAGATAACGTGATGCTGCGGCTGGCCCAAAATTGAGACAAATCAATTGCGCCGCCGGAGGGATGCTATCCTTCCGGCGGCGCTTTTCCGTATTAAAGGAGCGCCGCATTATGCGGCGCAAGCATGTGTCATTCCCGCTCCAGCACAGTGACAATCTCCCCGATAAACATGCGGTGCAGATCTTTTTGCGGGTAGTTTTTCTGATAAATATCTGTGTCCAGAAAAGCTTTTTCCGTCATATCCTGACGGTATAGCTTTCGGCAGATCAATACCAGCCTTGCCTGCCGATAGTAGGGGGCTTCCCGATCAAACAAGGGGATAAGGCCGGTTTCCCTGTCTTTGTCGTAATCCCGACCGGATTTGGAGCCGCAAAAATTCAGAGCGGTCCGGTATTCCTCGTCAAAAAAGGAGAGGGAATAATACTCGTTTTCCTCGATAAAGCCCAGGGTATAGCGTTGGGGGCGGATATAAATAGTGGAAACCGGTCTGCTCCACAAAATACCTAAACCGCCCCAGCTGGCCGTCATGGTATTGTGTTTTTCTGCATTGCCGGCGGTGACCAGCATCCAGTCCTTGCCGATCAAAGTAAAGGGGTCGCCCTGGATCCCGCTGGGCGGGATTTCGTGAAAAGCCATTGTAATGTCATCTCCTGGTGATTTTGTTTTGGCGGCGTGGTTCCCGCCGCACAATCTCTATGAAATATAGTATAACTCTTATTTCTTTTTTTGCAAAGATTTTTTGGGAAATTTTCGCAACGCTATGATATTTTGTATTGACAATTCCGGCAAAGAGAATTTTAATATGGATATAGCCGGATGGGAGATGAAAACGTGGCAAAGCACGGGAAAAGAATAAGATCAAAAGCGGACACCCGAGAGATTGCAAAACTGGAGGATTTCCGGGATGCCGAAGCCAGGGTAGAATATGAAGAGGAAGAAGCGGAAGGGGAAGAACGGCTGAAGAAAATCCGCATCCCAAAGGCCGCATACCGCGTGGCAATCATTTTGCTGGTGCTGGTGCTGGGCCTGGCCCTGTGGGTCAACCGGGAAAACCTGGCGCCCCAGCAAGTAGTGGATTGGATCAAGCTGCAATTTATGGGGTCCAGCCAAGGGGACGGCTTTCCCGTTCCCATTACCGGGTCGGTGGTTTCCGCGTCAAATTTTACGGCCTGCAGCGGGAACGCTCTGGTGTTGAGTGACACGTCTCTTACCATGCTGGATTCTTCCGGAAAGGAACTGCTTTCCCTGCGGCACAGCCTGAACCAGCCGGTGATGCGCACCGCCGCCGGGTGGACCCTGCTATACAATCAGGGCAGCACGGGATATCTCACCCTTTCCGGGACGGAAACAAAGGTCAGTGCTGTTTCGGAACGGGAGATACTGGTGGGCGCGGTTTCGCAAAGCGGAAAATTTGCTCTGGGAACCCAGGGGTCTGACGGTGCATCCCAGCTGGATGTGTACCAAAAAAACGGGGACACCCAGTTCCAATATGAGTTTGCCAAGGATTACATCACCGCGATTGCCCTAAACTATGACGGTACCTACGGCGCTGTCTGTACGGTTCGGACGGAAAAGGGGGAGATGATCTCCAAAATCACAGTGTTTGATTTCAATAACCCGGAACCGGTTGCCAGCTACGAAACCAGGGAAAACCTGCTGCTTGATGCCGCGTGGACCGAGGGGGGAGACCTGTATGCGGTAGGGCATTCTGCCCTGCTGCGGGCAGATTCCTCCCACTTTGAGTTTGCGGAATACAGCTACGAGGGCCGCCAGCTTACTGCCTACCGGCTGGATCAGGGCCGAGCTTTTCTGGCCATTTCCGCCCACGAGCACGCCGGTCCCAGCACTCTGTTGGTGTTCCGGGGCAGTGAAGAGCCTGTCCGAGTCGAAGCCTCCGCCCGGATCGCCGCCCTGTCTGTTTCCGGCGGGACTGTGGGACTGCTGGTAGGGGGAGATGTGCTGTTTTTCGATTATTCTACCGGTCAGCAGCAGGGCGAGGCTTCCGCTGGCAGCGATTCGAAAAGCGTAGCTCTTGGCAGTGAGCGCCTGGCGTATGTGCTTGGCGTCAGCGAGGTGCGCACGGTGGAAATCGAATAGGCGGAGGTTCAGGCCTGTTGACAAAATTTTGGCGTTGGAAACGTATCTTTGCCCGCAATACTTTACAAAAATCATCGGAAATCCACCAAGAATTTCCCGTGGCTTTTGTTTTGTCTGACGAAAAATCTATCGGTCCAGCTTTCCAAAGCGGCTATATCAACTGATCCGTTCTCATCGTAAGATTTCTGTGAGGGCAGGGGCTTGTGAATCCTTTCAAATTGTGATACAATAAGCTTTGAATTTCAAATTGCCGCCGCAAATGAAATTCCCACGGCATATACTTGATTTCCGGCGGCAGGAAGGAGAAAGCCCGTGAATTATGCTCTGGATTTGGTGATTCTCTGCGTATTCCTTCTGTTTGTATTGGTCGGAGTTCACCGGGGCTTTGTAAGATCCGCCGTCCATTTTCTGGGCTCTGTGATTTCTGCCTTCCTGGCCTCTGCCTTGGGCGGGGCTGCGGCACAGTGGGTGTTTGATACCCTATTCCGTCAGGCTTTGGTAGAAAGGGTGGAGGAATCCATCGCTTCGTTGGGGGTGGAAAATGCTGCCGCTTCCATACAGGAGTTTTTGTCCTCCTTGCCGGATTTTATTGTTCGGGCTCTGGAAAGCGCCGGGGTCACGGCGGATGTGCTGGAAGGCACCCTCGCTTCCAAAAGCGGCCAGGCCGCCGAGCTTGTGACGGATTCCCTGGCGCCGGTGTTTGTTGGCTTTTTGAAAGTCCTGGCAGTGCTCGTCCTGTTCCTGCTATTCATGATGCTGGTGCGGGTGTTGGCCGATTTACTTGGCCGGGTGTTTTATCTGCCTGTTCTGCGGTCGCTCAACGGCCTTTTGGGTGGCGTGTTTGGGTTTCTGCTGGCATTGATTTCCCTTTGGATTTTGGCCGCCGCAATCCAGGTGTTTACACCCATGCTGGCAGCGGATACCCAAGCGGATGTAGAGATCGCTTTGGGCCGGTCCATTCTGGCGGGAGTGCTGGTCCGTACAAACCCGTTGAGTGTGGTGTTTGCGTGAAGAAAGAAACATAGAAAAGAGAGGAAACAGGTTCATGGCGGGAGAAAGAAAGCCGAGAAATCAAAATCTTACCATACCGAATGCCCTATCGGTATTGCGGATCGTCATCGTACCTTTTTTTGCCTGGCTTTTTCTTACCGGGCATACTATCATCGCTGCGATTCTGTTGGGCGTTTCCGGCCTTTCCGACATGTTCGATGGTATGATCGCCCGAAAATTTAACCAAGTCACGGAGCTTGGGAAAATGTTGGATCCCTTTGCGGATAAGGTGACCCAGGGTGTGGTGGCCCTCTGCTTGGCCGTCAAGTACCCGTTAATCTGCCCGCTGTTGGTGATTTTTATTGCGAAAGAGCTTGCTATGTTGTGCTGCGCGGGCATCTTGCTGAAACGGAAAAAGCGACCTTGTGCTGCCCAATGGTATGGCAAGGTGGCCACGGTCATGTTTTACGTTTCCGTAGGGGCCATTGTGGTGATGGATGGCTTTTTTAAACTGTCCGGCCCTGTTTTTGGGTGGATTTCCTATGGCCTGTTGCTGCTTACCGCCATCATGATGATTTATTCCGGCGTGAAGTATTTTCAGATTTTTCTGGAGATTCTCCACTCCAACGATGAAAAATATGAGTTGGACCTCCCTGATGAGATCAGGGCTAAAACAGTGCGTGAACCGAGACGAAAATCCGGGAAATAGTGTAAAAACACAAAGAAACATGAAGGGAGATTGCTGTTAATGTTAATGTGTACACGTTGCCATAAACGCCCAGCGGTGGTATTCGTTTCCAATTCGTTAAACGGGCAGGATACCCACGGGCTTTGCCTGGTATGCGCAAAGGAGCTGGGAATCAAGCCGGTAAATGACATTATCGATAAAATGGGGATCAGCGACGAGGAACTGCTGGAGGCCAGTGATCAGATGTCCCAGATGCTGAATCCGGAGGACGAGGATATGTTCTCTCCCGGCGGGGCTGCCACCATGCTGCCCACAAATATGATGCTGGGAGGCACTCCCGGCACCAATGGTGGAGAGAGTCAAACTGCCGCCCGGGAGAAAAAGGAGAGTTTTCACAAGAAAAAGAGAAAGTACATTCAAAATTTCTGTACCGACCTGACCGGGAAGGCCCGCAGAGGTGAGCTGGATGTCATTATTGGGCGGGAACGGGAGATCGAGCGGGTAGTGCAGATTTTGTCCCGCCGTACTAAAAATAATCCCTGCTTGATCGGCGAACCTGGCGTGGGAAAAACCGCTGTGGCGGAAGGGCTGGCCCTGCGGATCACCCAGGGAAAGGTGCCCGCCCGCCTGCGGGAAAAAGAGGTGCAGCTTTTAGACTTGACCTCCTTGGTGGCCGGCACCCAGTTCCGAGGGCAGTTTGAAAGCCGGATCAAAGGCCTTGTAGACGAGGTAAAGGCCGACGGTAATATCATCCTGTTTATTGACGAGGTTCACAACTTGGTAGGCACTGGGGACGCCGAAGGCAGCATGAACGCCGCCAACATCTTGAAGCCCGCCCTTTCCCGGGGGGAGATTCAGGTCATTGGCGCCACTACCTTTGCGGAATACCGAAAATATATTGAAAAGGATGCCGCACTGGAGAGACGGTTCCAGCCTGTCACTGTGGCGGAGCCTTCCATTGGAGACGCTGTGCAGATCCTTTTGGGAATTAAGGGTTATTACGAAGCCTATCACCGGGTCACGGTATCTGAGCAGATTGTCCGGCGCATGGTGGTGTTGGCGGAACGGTATATCAGCGACCGTTATCTGCCGGATAAGGCCATCGATCTGCTGGACGAGGCCTGCGCCTGTGCCGCCCTGCGCAGCAAAAAGCTGGAAGAGTACGACGCCACTGAATTGACGCTGAAAAAGGAGCGCGCCCGGGAGCAGGAGCTTTCCAATCCCGGTGATGGACAGCAGGTGGATTATGAAGAATTGGCCAAGACCCATTACCGCATCGCCACGCTGGAGGAAAACCTGGACAGCCTTCGATCTGAGGGCGTTTTTGCCGCAGTAGAGGAAAAAGATGTAGCCAACGTGATCGAGCTGTGGACCGGCATCCCCGCTGCCCGTATCGAGGAAAACGAGCTTCAGAAGCTCGGACATCTGGAAGAGGTGCTGTCCAAAAAGATTATCGGCCAGGATGAGGCTGTAAAGGCCGTGTCTGCCGCAGTCCGCCGGAGCCGGGTACAAATCAGCCCTCGCAGGCACCCTGCGTCCTTTATTTTCGTCGGCCCCACTGGCACCGGCAAGACCGAGCTGGTTCGGGTGCTTTCTCAGGAGCTGTTCGACACGCCGGAAACCTTGATCCGTTTGGATATGTCGGAATTTATGGAAAAGCATTCTGTTTCCAAGATTATCGGTTCCCCACCCGGTTATGTGGGGTACGACGAAGCTGGGCAGCTTACTGAAAAAGTGCGCCGCCGGCCTTATTCGGTTCTGCTGTTTGATGAGATTGAAAAAGCTCATCCGGATGTGCTCAATATTCTGCTGCAAATTTTGGATGAGGGGCGGATTACAGACGCCCATGGCCGCACCGTGAATTTTGAAAACACGGTGATCGTGATGACCTCTAATGCCGGAAGCGACCGGAAAGACGGCGCCATGGGTTTTGCGAAAACTGCATCTGAGCTGAGCAGGGAAAAGGCCATGAAGGCCCTGCAGGAATTCCTTCGCCCCGAGTTTTTAAGCCGCATCGACGAGGTGGTGGCCTTCCGGCCTTTGGATCGGGAGGATTACAAGAAGATTGCCGCCTTGATGCTGGGGGAATATGTGGATTCGCTAAAAGAAAAGGCAGTCGACATGAAATTTGACGACAGTGCCTGCGAGGTGCTGGCGGATCTTTCCATCCATGGGACCAGCGGCGCCAGGGATCTGCGGAACAATATCCGCCGCATGGTAGAGGATCGGATCGCTTCCCTGCTGGTAGAGCGGGGAGAAGGCAATGTTGCCGGCATATCTGTTTCCGGGAAAAACAGCGAATTGCAGATTGACGTGCTGTGATGTTTCAAAACGGGAGCTGTTGGCAGCTTCCGTTCTCTGCATTTGCCCGCGAGTGGCAAACGAGGGGCCAATGCGTAAAATGTAGGGAAAATATTTGAGTTCCGGTCGGTGTGCCGGTGGAGGAGTCAAAAAATGAAAAAGAGTTGGAAACGTCTGCTTTCGCTTTTGCTGGCGATAGTACTTTGTGTAGGCATGCTACCTTTCAGCGCTGCTGCTGCGGGGGACGCCATGAGCCTGACAGAGGTAAAAAAGCTTCTCAACAGTGTGACATTGCTTCCGCAAAAAACCGGGTATCCTGCCATTGACCAGCGGCTGGAAGAAATCCTGGCCCCCTATAAGGACAAGGATACCTATACCAAGCTCAAAGGGATGTACGACTGGTCTGTCAATCAGATCAAATACAGCTGGAACGGCTATTCCCAGGAGTATGCCCCTGCCTATGACAAGTTTACCCTAACGTATGATTTAGAGTACGAGGACGGCCTACTGGAGGTTTATCCCAAGGACATGATCTATCGGACCTACCATATGCTTACAGCAAAGTCCGGCGTATGCTACGACTGGGGGATTCTTTTCGCGGTAATGGCCCGTTATGTGGGCGTGGAAAGCTATGTCCACACCGGCATTCTCCGGATTGGAAGCTGGACTGGTCATCATGGCTGGACGGAGCTTAAAATCGGCGGGAAAAATTATATTTTCGATGCACAGCAGGATTGCCGCTCAAAGGGAATTTACGGCTATATCGTTTATGACCACTTTGGAATCGCGCCATCCTCCGCCTGGCGGTATACCCAGGAGACGTCGGCTAATCAGGCGCGAGATGCCAGCCTGCTGCCGCTGACAGCGGATCGGATCCGCTCTGTAACCGTGACGCTGCACAACTCCAAATCCGGACAGGCGGTGGGCGGCGGGAAGTACCACTGGGGGGATACCGTTACCTTGGTTTCCGGAAGTGATCTGCCTGTTACAAATTGGTACGGGGCCGATGAAACGCTGTTGTGCGTGGAGCCGAGCTATACTTTTGAAGTGAAGCAGGATACCGAGGTGTACGCCTTATTTCAGGGGGATCAATTTGCGGACGTGGCCGCAAACGCCTGGTATCTGGACGCCGCCTGTGAAGCCAGGGAGCGGGGTATGATTTCCGGCACCTCGCCCGGATTTTTCAGTGCGAACCAAAATATGACCCGTGCGATGTTGGTTGCGATTTTGGCCAATGTGGAAAAGGCGGATCTTTCTGCCGCCCCGGCCAGCCCCTTTGAGGATCTGGACCGGGAAAGCTGGTATGCCGGCGCCGTGGATTGGGCTTATGCGGCCGGGATTACCGGGGGGACTTCAGAAACGGAATTTGAACCGGATTTGATTGTCACCCGGGAGCAGGCGGTTTCTATGATGATCCGCTATCTGGAAAACTATGGGATTTCCGCAATCCCCGCGGGAACCAGCTTTGTGGATGAGGATCAGGTCAGCGACTATGCGCGCGAGCCTGTGGCGCAGGCTTACAGCTTGGGCTTGCTGGCAGGATATAAAGATGGTACGGTGCGGCCCCAAGCGCAGATCACGCGGGGAGAGGGCGTCGCTCTGCTGGTCAACATGGTACATTGTATGGATGCTGCTTGAAAAGGAAAGGGGAGCCAAGCATGCGGGAGCGTTAAAAACTTTTTCGGTGATGTGTGAAAAATTCTTGACTGTTGAAAAACACTGTGGTATAATGATTGAGCTTTCATGTGCGGGTGTAGTTCAGTGGTAGAACCCCAGCCTTCCAAGCTGGTCGTGTGGGTTCG
>CAYSQF010000035.1:0-19267 GCA_964433105.1 uncultured Acutalibacter sp.
AGGCGCTGTCCTCGAAGCCGAAAGTTATACGGCAAGCAGACTGTTACACAGCCTACTTTTCCAATTTCAAGGTTGACAGCAGATTCCGCAGATCCTCTTCCCCATAAAACTCGATGGTCAAAGAGCCTTTCTTTTTGGTGCCAGCCACTTTGACCCGGCGGCCCAAGCATTCGCTCACCGCAAGCTGGGCTTCCTCGTAATAGCGGTTCTTTGCCACCGGCTTTGCTGGGCTGGCCGCTTGCCCTTTCAGTCGCTTCGCCATGCTCTCCAGCTCCCGCACCGACGCGCCCTGCCTGGCTTTTTGTGCGCCCAACCGCATGTCCTCCTCATTTCGGAAGCTCAACAGCGCGCGGGCATGTCCTGCTGTAATCTCCCCCTTTTCCAGCATGTCCTGCACATCCTCCGGCAAATTTAAAAGCCGCATGGCATTGGTCACCGCCGGGCGAGACTTTCCCACAGTCTTGGAAACCTCTTCCTGGGTGAATCCCTGAGTCTCCATTAAGGTCCGATAGCCTCGGGCCTCTTCCAGTGGGCTGAGGTCCTCCCTCTGCAGGTTTTCAATGAGGGCAAAAAGCATTTCCTCCGCATCTGTCATTTCCCGGACCACGGCAGGCACCTCTGAAAGCCCGGCCATCCGTGCCGCGCGCCATCGGCGTTCGCCGGCCACAATGCGGTATCCGCCGCTGACTATCGGCCGCAGGAGCAGCGGCTGCAAAATGCCGTGCTGGGAAATGGAATCCGCCAGCTCGCTCAAGGCCGCATTGTCAAATTCCTTCCTGGGCTGGTCGCGGTTTGGTTCGATTTCCCCGATTTTGATGGACACCGCCCCTTCGCCGGACGCGCCGCTGTTTTCCGCAAAGATGGCGTCCAGCCCCTTTCCAAGTCCCCTTTTTTTCATGGTTTCCCGCTCCTTTCTGTCTACCTGTTATTTTTCAACACTTCCGCCGCCAGCTCATTATAGGCTTCCGCGCCCCGGGAGTTGCTGTCGTAATACTGCACCGGCTGTCCAAAGCCCGGCGCTTCAGAGAGCCGCACCGTCCGAGGAATTACCGTTTTAAACACCTTACGGGGAAAATACTTCTTTACTTCTTCCACCACCTGCTGGGTCAGGTTCAGCCTGCCGTCATACATGGTGAGAAGCACCCCTTCCAAATCCAGCCTTTCGTTGTACTGCCGTTTGATCCGGCGCACAGTATTCATCAGCTGGGAAAGGCCTTCCAGGGCGTAATACTCGCACTGAATGGGAATGAGCAGAGTGTCCGCTGCGGTCAGGGCGTTGGCTGTGATCAACCCAAGGGAAGGCGGGCAGTCGATGACGATAAAATCGTACTCACTGCGAATGGGAGCCAGGGCATTTTTTAAAATGGCTTCTCGATTCTCCAAAGCGGCAAGCTCAATCTCCGCAGCCGCCAAATCGATATTGGAGGGGAGCAGATCCAGATTTTTAAACTGGGTTTTTACAATGGCGCTTCGCGCCTTCTCTCCTCCTATCATTACCTCATAGACGCTTAAAATACAGCTTCGCCGGTCCACGCCCACGCCGCTGGTGGTGTTTCCCTGGGGATCCGTGTCCGTCAGGAGCACCTTTTTCCCCTTTTCTCCCAGCGCCGCGGCCAGGCTGACGGCGGTGGTGGTTTTCCCCACTCCGCCCTTTTGATTGGCAATGGCAATGATTTTCCCCATATGCTTTCTTCCTTTTCTAGAATCTAGATTCTAGAAGCTAGATTTTTAATGCTTTTTACATGTTAGACTTTAGATTTTGGGCTGTCCGTGGCGGGCTTCGCGAAGAACTGAAGCACCCGCTTACGCATATTGTCCCTTTCTGCCGTCAAATGTCTAAAATCCAGCGTCTATTATAGCACATCCTTAATAGAAAGTAAAATACAAAATGTTTCACATGAAACATTTGCAGAAAGGGATGCGGCATGGTCACTGTTTTGAAGAGATATTTTTAATTGCTCATGGCTTTATGTACGTAACAGTCAAATGAATATGGAAAAACGGCCGAGCAAAAACTCGACCGTTTTTCCTGTGGGAAATGAATAAGGGAATGGGTTAACTTGTACGCTTGTTTGGGGGCCGTCAAACTCTGGCGGCCAATTTAGGGATACGGACCGTACACTCGATATACTCTTCCGTTTCCCTGCGCTCTGCCTGCGCTTCGATCCCGGCGGTTTTCATGGCGTCCACCGCGTGATCGATAGTATTGATGAAAAGCCGGATGTCCTTTGCCACAAAGGTTCGTTTAGCTTTTCGTCTGGTTTCCTTCTTTTGTGCCGCTGCCGCCGCCAGTTCCTCGGTTTGGGAAACGTTCAATTTACGTTCCACCACCATATGCAGTGCCTTTTGGCGCATGGTCATGTCCTCGATGCGCAAAAGTGCCCTGGCGTGCCGCTCGGTCAGGCCGTGCTCCAATATCTCAGCCTGTTCCTCAGGACTCAGCTTCAGCAGGCGGAGCTTGTTTGCAAGGTAAGATTGGCTGATGCCCAACCGTTTTGCGGCTTCCTCCTGAGTGATGCGCCATTCCCGCAGAAGGTTTACAATGGCGTTTGCCTGCTCGAACATCTGCAAGTCCCGGCGCTGAAGATTTTCCAGCAGGGCCAGCACGGCGCTGTCCTCCGCTTCGCAGTCTGTCAAAATCGCCGGGATTTCCCGCAGGCCGGCCAGCTTGCAGGCCCGCAGCCGCCGTTCTCCGGCAATCAGGTAATACGTCCCGCCTTCCTTACGCACGGTCACCGGCTGCAGCAGCCCGTTTTCCTGAATGCTCTGAGCCAGGCTTTGAAGCTCGTCCTCCGCAAAAGTTTTTCGGGGCTGGGATGGGTTCGGCAGTATTTTGGAAACGGGCAGTTTTGTCAATTTGTGCCTGCTCTTTTGAAACATCTGCCTGTCCCCCCTTGCAAGACTGATTTTACCACGCCGCAAAGCGAGAATTTGTAGAAAACCGTCGGCCGCAAAAAAATATTTTGCGGTTGCTTTATGGGAAATACTTTTTAAAGCCCTTGACCTCGTTAAAGCCCAGGGCCTTGTAAAACTTATGAGCGCCGGTGCGCTGCATTCCGGAAACCAAAATTTCATAATGGCAGTCCATGCTTTTACCCCAGGCTTCAATCTCCTCAAACATGGCGCGCCCCACGCCCTTGCCTTGGTATTCCGGCAGGACCGCCACATTTTCTACCAGCAGGATCGGCCGACAGTCCCCGCAGATGTCCTCAAACACCACGCCCAAAAGACTGCCGCAGAGGACGCCGGTTTCCCGGTCTATCGCCGCAAGCAGGTATTTCTGGGGATCGGCGTTGAGCTTCTCCACCAACGCTTTCATTTTCGCGCGGTCCGCCGGGCTGTCGCTGATCACCGCCATAACCCGGTCAAGGCTGTCAAGTTCCTCCAGGGTGGGCTTGCGGAATTCCAATTCCATTATTATCTCTCCTTTGGCTGCTGTAAACGCCGCGTCCCCGCCAGCTAGAGCGGATGCTTTATAATGGTGCCGCCATGCCGGGGATAGCCCTTTGGCGTAAAAGCTTTCTTTTGCACCATGATGATATTTCGTTCCCCCGCAGTAGGAAGGGCAAGAGATATGGTCTGCACATCGGTCCCGCCCAGGATACGCATGGCGTTCCCGGCCTGCTCCAGCTCTTCCCCGGCGCCCGGCCCCTTCATGGCAAGAAAAAAGCCTTTCATTTTTACCAAGGGCAGGCAATATTCGCTCAGTACGTTTAAAGGCGCCACTGCCCTGGCGACGACAACATCAAAGCTTTCCCGCATATTCTTATCCAGGCCGACCTCCTCTGCCCGCTTGTGGACCCGCAGCGCTGTAATCCCCAGCGCGGTGCAGACCTCACCCAGAAAATTCAGCCGTTTGTTCATGCCGTCTAACAAAGTGAGCTGCAAATCCGGCCGCATGATTTTCAGCGGCAGACCGGGAAAGCCCGCGCCGGTGCCTACATCAATCACCTTTGCCCCCTGTTTAAGCTTACAGTGGGAAAGCAGGGTAAGGCTGTCTGCAAAATGCTTTTCCGCCGCTTCGGCAGGGTCTGTGATGGCGGTAAGATTCAGTTTTTCGTTCCATTCCAGCAGAAGTTTCAAATAAAGTTCCATCTGCTCCGCTTGGGCGGGGGACACTTTCACTCCCACCTGTTTGGCCACATCGGTCAAGCCGCGCTGCCACTCTGTCATGCTTTATTTCCCCCTTCCTGATGGGCCGACAGCCAAATCAACAGGACGGAAACGTCCGCCGGGCTTACCCCGGAGATCCGCCCCGCCTGGCCCACATTTTCAGGCCGCACCCGGTTGAGCTTTTCCACGGCTTCCAGCCGCAGGCCCTTAATCTTATTGTAATCCACATCGGCGGGCAGGCGCTTCTGCTCCACCCGGCGCATTTCCTCAATATTTGCGGCCTGACGGCGGATATAGCCCTCATATTTCAGTTCAATCTCCACACTTTCCAACACGCTTTTCGGCAGATTCGGCCGCCCCTTGTCAATTTCTGTCAAACACTCGTAGGTGATCTGTGGGCGGCGGAGCAGCTCCTCCAGCTTTACGCCTGTGGAAACCGGCGTTGTTTCACGTGAAACAAGCAGGTCGTTAAGCTCCTGGGAAGGCGGGAACACAGTGGAAAGCGCGCGTTTCATTTCCTTACGCTTCTGCTCCTGCTTGGTCAAAAACTTTTCCCAGCGCCTGTCGGAAATCAAACCAAGCTCCCGGCCTAAGGGCGTCAGCCGCTCATCGGCGTTGTCCTGGCGGAGCACCAGCCGGTACTCGGAACGGGAAGTCATCATTCTGTAGGGGTCCGAGACTCCCTTTGTAATCAAATCATCGATCAGGGTGCCGATGTACGAGCTTGCCCGATCCAAAATAAACCGTTCCTTCCCCTGCAACTTCCTGGCGGCATTGATTCCAGCGATCAGGCCCTGCGCGGCGGCTTCCTCGTACCCGGAGCTGCCGTTGAATTGCCCCGCGCCGTACAATCCCGGAAACTCCCGGAATTCCAGGGAAGCATCCAGCTGCAAAGGGTCGCAGCAATCGTATTCAATGGCATAGGCGCTGCGCATGATTTGCGCGTGCTCTAAGCCCTTGATTGTGTGATAAAAAGCAATCTGCACATCCTCCGGCAGGGAAGAACTCATGCCCTGCAGGTACATTTCCTCCGTGTGCAGCCCGCAGGGCTCAATAAACAACTGGTGCCGGGGCTTGTCCGGGAACCGGACCACCTTGTCCTCAATGCTGGGACAGTACCGGGGGCCGATGCCCTCGATCATCCCGGAATACAGGGGGGATCGGTGAATGTTGTCCAAAATGACCTGCTTTGTCCGGTCGTTGGTCCAGCTCACATGGCAGACCATTTGATTCTCCGGCGGCTCCTCTGTGTCGTAGGAAAAGGGGACTACAGGCTCATCGCCATATTGAACCTCCAACTCGGAAAAATCGATAGAGGACTTTAAAACCCGGGCCGGGGTGCCCGTTTTAAACCGGCGCAGGGAAATTCCCAGCTTCTTCAGGGAGTCCGGCAGGAAGGCAGAGGGAAACATGCCGTCCGGGCCGCTGGCGTAAGACACGTCCCCCACAAACACCTTACCTCCCAGGAACGTGCCGGTGGCAAGGATTACCGCCCCTGCCCGGTACACAGCACCCAACCGGGTGCTCAGCAGCCAAAAGGGGTCTTCTCGTTCCAAGGCCACTACCTCCGCCTGACGAAGCTCCAAATTTTCACAGGTTTCTAGACGGTGCTTCATAGTCTGGGAGTAAAGGTTTCGGTCGATCTGAGCCCGCAGGGAATGGACCGCCGGCCCCTTGCCCAAATTGAGCATCCGGCTTTGCAGAGTGCAGGCATCCGCCACCCGTCCCATTTCGCCGCCCAAAGCGTCGATCTCCCTCACCAGATGGCCCTTTGCGGTTCCGCCAATGCTGGGATTGCACGGACAGTTTCCCACCGCGTCCAGATTGATGGTAAATACCGCCGTTTTACAGCCGAGCCGCGCGGCGGCAAGCCCCGCTTCGATCCCGGCATGGCCCGCGCCGATCACAGCCACGTCAACAGTCCCGGCGTCATAAGTCGTCATGGCTCGCACGCTCCCTTCCTTATATAGTTTCTCGGCAGGAAAGCCAATTGCTACTTACCCACACAGAAATTTTCAAATACCCTGTCTATCACTTCTTCGGAAACATTTTCCCCCGTCAAGGCGTATAGGGCGCTTAGGGCGTCTTCCACGCAAACCGTGACCGCGTCTAGAGTCAGGCCGGCGTTCAGGGCATGTGTCCCTTCCCGCACCGCTTCCAAAGCGCGTTTGACGTCGTCCCGCTGACGTTCCGTCACCAAAGCGCCATCCAAGGGTTGGAATTTTTCCGTATTCAAAATGGCCGCCACATGCTTCTCTAACAGGTCAAGCCCTTCCCCAGATTCCGCAGAAAGCACCGCCGTATACGGGAAAAGCTCCCGGATCGGCTGTTCGTCCAAAATCTGCGGGAGATCCGCCTTGTTGATGACCGCCACGGTCCGATCCGGATCCAGCTCCGCAAGCCACGCCTTCTCCTCATCGGAGAGGGGCTGGGAGCCGTCGAATACAGCAAAAACCAGCTGCGCGGACCGCAGCTTCTCCCGGGCCGCAGCAACGCCGATGGCTTCCACCGGATCGGCGGCATTCCGCAGACCGGCGGTATCCGCCAGCCGCAAAGGGACGCCAGCCAGCAGCACGGTTTCCTCCACCACGTCCCGGGTGGTGCCCGCGTACTCGGTAACGATGGACCGCCGCCTGCCTGACAGCAGGTTCATCAGTGTGGATTTTCCCGTATTGGGACGGCCGGCAATCACCGTTTCCACCCCTTCCCGGCAGGCCCTGCCTTGGTCAAAAGTGGCAAGCAGCTGGGAAAGGGTATTCTCTGTCTGCCGCAGGCCTGAGTGAAGCTCCTGTTCTTCCACCACAGGCACATCCTCTTCGGGAAAATCCGCCCAGGCAGCCAAATGGGCGGCAATCCCCGCCAAGTCGTCCCGGATCGCCCGGACCCTTCGGGAAAGCACGCCCGAGCCGGCCGCTTCCGCCGCCCGGGCCGCCTGTTCCCCACTGGCGCCAATCAGCTGCATCACTGATTCCGCCTGAGCCAAATCCATCTTGCCATTTAGAAACGCCCGCCGGGTAAATTCCCCGGGAGCAGCCGGGACAGCACCGGCATCCAGCACTTCCCGCAAAATTCGATTTGTCAGGTAAAGCCCTCCGTGGCAGGAAAGTTCCACCACGTCCTCGCCGGTATAGCTCTTTGGCCCGGCAAACACCAAAGCAACCACATCGTCCAGCTTTTCGCCCGAAGCGGTGTAAACGCCGCCCAGCTGGGCAGTATACCCCTTCATACCGATGATTTTTTTTCCGCTTTTACCCCGAAACACCCGGTCCGCAACTTTTCGCGCGTCCGGTCCGGAGATTCTGACAATGCCGATTCCTCCCGGCGCCGCGCCGGTAGAAACCGCGGCAATGGTTTTCTCCATAATGACACCTGTTTCTTTGCTTTTAGGAAGCACAGAATAAATGCGCTTCAGCACTTCGCAAATCGCTTTCGCCGGCTTAAGCGGCGCTTCCTTTAAGAGGGCCCACTGTTCCGCAAAAAAGGCTCCCTGACATTGGGAGCCTTTCCTATTTTCAGTCTATTGGCCCCTCGGTACAAGGATCGCCGCTTATTTCTTCGCTTCGATCTTCCCGTAAATCGGCATATCCGGAGCGTCGGATTTGGGTCCATCCGCTCTGGGAGCCTGTTCCGGGCGGGAGCCGCCATTTCTTGAGCCACCCTGGGGACGGTTTCCGTCGCGCCGGTCATAACCGCGCCGCCCGCCGTTTCGGCGGTCGTTCCTGCGCTGGGGTCTTTCCCCGCCCTCCGGACCAATGACCACATGGCGGTTCAAATCTTCCCCCTCGCTCCAAGACTTGGCGCCCTCTACCTCCTGTACAGCGGTATGAATGATTCTGCGCTCGTAAGGGTTCATCGGCTCCAAAGAGGAATTACGTCCCGATTTCACTGCCCGGATAGCCATGCGCCTTCCAAGGGCTTCCAAGGTCTCTTTCCGCTTTTCCCGGTAATTTCCCACGTCCAGGGTAATGCGGTAATAGGAATCTTCCACATGATTTGCCACCAGGGAGGAAAGATACTGCAGGGCGTCCAGGGTTTCGCCCCGATGGCCAATAATAAAGCCGATGTCCTCTCCGTTTAAAGACAGGGACGCCCCGGCTTCCTCGCGGCGGATCTCGATCTGCACATCCGGCAGGCCCATCTCCTTCAGTACGGACTTCAAATAGGCGGAAGCCTTTTCCGCCGGATCCTCGTTTTCCTCAATGTAAGCCCGGACCTTCGCGGGCTTGCCGCCAAACAGGCCAAAGGTCTTTTTCGTAGGCATTTCCAGAATTTCAAATTCTACTTCCGTGGTGTCCACGCCCAGTTCACGACAGGCGTTGGCTAAAGCTTCCTCTGCGGTTGCGCCCTGCGCTATAGCTTCTCTGATCATGACGTTCGCTCCTTCCTTTCATTTTCTGTTTCTATGGGCAAGCTTTCTAAAACCTGTTCTTGTGAAAAAATGCGGCAGCTGCCATTTTTCAGCGCCTTACTTTCCGGCGCCTTTTTTCTTTTTCTGCGGCTGCTTAGCAGCGCTCTTTTTCTGCTGCTGGGGACCGGCTGCCAGCCGATCTGCTATCTCCTTCTGCGCCGCTGCGGGCAGGGGGCGTACCGAAACCTCCGCCAGCTCCAGCGCCACAGCCCGCTGGGCTTCCATCATGGCAGTCATCTGGGCGGCGCTGAAATATTTGTTGGTGATAATGCTCTGCCCCCAGCTGGTCAAAGAGGAAATAACCCAGTAAAAGCCCACGGCGGCCGGCATGGTGTAAGCCCAGTACAGGCTGATCAGCGGGAACACGCAGGTCATCACGATCATGCACCCCTGTGGATTCTGGCCGGTAGTTTTTTTCTGATACAGCATGGTGTACACCTGGAAAGCCACACTGCTCACCAGGGAAAGTACCGGTATCAGCCACAAAAATGTGGAAAAAGCCGCACCCTTGGGAGTGGCAAGCAGATCCAGGCCCAAAAACTTAAAGCCGGTGGAAAAATCGCTGATCTTCGCGAGATCCTGCTCACTGAACATGGTCAGGCTGTCCCGCAGGGCGTCAAAATTCCGGATGATCTGTAGCTCGGAATATATGTTGCTGGTGGAGATCACCCCGGGGATTTTCGAAATATAATCGGTGGCCTGCTGCACGGTGGCGGACGCAATGTGCAGCGTATTGGACAACGGCATAATCACCGAATAGTAAATACCCAACATGATTGGGAAGGGGAGCAGGGTGGTCAAACATCCGCTGCTGGGGTTCACGCCTTCCTTTTCATAGAGCTTTGTCAGCTCCTCGTTATACTTATTCCTGTTCGTGGCGTACTTTTTTTGCAGCTCCCGCTGCTTTTCCGCCAGCTTTGCCTGGGACGCCATGCTCCTCTGCTGTTTAATGGTAGTGGGAAACAGGGCCAGCTTTAAAATAACGGTAAACAGGATGATGGCCACGCCATAGTTTTTAAAAATCGTATACAGAAACCAGAGCAGATAGCCCAGGATGCTTCCGAAGAAATTAAAAATTGCCATGCTTTGCTTCGGCTCCTCTTAGAAAACTGCCAAGCCGCCGGTTTTTCCGGAAATCGGCAGTTTTTCATTTTTTCTTTTCTTTCTTTTCCGGCACGGGATCATACCCGCCCCGGCTCCAGGGATTACATCTTAAAATGCGCCATATGGTGAGAAGCCCGCCTTTCAAAGCGCCAAACCTCTCGATAGCTTCTATTCCGTACTCGGAACAGGTAGGGATATACTTGCAGGAGGGCGGTGTGTGAGAAGAAATGGCTTTCCGGTAAAATTTGATCAGCTTGATGAGCGCCCGTTTCATTCGGCGGCCCCTTTGTTTTTTTCCGTGAGGACACCTGCCGAAAACAGCTGCTTTTCCAACTGTTTCCCCACCTCCCAGCTTTTCACATAAGGGGTTTTCCCACGGGCCACCAAAACCAGGTCGTAACCCGGTTTAACCCTGGGAAGAAGCTGACGGTAGGCCTCCCGCAGCACCCGGCGGGAGCGGTTCCGCTGTACGGCGTTTCCCACCTTTTTGCTGGTGGTGATCCCCACCCGGGTCTGTCTCAGCTTATTTTTTCTCACATAAGAGACTGCCAAAGAGCCTACAAAGCTTTTCCCTTTGGAATAGGCCCTTCTAAAATCATTGTTTCTGCACAATGACACGACTTTTTCCATAGAAACCGCCTTGCGGCGCAGTCTTGCTTCTGCCGGTAAAGATCCGCCGTTTTCTGCGCTCAGCGCCGTTTTCCCCTTCAAATTTCAAACCAATTCAACCATTTGTAAAATTGAAAAACAAAGAAAGGCCACGCGAGGTGACCTTTGAAAGCTCCCCTTTAATAAGAGAGGCGCGCTCTGCCCTTTGCTCTGCGGCGTGCAAGTACCTTGCGTCCGTTCCTGTCGGACATTCTTTTACGGAACCCGTGCTCCTTCTTTCTGTGGAGCTTTTTCGGCTGATACGTTCTCAGCATCTTAAAACCCTCCTTTCGGGCTTCTTTCCCGGGCGCCCGTCCGTGCCAATCCACGGCAGGCCCAATTTCAGCTTTCCCGGCGTATTGCCTTGCGTTTTCTTATTATAACGTAACCCTGTCCTCAATGTCAACCATATTTTTTTGCCAGACAGCGCAGGACTTCTCTTTTTTTAAAAATCCGTACACATTGCGGCTTGATTTTCTTTTACCACAAAGTATAGTACTTCATCTTTCCACAGCCGTTATATATTCCATTAAAGGCAGTTTTGGGAAAATTTTTTAAAATGTTAGTGCAAAAGCCCTGCGTTTATGATATACTAAAATATATGTACACCCATGTTTTCGGGCGTGCTTTCAAAAACGACGGCCGCGGCCGCCAGGGGGGAACTGTTGTGGAATCTTTTAATCAGGCCTGGGAATTGATCTGTGATTACTGCAAATCTCAAATCACTGAGGTGGCATATAAAACCTGGTTCAGCCGTTTGAAGCCCATCTCTTTGGACTTTGAGCGCGGCATGGCTACCATTGAAGCTCCAAATGAATTCCATAAACAGACGCTTCTGCGCTGCTATAGCGACTTGCTGAAGCAGGCGTTTCAAACTGTGTTTGGTTCTGAAATAGACTTCACCATTTCCGTCCAGGAGGAGGAAAAGCCTGAGGAACAGGAAATTTCCAGCACCGACACAGAGGATTTGACCTTTGAAAACTTCGTAGTCGGCCCCTCAAACCGGTTTGCTCACGCCGCCTGTCAGGCTGTGGCAGCTCAGCCCGCCGTATTATACAACCCGCTTTTCATTTACGGCAATCCCGGGTTGGGAAAAACCCATTTGCTCAACGCAATTTGGAAAAAGTTTAAAAGTAATTTTCCCGGCCGCTCCGTCCTTTACATGAAGGGCGAGGATTTCACTAACGAGGTAATTGAGGGTATTGCAAAAGGAACCATGCCTCACGTCCGGGAAAAATACAGAACGGTAGATCTGCTCCTGATGGACGATATCCAGTTTATTGCGGGAAAAAATTCCACCCAGGAAGAATTTTTCCACACTTATGAAGCTCTGCACGAGGCAAAAAAGCAGATCATTCTCACTTCCGACCGGCCTCCAAAGGAAATCGCCACTCTGTCTGAGCGTCTTCAGGGACGATTTGAATCCGGCCTGCTGGCGGACATTCAACCTCCGGATTTTGAAACCCGCACAGCTATTGTCAACCGGAAAGCGGAATCCCTGGGGTTTGAGATTCCGGACAACGTTTCGGAATACATCGCTACAAAGCTAAAGAATAATATTCGCCAACTGGAAGGGGCTGTGAAAAAACTCCGTGCTTTCCACCTGCTGGAGGACAAGCCTATCAATGTGGCTACGGCCCAGGCGGCCATCAGTGACATTATCAATAACAGCCAGCCAACTCCGGTCACTGTGGATAAGATTATCGAAGAAGTGGCAAGGACCTTTGAAAACGTGACGCCGGATGACATTCGCTCCCAAAAGCGAAACTCCAACATTTCCGAAGCGCGGCAAATATCTATGTACATTGTGCGGGAGATTACGGACCTTTCTATGGTGGAGATAGGCCAAACCTTCGGCGGCAGGGATCACTCCACTGTGGTATATGCCACTCGCCAGGTGGAGAAAAAACTGGAACGGGACCCCAGTACAAAGGCAATAGTAAACGACATCATCAAAAACATCCGCGATCGATAAAAATCCACATTTTTTTAAACAATCCACCATCCCCTTTTCACAACCTTGTGGAAAGCAAAAAAAATTTTCACTTTCTAAACATTTCTTTCACATTCTTTTCTGAAAAATTTTCCTGGGATAAAAACATAAGTTTTCGGAAACCATAAAATCTTTACACAATTTTAACAGTACTACGACTACTTCTAAATCTATCCATATATAAAATACATTGAATAAGGGCATTTAATTTTAAAAGCCCGGAAAGGGAAACATCATGAAATTTTCTGTCAATAAAAATGAAATCAACGAGGCTGTATCCAATATCCAGCGCGCCGTGTCCACCAAAACCTCTATTCCCGCTCTGGAATGTATCCTGCTTTCCGTGTCGGAGGGTTCTTTGGAGCTTTGCGCGTACGATTTAGAACTTGGGATCACGACCGTTATCCCGGCCAGGACGGAAGAACCGGGGAAGGCGGCTATTCCCGCAAAGATTTTCTCCGATATCGTCCGAAAAATCCCCGATGAAACCGTTACGGTTAAAGTGGACGAAAAAGGGATTACCGCCATCGAAAGCGGTTACAGTAAATTTTCCATTATCGCCACTCCTGCGGAGGAATTTCCGGAGCTTCCGAAGCTGACAGACGCCACCGGTATCACCCTGCCTTCCGACGTTTTGAAAAGCATGATCCGGCAAACTTTGTTTGCTGTAGCGGAAAGCGATGCGAAACCCATCCATCAGGGCAGCCTGTTCCACATTGAAAACGGTATTCTGGATGTGGTAAGCGTGGACGGCTACCGTTTGGCAAAGCGCAGTGAACCCACAAATTTTAAAGAGGATCTTTCTTTTGTAGTTCCGGGAAAGACTTTAGGAGAAATTTTGCGGCTTTTAAAAGATAGCGACGATCCGGTGGAAATTTCCGCCGGCCGACGGCACATTCTATTTAAGATCGACAGTTACACGGTGATTTCCAGCCTGTTGGAAGGGGAATTCCTAAACTATAAGGCTGCGATCCCACCGGACAGCAAAACGGAAGTAGTGGTAAAGACCCGAGAAATCATAGAAAGTGTAGAGCGCGTTTCCCTGCTGATCACTGACAGGCTAAAAAGTCCGGTACGCTGCCAATTTGGCGATAATGAAATCAAGCTTCTCTGTACTACTACTATGGGCCGGGCCAGCGACCAGTTGAGCGCAGAAATCAAAGGCGATACGGTAGAGATTGGTTTCAATAACCGATATTTATTGGACGCTCTGCGAAATACGGAATGCGACGAGGTGAAAATTCAGCTGGGCGGACCTTTAAGCCCCATGAAGATTCTGCCAAAGGAAGGAGAAGGGTTCCTGTTCCTAGTGCTGCCGGTCAGGTTGAAAAACGAGTAATAAGCAGAAGAAAAATGTTCTGCGGAAAAAGTGCTAACTATTAAATTAGATTTGAAACGTGAACCGTGAAAGTTTTTTGTTACTTCTTTTCAAAAAGTAACGAGAGAAAATATGGAAACAATACAGATTACAACAGAATTTATCCGCCTGGACGCCCTATTGAAGCTTTCTGGAATGGTGGATACCGGCGGGCAGGCAAAGCTCGCCATACAAAACGGAAAAGTTTTGGTCAATGGGAAGCCTTGTTCCATGCGGGGAAAGAAAATGCGGCCGGGAGACAGGCTGGAATACGCCGGGAAACAGGTCCAGATAGAATAATGGGAAAAGCGAAGAAAGGGCGGCGCGGTCAGTTTCGCGCCACAGAAAGGTCAGCATGTTTGTACAGCGGCTTGCCACAAGTAATTTTCGAAATCTGGCGGACGGGGAATTATTTCCCTGCCAAGGGGTAAATGTTATTTACGGGGACAATGCCCAGGGGAAAACAAATTTACTGGAGGCCCTGTGGCTTTTCACCGGCGGCCATTCCTTCCGAGGCGCGAAAGACGGGGAATTGCCCCGGCTGAATCTAAATGGAGAAAATGCCCCCGCCGCATGGCTTAGCCTGGATTTTTTCAGTGAGGAGCGTCCCCAAAAGGCAGTGCTGCAAATCGAAAACGGCAAAAGAAGTTCCGTCATCAACGGTGTGAAAAAGAAAACAGGCTCCGCCTTGGTTGGAAAAGTACGGGCTGTCATTTTTTCCCCGGAGCATCTGCTGCTGGTTAAGGAAGGCCCTTCCCGCCGCCGCGGGTTTTTAGACGGTGCCCTGTGCCAGTTAAAACCAGCTTTTGCCGCTGCGCTCAGCGTTTATAATCGGGCTTTGCTGCAGCGTAATGCCTTGTTAAAGGATATGATCCGGTTTCCTGAGCTGCAGGATACCCTGGAAGTTTGGGACGCGCGACTGGCCAAGCTGGGCACCGTGGTTATGCAGGAGCGGGCCGCCTACGTGGAAAAACTGGCGCCAAAGGTGCGGGAAGTGTACGATGGTATCTCCAAGGGCCGGGAAGCCATTGAAATCCGGTATTCCCCGTCTGTCAAGCTTTCTGTGGAAAACTTTTCTCCCGTAAAAGCGGAAGAGATGTTTTTGCAGGAATTGAAGCGAACCTTTTTCTCCGACGCCCGTTCCGGCTTTACATCCGCCGGACCTCATCGGGACGATTTGGAAATCAACTTAAACGGGCTTTCCGCCCGCTCGTATGGTTCCCAGGGCCAGCAACGGAGCGCGGTGTTGGCATTGAAGCTGGCGGAAGCGGAAACGCTGGCGGGAATTTCCGGGGAAACGCCGGTAGTCCTGCTGGACGACGTGATGAGTGAGCTGGACCAAAGCCGGCAGGATTACCTTTTAAACCACCTGCACGGCCGACAGGTCTTTCTTACCTGCTGCAGCCCGGAAACAGTCAGTTTCCAGGAAACCGGCAAGCGGTTCCGGGTAGAAGCCGGAATTGTCAGCCCGGAGAAAATTTAAGGCAGTATGCGGTCCGGTCAATCATCTAAAAGAAAGGGGCGGCCCGATTTATGTACCTGCATCTCGGCCAGGATACTGTAGTTCGCACGGATCGTGTGCTGGGCGTGTTCGATCTGGATCATTCCACCGTGTCCCGGCACACCAGGGATTTTCTGGCGAAGGCCCAGCGGGAAAACAGGATTGTCAACGTTTCGCAGGAGCTTCCGAAATCTTTTGTGCTGTGTGAAAGCCCCCAAGGGCAGATCGTATATCTTTCCCAGATGGCGCCGTCCACACTGCTGAAACGGCTTGCCGCTTTATCGACCGGTGCCCGGTAAATCTGCCAAGACCCTGAAAAGGAGGAAATTAACCGTGAAATATTTTGGAGTTCCCACCTGCCCCTACTGCAAAAAGAGGGTCAACATAATTCGCACCTGGTCCCTAAAGAGGCAGGGGGAATACAAATGCCCCCGCTGCGGGGGAATTTCAAATATTTTTTTATCCCCGCTGATTTATGTATTTGCCCTGTTGGCGGTATTTGCAGGCGGAGCTCTGTATTTTTTCCACAAGTTTATTTTGGATGACATCACCCTTTCCATCGTGGCCCAGGTGATTATCCCCTTTGCGGCGTTTTTCCTGCTCAGCCTTTTTATGGTGTATTTGGAAAAGCCAGTGATCAAAAAGGTGCCCCGCTCCGAGATGGACAAGGGAAGGCGGGCCGGGAAAGCACCGGCGACCCGTAGGACTCCGGCGACTGAAAGCCGGGTTTACTATGATGACAACGACTATCTTCCCCAGGTGGATTATCGCACCGGTCCCCTGCCCCAGGAAAGGGAGCAGGAGATCGCCAAAACCTCGGTGGTAAAGCTGCCGGAAAATACGGCAAAAAGGATGACGCCCGAAGGCGGATACCGCCAGCCTGTCCGGGAAGCGCCCACAAAAATCGCTGCCCCACGCCAGGCTGTGCCAGCTTCGGAGTCTCCCCGGCGGGAAACGTCGGCGCGAGTATCTTCTTCCAATAAAACCGCACCTGTCCGACAGGTCCGTCCGGTAGAAGCGCCTGTTCAGCCGGCTTCGAAAACCCGCCAGCCCCAGGCCGCTTCCTCTGTTTTCAGCTCTTCTTCAAGCTCCACGGAAGATTTCTTTGCAAAATATGACGATCCGGAATATGTAGAGCGCCGTCTGCAGGAGCTGGAGGAACAGCGGAAGCATAGAACTTAATAATATGTTGACCGGCATATGATGGCGTGATCGCCCAAGACTTCCGTATCTTTATGGAATCTTGGGCAATTTTTATAGCGTTTCCCATATCTCAAAATTATACCGCCTTGCCTTTACAAAGAGAAAAAAATCTGCTATACTAATTATAAAAGGATACTGGGCGAAAAGGCGGCTTTTTATGGCGGCACTTTGCCGCGGGTTTCCGCCTTTTGCTTTTTTATCTTGTTAAATACAGCGCCGCAGCCGTTGCTTGCAGCATGTGGCTGCCATTTTTCTGCGGTTGAAGCGGCGTAGTCTTGGGGGTCTATTTTTGGAAAATAATGAAATTATGGATCTGGCAAAGGCAGACGCCAGCCAGAAATACGACGGCGACCAGATTCAGGTCCTGGAAGGCTTGGAAGCTGTACGGAAACGTCCCGGCATGTATATCGGCTCCACAGGCCCCCGTGGCCTGCATCATCTTGTATATGAGATTGTGGACAACGCCATCGACGAAGCATTGGCCGGTTTTTGCGACAAGATTGTCGTGAAGCTCCTGCCGGGGAACATTGTGTATGTTTCCGATAACGGCCGCGGCATTCCCGTGGGCACCCAGCACAAAACCGGCCTGCCCGCTGTGACGGTGGTATTTACCATTCTTCATGCCGGCGGCAAATTTGGCGGCGGCAGCTATAAGGTGTCCGGCGGCCTGCATGGTGTGGGCGCTTCTGTGGTCAACGCCCTGTCCGAATGGCTGGAGGTAGAGGTGGTCAGCGAAGGCAAGCTGTACTACCAGAGGTTTGAGCGGGGCAAGGCCGTTACGGAGCTTCTGGACAAGGGTAAAGCTCCCGCAGACCGGACAAGCGGCACGGTGATCCGTTTTAAGGCAGACCCGGAAATTTTCAAGGAAACCACCACCTACACTTACGAAACCCTGCAGCAGCGGCTGCGGGAGCAGGCTTTCCTAAACGCCGGAGTGCATATTGAGCTGATAGATGAACGCCCGGCGGAGGAAAGGGTCCCCGAAGAGCAGGAGGAAGGGGGCGTCATTTCCAACTCCTACCGCTACGAGGGCGGCGTCAGCTCCTTTGTAGAATATTTAAACAAAAAGAAAGCCGTAGAAGTGGTTCACCCGGAGATCATCCACTTCAGCGCCGAAGCGGCCGATGGCAATTCCACCGCAGAGGTGGCCATGCAGTATACCGACAGCTTCAGCGAGCTGGTTTTGTCCTTTGCCAACAATATTCACACCACCGACGGCGGCACCCATGAGGACGGCTTTAAGCGGGCGCTGACCCGGGTCATGAACGATTACGCCAGAAAGTACAACGTTTTAAAGGACACCGACAAAAACCTGTCCGGTGAGGATGTGCGCGAGGGCCTGACCTGCGTGATCAGCGTTAAGCTGAAGGAGGCTCAATTTGAGGGCCAGACGAAGGCAAAGCTGGGAAATACGGAAATGAGCGGCCTGGTTAGCTCCATGGTGTACGACAAAATGATGACTTTCCTGGAAGAGCACCCCGCCGCCGCAAAAAATATTTTCGACAAGGCCCTGATGGCCTCCCGTGCCAGGGAAGCTGCCAGAAAGGCCCGGGAGATGGCCCGGCGGAAAACCGCGCTGGATTCCGGCCAGATGCCCGACAAGCTGCAGGACTGCAACGAGCGGGATCCTTCCCTTTGTGAGCTGTACATCGTGGAGGGCGATTCTGCTGCCGGTTCCGCCATACAAGGGCGGGACAGCAGGTTCCAGGCCATCCTCGCCATGTGGGGCAAAATGTTGAACGTGGAAAAGGCGCGGGCTGATAAAATCTACGGGAACGATAAGCTCTACCCCCTGGTGCTGGGCCTGGGTGCGGGCATTGGGGATGAGTTCAATCTGGAAAAGCTGCGGTATCATAAGATTATCATCATGGCGGATGCCGATGTGGACGGCGCCCATATCCGCACTTTGCTGCTCACTTTCTTTTTCCGCTATATGCGGCCGCTGATTGAAAAGGGCTATGTGTATTCCGCAGTACCCCCTCTGTTCAAGCTGACGAGGGGCAAGACTGTACGGGTGGCGTACGATGAGACCCAGCGGGACCAGATCTCCGCCGAAATGCGGGGGGACAATCCCAACGTGAAGGTGGATATCAGCCGCTTTAAAGGCCTGGGTGAGATGGACCCTCACGAGCTGTGGGAAACCACCATGAACCCCCAGACCCGCACCCTGCGCCGGGTCACTTTGCAGGACGCCGTTACCGCCGACCAGGTGTTTACCGTGCTGATGGGTGAAGAGGTAGAACCTCGGAAGGAATGGATCGAAGCCAACGCCCAAAAAGCCATGTATCTGGATTATTAAGGGAGGAGCGTGAAAACCATGGCACATAACCGCGACTACAAGCCCGAGGATATCGCTTTTCCCGACCAGTCCATTACAGAGTCAGAGCTGGTCAGCGAAATGCAGAAAAGCTACATCGAATACGCCATGAGCGTGATCAAAAGCCGCGCCCTGCCCGATGTGCGGGACGGCCTGAAGCCTGTGCACAGGCGAATTTTGTACACCATGTACGAGGACGGCCTTACCGCTGACAAGGCCTTTAAAAAATCCGCCACCTGCGTGGGCGATGTACTGGGCAAGTATCATCCCCACGGTGACCAGTCTGTTTACGACGCGCTGGTTCGTCTGGCCCAGAATTTTTCCATGCGCTATATGCTGGTGGATGGTCACGGCAACTTTGGTTCCGTGGACGGAGATCCACCGGCTGCTTACCGTTACACGGAAGCCCGGCTTTCTAAGCTTTCCAACGAAATGCTCCGGGACATCGACAAGGACACGGTGGATTGGGATCCAAACTTTGACGAGTCCCTGAAGGAACCCCGGGTGCTGCCCTCCCGGTTTCCAAACCTGCTGGTCAACGGTTCCAGCGGCATTGCCGTCGGTATGGCGACCAATATCCCGCCCCACAACCTGCGGGAAGTCATCGGCGCGGTGATTTGTGA
>CAYSQF010000036.1:0-18734 GCA_964433105.1 uncultured Acutalibacter sp.
TTATTCTATTCTACTTTGAGTCATATGCCTTTGTCAAGTGTGAATTTCCATGTTGTTCGATCAGGCTTTGCCGGACCAAAAGGCTGTCAGAAGCTTTCCCAAATCGAGCGGGGCGTCGACATTTACTTCATGTCCCGCGTTTGCGATGAACGAAATACCGGCGTTTGGCAGGCGTTCTTGCAGTTGTACGGTCGCCGCTTTATTGGCCTTATCCTTTTCGCCGCAAACGGCCATTACCGGACAGCTTACAGCCTGCAGGCTGTCTTGAAAATCCAACTCCATCATGGATTTGCAAAGAGCAATAAAATCATTTTTCGAAAAACCCGTCGATTGAAACGCCTTGCCGGGCATCAAGCGGAACAGAAAATTTTGAAATCTCAGCAGGCCCTTCGGCATGACGAATTGGGTTCCAATCAGTGCCAGGGAGCACACTTTTCCAGGGTTTTCGACGGCAAATTGCAGCGCGAGGATACCGCCTAAGGACAGGCCGCACAAATTGATCGGTTCTGTAAACTGCCGGCAGTATTTTGCAAAGCCCTCGTATAAAGATGTGTATCCGACGCCCCTGTCACGGCACCAGTCGATCAGCTCCGGACAGAAAATTTCCGCATTAAGATCCATCGCTTCAATGGTTTTGTCCCAGCATGAGGCGGTTTGCCCCAAGCCGTGCAAAAATACAACTTTCATGGTTTTCCTTTCCAAACAACCGTTCTGCGGATTTTGCCTTTTGAGAATCGTGTGCCCTTTTGCGCTTATTCCAGCATTTTGTGCATCATGTCGTAAAGCACGGGTTTCATGTTGTCGATGGTATCCGGCGAGATGGTCTTAGTATAATCCCGCCATGCTGAAAAATCAAGTTACAAGGTTGACATTCTACCCACCTTTCAGCTATAATAGATGCGTTAAAAACAACGGGGTGTAGCGCAGTTGGTAGCGCGCCAGCTTTGGGAGCTGGATGTCGGGAGTTCGAGTCTCCCCACTCCGACCAGGCCTAGCGGCCGACAAGACGCGCACTGAGCTTCCAGGGCGCGTCTGTTTTTTTGCCCGCGAGATAGCCTTTTTAACCGACAAGGCCAAAAGCCTCTAAGAGCACAATTCCTGGGGCGCGGCTGGCTACCGTACCATCTGCTCTAAACTTTATTGTAGGTAGAGTAAGGAAATAATAACGGAGTAGTTTCTAAAAGGTTTGAAAAGTTCAGGGAGATATAGTATAATAGACAAAATCGGGATCCGATTTTGTCCCCGAAGAAGCTCTTCGAGCTTCTTCATTACGTTAGCTTTGTGGTATGCCAAATACAATCGGGATCCGATTTTGTCCCCGAAGAAGCTCTTTTCGAGCTGCTTCAACGTTAGTTTGTGGTATAATAACTGTAGAAATCACATACGCGGGCGGAATGCTTACATTTTTTGCAAGATCTCGTATCGCGAAGTGCCCACCGCAGGTGTGGTATAATAGATATCAGACAAATGCGGCGCGCGCTGACGGAACGCGGGAATTCTCCCCGAACTGTCTAATATTTTGCACGTCATAAGATTGAGGAAATTCCCACAGCGGTAAAGGAGCAGTTTATGGGCGAACTGAAGCAAAGGACCGGCGGCGGCTGGCGGAATAATTACTTTTTAAAATCCTTCTTTTTGGGGATGGGTCTGGCATTCATTATTTTTCTTCCCTTCCTCATTGTGGACCAGGGACGTTTCCTGTTTTACGGGGATTTCAACGTGCAGCAGGTACCCTTTTACCGGCTGGCCCACGACGCGGTTCGATCCGGGGAATTTGGCTGGAATTACAAGACGGATCTGGGTGTGAACTTCATCGGCTCCTATTCGTTCTATCTGCTGGGGAGTCCCTTCTTCTGGCTTACGATCCCCTTCCCCTCGGAATGGCTGCAATTCTTGATGGGTCCTTTGTTCATTTTGAAATTTGCCTGTGCTACCCTGTCGGGGTACGTGTACATCCACCGCTATACCAAAACCGGGGAAACCGCTATGATCGGCGCTGTGCTCTATGCCTTTTCCGGCTTTTCCATCTACAATATCTTCTTCAACCATTTCCACGAAGCCATCATCATGTTTCCGCTGATGCTGGCCGCGCTGGATGAGTATATGGCAACCCGCTGCCGGGGGCTTTTCGCCCTGACGGTGTTTGCCTGTTGCTTCGTCAATTACTACTTCTTTGTAGGACAGGTTACCTTTACTTTAATCTATTTCTTTCTCCGTCTGCTGTGCGGCAGCTGGAAGATCGGCTGGAAGGACTTCCTTCTGCTGGCGCTGGAAGCCGTTTTGGGCGTGGGCCTCTCCTGCGTGCTGCTGATTCCCTCCGTGCTGGCGGTGCTGCAAAACAACCGTACCGGGAACCTGATTAACGGCTGGAACGCCGTGCTATACAATAAAAACCAGCGGTATCTCCATATCCTGGAGTGCTTCTTCTTCCCGCCGGATCTTCCCGCAAGGCCAAATTTCACCCCGGAGTCGGAGTCGAAATGGGCTTCTCTGGGGGCTTGGCTGCCGTTATTCAGCATGACGGGCGTCATCGGCTGGCTGCAGCTGCGCAGAAAGCACTGGCTGAAAAAGATGCTTTGGATCCTGTTTGTCATGGCGCTGGTGCCTTTCCTGAATTCTTCGTTCCAGATGATGAACAGTGCCTATTACGCCCGCTGGTATTATATGCTCACCCTGATGATGTCCCTTGCCACAGTGATGGCTTTGGAAAACGAGCGCACAGACTGGCGGCGCTCTGTGACCTGGACCCTCAACATCACTTTGGCCATTGCTGTGGTTGTAGGGCTGATGCCCAGCCTGGAAACAACAGACGGGGAAGAAAGTCTTACCTTTGGGCTGGAGCAGTATCCCAGCCGATTTTGGACCTATGTGGCCATTGCGGTGGCGTCCCTTGGAGCGTTGGTGTACGTGTTTGCTTTCTGCCGAAAAAACCGCAGGACCTTTTACCGGAGTCTTACCGCGTGCCTGTCGGTGGTGGTGGTCCTTTACTCCGTCTATTTCATTTCTATTGGCAAAACCCAGACGGACTACACCTGGGATCACTTGATCCCCTATTCCCTAAACGGCGGCGAGGATATAGATCTGCCCGATTTGCAGCAGTGCCGTTCGGATTTTTACGAGTCCACAGACAATGCCGCCATGTTTTGGGAAATCCCTTCCATTCAGGCGTTTCACAGTATTGTGCCGGGCTCTGTCATGGAGTTTTACGATTCTATCGGCGTCCAACGGGATGTGGCTTCCCGGCCCGATACATCCCACTACGCCTTGCGGGGCCTGACCTCGGTCCATTGGCTGTTTGACGATGACCACGACGACGACTATTTTGCGGGGGAAGACGCGTCTGATCCGGCCATGCCGGGCTGGGCGTATTACGGCAACGCCAACGGGTTTGATATCTGGGAAAATCAGTACTACATCCCTATGGGCTTTTCCTACGACTATTACCTGAGCCGCAGCACCTATAATTCCATGAGTGAGACGGAGCGGGAACGGGCCATGCTTCGGGCCGTGATTCTGGAGGATCAGGATGTGGAGACGCTTTCCTCCCAGCTTTCTTTACAGGAACTGCCGGATACGAATCGACATTTCACTGAAGCCACTTACCAGCAAGACTGTCTTGACCGGGCGGAAACCTCCTGTTCTTCCTTTACGTATACTTCTTCCGGTTTTGTAGCGGAGCGTGATACAGACCGGGACGAGTTGGTCTTTTTCAGCGTACCCTATGAATCCGGTTGGTCCGCTGAAGTCAATGGGGAACCGGCGGAGATCTACCAGGTCAATGTGGGCTTTATGGCCGTGGCCGTGCCCCCAGGCGAAAAAGTGGTTATTGAATTTACCTACCGCACACCGGGCCTGTTGGCGGGCATTGGAGTTACACTCCTTTCCCTGGCAGTTTTGGCAGTATATCTCGTGCTGGCCCGCCGTGCCGGCCATAAATTGCCTGCGCCTCCTCAAAATCCGGGCCTGCTGCGCCGAGGTAGGTTTGCCGACTACGCCAAGGCCAGAAACGCCTCTTTCCTGCGCTCCGGCGCATTGATCCCCCGGTACGACCGGGAGCCGGCCGCACCCCCGGAAAATCCGCCCAGCGAGCTGTCGGCCGAACCCCAAAGCGAGCTGGAACCAGAGCAGCCTATCCTGAAAGAGGAACCTGAACAAAACAAGGAGGAGCAATCATGACACCCATCGTATATTTCGTGGTCCCCTGCTACAATGAGGAAGAGGTTCTGCCGGAAACCGTGAAGCGGCTGACGGATAAGCTGGATGCCATGCGGGCTGCGGAGCTTGCGGCGCCAGACAGCCGGATGCTTCTGGTGGACGACGGAAGCAAGGATAAAACCTGGCAGATTATTTCCCAGTTCCATCAGGAAAACCCTTATGTGGAAGGGGTGAAGCTGGCTCATAATCGGGGTCACCAGCACGCCCTGTTCTGCGGTCTGATGACCGCTGCAGAAAGCTGTGACTGCGCCATCAGCCTGGATGCGGACCTGCAGGACGACACCGATGTGCTGGACCAGTTCGTCCAAAAATACCTGGAGGGCTGCGACGTGGTGTACGGTGTACGAAATAAGCGGGACACAGACACCTGGTTCAAGCGCACCACCGCCGAGAGCTACTACAAGGTGCTGAAGCTTCTGGGGGTGGATATCGTCTTTAACCATGCGGATTACCGCTTGATGAGCAGGCGGGCGCTGGAAGCTCTTTCCGAGTATAAGGAAGTCAATCTGTTCCTGCGGGGCGTTGTGCCCTTGATCGGCTATAGGAGCGACTATGTGTACTACGACCGGCATGAGCGGTTTGCCGGGGAATCCAAATACCCCTTAAAAAAGATGATTGCCCTGGCCTTGGACGGCATTACCAGCTTCAGCGTAAAGCCGCTGAAGCTTATTTCCAACTTGGGTATTTTGATTTCTGTCCTCAGCGTGTTCGGCTTGCTTTACGCGTTGATCTCTTATTTCGCGGGCTGGGCGGTATCCGGCTGGACCGCCATTGTGTGTTCCATTTGGCTTTTGGGCGGCGTGCAGATGCTATGCCTGGGCGTGGTGGGCACCTATGTGGGAAAGATTTACAGTGAGGTCAAAGCCCGGCCCCGTTACCGGATTGAAGAGCATTTGGAACACAAAAATCAGAAGTGATTTCGAAACAGCCGTATGAGGAGGTGGAAACGATGAATGACACAATTACCATAAAGCCTCATCATTTTATGGATATCATAAAGCTGTACGGTTCCGGTATTGAGGTGTTTGTACCTGACGAAAAAATGAGGCATGATTTTTACAAAATTGCCAATGCGGTAATAGGAAATCCTAACTTGTGCATACACCTTACGATAGAAGGTGATGACATCTGTCTCCCTTGCAAAATGTATACCGGAACCTGCACCGATACAATTTCCCATATTCCGGGAATTTCATCTAAGAATGATTACAACAAATCTTTGGACGCTAGAATTTTAGAATTTTTCCAGCTGGAAAAGCCGGAATATACTGCCTTGGAGTTGTGCCAAATTCTTTATCAGTCTCATGAGCAGATTTTTCGAGTTTGGCAGGAGGAAGAGGATCAAATCACGAAAAAACGGCATAGGCTGTTTTTGCAGGGCGCAAAAAAATATCTTGCAAAATACACTGGAAATTTATCTTTTATCTCTTGACAAGCGGAAAGCCCCGTGCTATAGTTGGGTAAAATCAGAACACCAAAACACCGAAGATCGGGAGTAGTACCGTTTCAATTCCGGGTGCAAAGAGAGCTGCGAAAAAGCGATGTGCTTGCTTTTGCTGGGATCGCGGCCATCCGGCGAGGCGGGAATGGACCTGTGAGGGCCTTGCCGAACGGAACCTTTCGGTTCTTATATAGGCAGGACGGCGGCCGGCCGTTACCCCGGACAGCGTATAAAGTATAAACAGCGTTTGTACTCGTACGTGATAAGGCGCGTGTGGGAACGTGCAGCTTTCCGGAACCGGAAAGCGATGGTCCCCGCGAATTTAGGTGGCACCGCAGATGTTCACGCATCTGTCCTAAGAAATTAGGACAGATGCGTTTTTGGTTGTTTTGATAATTTTTTCAGAAAGGAAGAATCCCATGAAAGAACAGAAGATCCCCTACAAAATCTATTTGGACGAAAGCGAGCTTCCCACAGCGTGGTACAATCTGCGGGCCGATATGAAAAACAAGCCCGCACCTCTGCTGAACCCCGGTACCCATCAGCCCATGTCCTTCGAGGAGCTGACTCCCGTGTTCTGCGACGAGCTGGTGCGCCAGGAGTTGGACAATACCACACCCTTCTTTGAGATTCCGGAAGAGATCCAACAGTTCTACAAAATGTATCGGCCGTCCCCGCTGGTGCGCGCCTATTTTTTGGAAAAGGCCCTAGGCACTCCGGCAAAAATCTATTATAAGTATGAGGGTAACAACACCTCGGGTTCCCATAAGCTGAATTCCGCCATCGCTCAAGCCTATTACGCCAAAAAGGAAGGTTTAAAGGGTGTCACAACCGAAACCGGTGCCGGCCAGTGGGGCACGGCCCTTTCGATGGCCTGCGCCTATTTTGACCTGGACTGCAAGGTGTTCATGGTAAAGGTTTCCTACGAACAGAAGCCCTTCCGCCGGGAGGTCATGCGCACCTACGGTGCTTCCGTAACGCCATCTCCCTCTGAGACTACCCAGGTCGGCAAGAAGATCTTGGAAGCCCATCCCGGCACCACCGGCAGCCTGGGCTGCGCCATTTCCGAAGCGGTGGAGGCGGCCACCTCCACGCCCGGTTACCGTTACGTGCTGGGTTCTGTGCTGAACCAGGTGCTTCTGCATCAATCCATTATCGGTCTGGAGACAAAAGCGGCGCTGGACAAATACGGCATCAAGCCTGATATCATCATTGGCTGTGCCGGCGGCGGCTCCAACCTGGGAGGCCTAATCTCCCCCTTCATGAGCGAAAAGATCAAGGGGGAAGCGGATTACCGTTTTATCGCCGTAGAGCCTGCTTCCTGCCCTTCCTTTACCCGGGGCAGATTCTCTTACGATTTCTGCGACACCGGCATGGTTTGCCCTCTGGCGAAGATGTACACCCTGGGCTCCAACTTTATCCCCTCGGCCAACCACGCCGGCGGCCTGCGGTATCACGGCATGAGTCCCATTTTGTCCCAGCTGTACCATGACGGCCTGATGGAAGCCGTTGCCGTGGAGCAGACCGCAGTATTCCAGGCGGCGGAAATGTTCGCCCGGGTAGAGGGCACCCTGCCCGCGCCGGAATCCAGCCACGCCATCCGGGTGGCCATCGATGAAGCTCTTAAGTGCAAGGAGACCGGAGAAGCCAAGACCATCGTTTTCGGCCTGACCGGTACCGGCTATTTCGATATGACCGCCTATGAAAAGTATAATGACGGGGTGATGACCGACTATATCCCCACCGATGAGGAACTGCAGGCGAGCTTTGACAATCTGCCCGCTGTGGAATAATCCTGTTTCGCGGTCCTGCTCATTTTCAAAAATGATCTTGGGCCGCCCGGATGATTTGCATATCGATTACTTGACAAACCGGCTTTTCCCGGCTATGCTTAAAGCAATACCGCATATCAGGCGCGGTCCTGCTTCAGCCTGCCGGGGGCCGGTTTTGTGTTCCCTGAAAACGCCGCCAATTCAAATAAAAGGATGAGGCTGTCTCGCAGTATCGGCAAAGCCCCACCGGCGAACAAAAGAAAGGAAAGTGGTCATCAATATGAGCAGAGGATATTACACCTTTACCAGAATTACCGATTACGGGCCTTATGTGACAAAGCTGATCCTTCCCCTGCCGGAAGAGGTTTCCGCGCCGTCAGTGCCGCCAGAGCTGTTCTCTGTGTTTGTGGAACGGATGGACGAACGTGGAGAGGTTTTGCTTTTGCCGAAAAGTTGGATGGCCCAGGATGACCGGGAGCCAAGCCGGGGGTATATCCCAGTGCGGGCCGCTTATCCTTCCAACCGCATGGGAGCAAAGGCGGAGGCGGGGAAATTCCTGACGTTGGACATGGCATACGGCCCACTGTTTCCCCTGTCCGCATCCATTTCCGCCCCCAATGGAATGAACGTGTTTATCAAGAGCCGCTACCACATCGTGCAGACCGGGACTTTCCTCGGGGAAACCGGCCCTGTTGCCGGCTTGGTGTATGATTTTTCCCTGGGAGATTTCTGCCCGGATACGGAAAATTTCCGGCATGGGACGTCCTCATATCGGGAGCAGCCGCTCAATTACGGCTATTTCATTCCCCAGACCTCCTGCGGCAGCGCAAGGCCCTTGCTGATCTGGCTCCACGGCGCGGGCGAGGGCGGAACGGATCCCACGGTGGCATATGCCGGAAACAAGGTGGTAAGGTTGGCTTCCGAACAGGTTCAAAGGCTGTTTGGCGGCGCTTATGTGCTGGTTCCTCAAACGCCCACCTTCTGGATGAATGATGGTACCGGCGAATACGGGCGAACCGGGAAAAGCATTTATGTGCAGGCGCTGAAAGCCTGTATTGATGAGTTTTTGGGGAAAAATCCCGGGGTCGACCGGGACAGAATCTATATTGGCGGGGATTCCAACGGCGGTTTTATGACCATGCGGATGATCCTGGATTACCCGGATTTCTTTGCCGCTGCCTTCCCGGTTTGCGAAGCGCTCTACGATGAAACCATCACAGAGGAGCAGCTTAGAGAGATCGTGGACATGCCAATATGGTTCACCCACGCCAAAAACGACCCGGTGGTAAAGCCCGAGGAAACGGTGGTTCCCACCTACCAGCGGCTCGTGAAGGCAGGAGCGAAAAACGTGCATTTTACTTTCTGGGACAACATCAAGGATATCCATGAGGGCTTCCGGAGTCAAAACGGCGATCCCTTTGAATACATCGGCCATTTTGCCTGGATCCCCATGCTCAATGACGACTGTCGCCTGGATTACGACGGTGCTCCCATCAAGTGGGATGGCAGGGAGGTTTCCCTGTTGGAGTGGCTTGCCGGGCAGAAGAGAGGGTAATTTGGGGTGCGTTCTGATTGGAACTCCAAGAAATCCACCTTGAAAGGGACGAGTTTTTTGTCTGAAAGAATGAAAAAAAGACTGCGGCGGTGGTGGATGCTTTTGACTGCACTGGCTCTGGCGCTTTTTCTGCCGATTTCGGCACTGGCCGCCTCGGGCGAGGACACCTTTCTTACCATTTTGGTGAACTGTGCGCCGGAAGAAGCGGTTTTCGAGCTTCACTTTCCGGACAACGCGGAATTGGGGACAATCACGATGGTGCGGGAGGATCGGGCCTGGGAAACATATTTCCGCGTTTATTTCGTCAAGGGTTTGATCAAATGGCGGCGGGGCCTGCCGAAGGGCACCGAGCTGGTGGTGAAAAACGGGGAAGAAAGCTTCACCATGACTTTCCCGGATGGGCTTCACACCTCGGAAAACACGGTGCTCCGACTGAATTTGGAAACGAAAAAGCTGGAAGAAGGCGTGCCGCCATTCCGTTCCGCCCTGCTTGTAGCTCTGCGGGTGGGAGCGACCCTGCTGCTTCAGGTGCTGGCCTTTTTCCTGCTGGGATACCGGGAGCGCCGAAGCTGGCTGATCTTTCTGGCAGCGGCGGTGGTGTCTCAGGCGGTTTTAGCGGGATTTATCATGGTGGGCGCTTCCACCTTGACCTCCGATTATGTGCTGTGGGCTTTGGTGGGACTGTGCCTGGCGGAGGTGTTTATCACCGTGGTGCAGACCATCCTGTTTTCCGTGAAGCTTTGGGAGCGCCGGGAACGCCGGGCGGTTATCAGCGCCGTAGTCTGTAATGTTATCACGCTGGCGGTAGGAGCGGTGGATGTGCTGCTCCTTCCAATGTGAAAGGCTGTTGTATGGAAGCAGCTGTTCCTAAAGGAGACAAGCTTATGTATCATTTTTATGCTATGATGTCCCGTATGAAATATATTAACCGCTGGGGGCTGATGCGCAACACCCGCAGTGAAAATATTTGCGAACACAGCCTGGAAGTGGCTTTGGTGGCCCATGCCCTGGCCACGCTGGGGAACGAACGGTTTGGACGGCATTACGATGCGGATCGGATCGCTATGCTGGCGGTGCTGCACGACGCGCCGGAGATTATTACCGGGGACATGCCCACGCCGGTGAAGTACCACTCTGAGGAGATTCGTAAGGCCTATGGCGAGGTGGAGGATATGGCTGTGGAACACCTTGTTTCCATGCTGCCCGAGGATCTGCGGCCCATCTACCGGGAACTGATGACCATGAAGGGCGAGCGGGACGAGGAGCTGCGGCCTTTAGTGAAGGCGGCAGACCGCATTTCCGCAGTCATCAAGTGCGTGGAGGAACGGCGGTCCGGGAACAGTGACTTTCGCAGGGCGGAGCAGACCATTACGAAGTCTATCGCGGACATGCACCTGCCGGAGGCGGACTGCTTTATGAAGGAATTTTTGCCGTCCTACGGCTTGACCATTGAAGAACAGGACTACACCCGGGAAGCGGGGCTGAAATTTTCCGAAAGCTCCCAAATGGTGTTTTCCAAGGTGCTCAAATAAAAAAGCCGGGGGTTCGGCGTTCCGTAAGGAGAGGGATCGTTTTTGCGGATTGGAAACATAGAGATCGAAGGCCGGGCGGCACTGGCTCCCATGGCGGGGGTGACTGATACGGCCTACCGACAGGTGTGCCGGGAAATGGGAGCGGCGTATACCGTGACGGAAATGATCAGCGCCAAGGCTGTGGAATACAACGACAGAAAAACCTGTTCTTTGGCGGATTTGAGCCGAGATTACGGGCCGGTGTTTTTGCAGCTGTTTGGTTCAGACCCGGAAACCTTTGGACTGGCCGTAGAGCGCCTGCTCCCCCGGAGGCCGACGGGTTTTGACATCAACATGGGCTGCCCGGTGCCGAAGATCGTGGGGAACGGGGCAGGCAGCGCCCTGATGAAGGATCCAAAGCTCTGCGGGGCCATTGTGGCGGCGGTGAAAGCAAAAACCGACCTGCCCGTGACCGTGAAGCTGCGGGCCGGCTGGGACCGGGCGCATCAAAACGCGGTGGAAACGGCAAAATACTGTGAAGATGCCGGTGCCGCCGCTGTCTGCGTCCACGGGAGGACCCGGGAGCAGATGTACCAGGGAAAGGCGGATTGGGAGATTATCCACCGGGTCAAGGAAGCCCTGTCCGTGCCGGTGATTGGCAACGGCGATGTTACCGGAGCGCAGTCCGCCTGCCTGCTGCTGGAGCAGACGGGCTGCGACATGGTGCTTGTTGGCCGAGGCGCTTTGGGGAACCCGTGGGTGTTTCGGGAGATCAACGCCTACTTGACCGATTCCTGCCGTATCCTGCCGCCGCCGGGGATCGCCCAGCGGGTGGTGGTTATCCGAAAGCACATCGGCCTGCTCTGTGAGTATAAGGGTGAGGAACGGGGCATGCGGGAAGCACGAAAGCATGTGGGCTGGTATATCCACGGGGTCAAGGGCGCAGCAGAGTTCCGGCGGCGGGCCGGAGAGCTGTGCTCGCTCCGGGATTTGGACCTGCTTTTACGGGATCTCTATGCGGAAAACTGTATGGAGGAAGGGGAAAAGAGCTATGATTTGCAGAACGTATGAACTGGGTGCTTTGAAATTTTACAAGTATGTGGTGACACTTTCGGAATTTCAGGGGAAAATACTGTTAAGCAGGCATAAGAGTAGAACCACCTGGGAAACCCAGGGCGGGCATATCGAATCCGGGGAAACGCCGCTGGAAGCTGCCAAAAGGGAACTTTACGAGGAATCAGGAGCGACGGAATACACCATAGAGCCGCTGTGCGATTACTGGGCCGGGGAGAAAGGCACAGACGATTGGGCCAACGGAGTGGTTTTCCGGGCCGTGATCCAAAGGCTTGGGCCTATGCCGGAAAGCGAAATGGCCGAAGTGAAGGGCTTTGACGTCCTGCCGGAGAACCTTACGTATCCGCAGATTACGCCGGTCCTGTTTCAATATCTGCAAGGAGGAGCAACATGAAGCTACTGGTATTGGACGGCAACAGCATTTTGAATCGGGCGTTTTACGGCATTAAGCTGCTGAGCACAAAATCCGGCGATTTTACAAACGGAATTTATGGGTTCCTCACCATGTTTCACAAGGTGCTGGAGGAAACGAGACCAGACGCCGTGGCCATTGCCTTTGACCGGCGGGCGCCTACCTTCCGGCACAAGAGGTACGCCGGGTATAAGGCCAACCGAAAGGGGATGCCACCGGAGCTGGCCCAGCAGCTTCCCGTTTTGCAGGAGCTGCTCATCAACCTGGGCTATCGTCTTGTTTCCCTGGACGGCTGGGAAGCCGACGATATTTTAGGCACCCTGGCCACTGCCTGTGAGCAGCGAGGGGATACCTGCCTGATCGCCACCGGTGACCGGGACAGCCTGCAACTGGTTTCCGCAGCCACCACGGTGCGGTTTGCCGCCACAAAATTCGGCCAGCCCCAGGTGACGCTGTACGATGAAGCGAAAATCCTGGAGGAATACGGCGTGACCCCCAGGCAGATGATCGACTTGAAGGCCATCCAGGGAGATGCGTCCGACTGTATCCCCGGTGTGGCGGGTATCGGCCCAAAGGGAGCGGGAGAGCTGATCCGGAAATATGGCAGTGTACAGTATGTGTATGAGCATTTGGACGAGCTGGACATTAAGCCCGGCATTCGGGACAAGCTGGAAAAATCCCGGGAAAACGCGTTTTTGAGCTACGAGCTGGGGACAATCCGGCGGGACGCCCCCATTGACCTGGAGCCGGCCCATTATATAAAGACCGCCGGAGACCCGCAAAAGGCTGCCGCGGCGATGGTGAAGCTGGAGCTGTTTTCCCTGATCGAAAAATTTGGGCTTTCCGGGATGTCCCTCCCCACCGAGGATCAGGCAGCCCCCGCAGAGTGCCCTCTGGTTCGGGAGCTGGACGACGGCGCGCCCATGCTGCCCCGGCTGGAGGATCAGGGGGAAGCGGTGTTTTTTGCCGCCTGGGAGGCGGACGGCACCCTGCGGAGCCTGACCTTCGCACATAAGGGGGAGCTTTGGCGGGTGCGTCCGGACGAGGACTTCCTGCGGGCGTTTTTTCAAAACTGTCAGATCAAAAAAATTACCCATGATGTAAAGCCCCTGCATCGGCTGGCACTGCGGCTGGACTGTAAGGTGGAAAGTGTCGCGCTGGACACAGTGCTGGCAGCCTATCTGCTGAACCCCTCCGCTTCCGGGTACGAGGTACCCCGGCTCGCCGCTGAATACGGTGTGGCCCTGCCGGACTTTGGCGGGCAGGAACTGCCGGAGACCCAGGATCTGCTCTGCGCCGCCGCTATGCCCGGGCTTTGCCAGTCCCTTTCCCGGGCCATCGACGAAAACAACCAGCGGGAGCTTCTGGAAACGATTGAGATTCCCCTGGCCTGGGTGCTGGCCCAAATGGAGCACGTGGGCTTTTACGTGGATCGGGACAGTATTGAGCGCTACGGGCAAGAGATGGAGCGGCAGGTCAAAGAGCTGCACGATTCCATCATCGAACAGGTGGGGTACGAATTCAACATCAATTCCCCCAAGCAGCTGGGTGAAGCGCTGTTTGAAAAACTGGGCCTGCCCCACGGGAAAAAGACCAAAAGCGGCTGGTCCACCAACGCCGATGTGCTGGAGGAGCTTCGCTATTTGAATCCCGTGGTGGACCAGGTGCTCCGCTACCGCACTGTGGCCAAGCTGAAGTCCACTTACTGTGATGGGCTTTTGAAAGTGATCGGGCCGGACGGACGGATCCATTCCAGCTTTAATCAGACAGAAACTCGCACAGGGCGGATCTCCAGCACGGAGCCGAATTTGCAGAACATCCCGGTGCGCACGGCCATTGGCAGGGAGCTGCGGAAATTTTTCGCCGCGGAGCACGGCGTGCTGGTGGATGCGGACTACTCCCAAATCGAGCTGCGGGTGCTGGCTCATGTGGCCAACGATGCTGCCATGAAGGAGGACTTTTTAGAGGGCCGGGACATTCACCGTTCCACCGCGGCCAGGGTATTCGGCATGCCCCAGGAGATGGTCACCGGGGAAATGCGCAGCCGGGCAAAAGCGGTCAATTTCGGCATCGTTTATGGCATTGGGGCGTTTTCCCTTTCCAAGGATATCGGGGTTTCCCGGAAGGAGGCCGACGATTATATCAAGGAGTATCTGCGGAATTATTCCGGCGTGGACGCCTATATGAAGCGGGTTACCGAGGAGGCTCGGGAGAAGGGATATGTAGAAACTATTTTTGGCCGCCGGCGGTATTTGCCGGAGCTGAAAAGCACCAATTTCAACATGCGTGCCTTCGGAGAACGGGTCGCCCGGAACATGCCGATTCAGGGCGCAGCGGCGGATATAATCAAGATCGCCATGATCCGGGTCAGCGAACGGCTGGAACGGGAAAATCTGCGAGCCAGGCTGATTTTACAGGTCCACGATGAGCTGATTGTGGAGTGTCCAGAGGAAGAAGCAGATCAGGTGCAGAAGCTTTTGACGGAGGAAATGGAGCGGGCGGTGGATCTGTCCGTGCCGATGGTGGCCGACGCTCACGCCGGAAAAACCTGGTACGACGCCAAAGGATAAGGGAAACTTTTGGATTATGGAAAATGGAAAAATTGACCTGCTGGAAGCGGAATATTCGGGCTTTTGCTGCCCCATCTGCGGCGGAGCACTGAAGCGCGGGGAACATCAGGCAGTTTGTCCGCTGGGCCACAGTTTTGACGCGGCCCGGCAGGGGTATCTCCATTTGCTGCCTGCAAATAAAATGCACTCCAAAATACCCGGCGATGCCCGGAATATGGTGGAGAGCCGCCGCCGTTTTTTAGAAACCGGCTATTACGCTCCGTTCCGAAAAAAGCTGTGCGCGATTTCGAAAAGGTACGCAGGAAACAGGGCCGGGGCAAGGGTCTTGGATGCCGGGTGCGGTGAGGGCTATTATACCGGCGCGGTGCAGGCGGCGCTGCCGAAAGCCCAGGTGCTGGGCTTCGACATTTCAAAGCCAGCGGTGAAAGCGGCTGCCGGACGGTATAAAAATGTGGAGTTTGCCGTGGCAAGCTGCTTTTCCATCCCGGTTTCTACAGCTTCCTGCCGACTGCTTATCGATGTTTTCGCCCCATTGGCGGTTGAGGAGTTCGCCCGGGTAGTGGAACCCGGCGGGTACTTTGTCTACGCGGTGCCGGGGAAGCGGCATTTGTGGGGAATGAAGAAAATCTTGTATGAAAAGCCTTATGAAAATCAGCGGAAGGATACGGAGTATCCGGGCTTCCGCTTTTTGACCCGGGAAAAAGTCCAAAAGGAAATTGTCGTTCCAGACGCAAAAACGGCCGGGGCCCTTTTTGCGATGACTCCGTATTACTGGAAAACCGGCGTCAGCGGTGGCATGCGGCTGAGGGAAACCGCCGGGTTTTCCACGGAGATCGAATTTGATTTCCTGGTGTATCAAAGGGAATGAAAGATTGGCTGAATAGAGAAAGGATGTTCCATTTGAAAATATTGTTCGTCTGCACCGGCAACACCTGCCGCAGTCCAATGGCGGAAGGACTGTTCCGCAAAATGATGGAGGAACGGGGGCTGTCGGATCAGGTGCTGTGCCAAAGCGCGGGGCTTTCCGCAGTGGAGGGCGATCCTGTTTCAAAAAACGCGGCGGCGGTGTGCCAAGAGATAGGCGCGGATATTTCCGGCCACACGGCCCGGAGGATTACCGGCGAGGAGCTGGCGGTGTGGGATTTATTTTTTCCCATGTCCAAGACCCACGGGTATATTTTGGAACAGGCCGGCGCCGATACCCAGAAAATTTACATACCCAGCTATATCGAGGATCCCTTTGGCCAGGAGATAGATGTCTACCGCCGCTGTCGAGACAAGCTGCGCACGGAACTGGACGTGTTTTTCCGGGACTGCGTGGCAAGGCGCCTTGCGTGTCGGAATGGATAGGGGAAATATTCGGTTACAATAGGTGGCTCGCTTTTAGCTTATAAGCGTAAAGATCACTGTCTTTTCGCAGCGAACAGGCTTTTTTACGGGCCGCCGCCGATGTGCTCCATTGAGCAGACCATCCACCAGATTTTGGATGGTTTTCAGATCACAATGGAGAACATCTTGGCCGATTATTACAAGCTTTGGAAAGAATACCCATAACCGGCTGTGCAGCCCCGTTTTCTAGGCTGGGGATACAGATGCTCGAAAACAGCGTGCAGCAGCTGATCGGCCTTCCGGCTTTCCGCCGCCACGGTTACCACAGCGTTTTTATCCCGCAGCTTGAATAAAGTAGTATAATAACCGCGAGGCGGTTCCTTTAGGGGGTAAACCATGAGAATTCGCAAAACAGAGCCCGGTGACCTGCCAACGATTGCCGGACTGTATGAAGCCGCAAGGGCGGCGTTAAAAGCGCAGGGTGTTGACCAGTGGCAGGACGGATATCCCAATGAATCCAATGCCAGGGCCGACATGGAAAACGGCGTGGGGTATGTGCTGGAGGAAGAGGGAAAGGTCATTGCCGTAGCCTGTCTGGCTTTTGGCCGGGAACCTACCTACCAGGTGATAGAACAGGGGGCATGGCGGAGCGATCCGCCGGAGTACGGCTTTCTGCACCGCATCGCCGTGGACCCGAAGTCGAAGGGGAGAAATGTGGCGGGGCTGATGTTCCGGGAACTGGAACGCCAGGCAAAGGAGCGAAGCGTGAGTGCCATTCGCGGCGATACCCACCGGGATAATCTTCCCATGCAGCGGGTTATGGCCAAAAACGGCCTGGAATACCGAGGAATCATCCATGTTGAGGATGGGTCGGAACGCCTGGCCTTTGAAAAGCTGCTATAAAACAGGCGGCGCTGCGCGCTTTGCCTGTGTGCTAAAAAACCGTGCCCCTTGCGTTTTTGCAAGGGGCGTGAAATTTTAGCGCTTCTATTAAATCTGAGCGGCATGGGCTGATACCCAGGCAGCGGACTGCTGGAGATAGTCCAACATGCTGGGGGCGCCGTAGTGCTCAATGGTATAAGCGCCGGAATAGTTGTCCCGGGCAAGGCGGGAAAGGATCTCGTTGATTCGCAAATTTCCTCCGCCTACAGGGGCGGGGTACAAGGACTGCCCGTCAGCCGCGGTAAGAACCGCCGTTTCCGGTGCACCGGCGTAGGCCCGATCCTTCAAGTGAACGTGGCCGATCCGGTCCCGCAGGATTTCGTAAGCCGCCAGCTCATCCTCCCCCGCGAAACGAAAGTTCCCGGTATCGAAGCAACAGGAAAGGCCGGGACAGCCGTCTAAAAACCGACGGACGCCGGCGGCGGTGGAGAAAGGGGCCAGAGCGTTGTCGTAATCCTCCATGACCAGGGAAACACCGTATCCAGCCGCCTTGTCCGCCAGGCGGTTGATACAGGAGATCATCTGTTCCGTCTGGCATTCCCGCGCTTCGGGAGAGTCCTCCGGCGCGAAAAAGCCGGGGATTACCAAAAGCTTGTCCGCGCCCAGGTACCGGGCGGCTTCCAAAATGGGTTCACTCTGCTTGTCCACATCGATGTCCCGGCCAAAATCAAAGTAGGCGGGAATACTGGAAATACCCAGGCCGGCATAGGCAAGCTCCCGACCCACCTCGTCCTCCCGGCCAATCAGGTTGTTCTGAGAAATTTCCAGCTGTTCTATCCCCAGCGCCCGGGCTTTTGTCATGGCATCGGCCAGGGAAAGGCCCTCTTGGGCGGAAATGTCCTTGATATGGTCATAAAATGTGGCAAGCTTTGGCATACTGTTGCTCCTTTCAACGATTCAGCCGCCTTAGGGCAGCTTTTGCAGATTCAGACCAGTCTGTACGGCGGCTGCAAAGATTTTGTCTCCCAAGGTTTTGCCGCGCTGAGACAGACCCCGCTCCTCCCATGCGGGAGCGTCCAGATTATCCCCTGCCCAGAAAAACTGGGCAAATTTTACGCCCCGGAAGCTGGCGACAGCCGCCAGGGAGGCACACTCCATTTCCACGCAGACGCAGCCCTGGGACTTCCGCTTTTCCACCTTGCCTCTGGTTTCCCGGTAAAAAGCGTCTGTGGTCCAGGTCTTTCCCAGGACATAGGGCAGACCCAGGGTTTTCAAAGCGCCGGCGCAGGCTTCCACGCAGGCGGAATCCAGTTCCACCTCTTCCGAGGGTGGCAGATAATGATAGGAAGTGCCCTCGTCCCGGACAGCAGCGGTGGGAAGGATCAAATGCCCGTTGGCAATGTCGTGGCGCAGCACGCCCACAACGCCGGAAAACACAAAGTATTTCCCGCCCATCGGCACAATTTCCTCAATGCAGGCAATGGCCCCCGGAGCACCTACCCAAGGCAGAACTAAAGCGATCTCCGTGCCATTCGTTTTCACCCGGTACACCGTGCGGTTCCCGCAGCAGGTTTTCAATTCCGCCAAAGGCGTCCCGCCGTACTTTTCCAGGATCTCCCGCAGGATCGCGTCAGAAAAGATCCCAATGCAGATTTCCGGAAAACCGGGGATTGGCATAATGTGTTCCTCCGGGTTGATCACAGCTTTCCGTTCCGGGTCAAATTCGCTGCAAAGCATGGTTTCCTTTCCTCTTCCCAATAAATATTGTCATTACATTATAGTAAATAGGGAAGCAGGTTGTCAAGCGCCGCGCATCCCATGAGCCGCCTTCCTATAGGGAAAGTTCCTGCAAAAAAGTCGCAAAAACGGACAGCCCGAAAACCTCTCTGGCAATTTTCCAAAAGCTGTTGAATTTCCAGGGGAAATACGATAAAATCATATTGTATTGCCTTATTTTGATTTTACTTGGAGGA
>CAYSQF010000037.1:0-18596 GCA_964433105.1 uncultured Acutalibacter sp.
TCCGGAGAACATTGAAGCATGAGACATTTGACCTCAGGGGGTCAAATGTTCAAAGGGGAGCCGCGCTGCGGCTCAATCATGATATAATGACCTCACGAAACAGAAGCCAAATCGGAGATTTGGGCTGTTCCGGAGAATGTTGCATCATGACAACATTAACAACTTAGAATCCATCTTTATTCTTTCTCTCCGGAAGGAAAATATTTATGGAACAGGAAAAAAGGATTACGATTATCTGCGGGCATTACGGCTGCGGCAAAACCAATCTGGCGCTGAACCTGGCGCTGGAAGCAGCGAAAACCGGCGGGCCGGTTACCCTGGTGGACATGGATGTTGTAAATCCCTATTTCCGTTCCTCTGAATATGGAAAACTGCTGGAGGGAGAGGAAGTAAAGCTGATTGCCCCGGTGTTTGCCGGGACCACGCTGGACACCCCCACGCTCCCGCCGGAAATTTATTCCATTTTCCAGCCGGAAGCCGGCCGGGTATTTATCGACGCCGGCGGCGATGACGCGGGCGTTACCGCTTTGGGCGGGCTGCACGACCAATTGGAGCGGGCAGGTTTTCAAATGCTCTATGTGATAAACCGCTACCGCGCACTTTCCCAAACGCCGGAGGAAGCCGCCGGCCTTTTAAAAGAGATTGAAGCGGCGTCCCGCCTGAAGGCAGGAGGGATCGTAAACAATTCCCACCTGGGCGTGGAAACAAATTTAGAAACGCTCCTGGAAGCCCTGCCCTTTGCCAGAAAGACGGCGGAGTTAACCGGGCTGCCCCTTTTGTATTCTACAGCTCCCGATTTTGCTTTGGAGGAAGGGGATCGCCTGCCTCAGGGGTTCCGGCGCATAAAAAGATATGTTCAATTTGTATGGGAAGAAACAGCTGGGAAGGAGTGACAGAAAATGGCAAGGATCATTGTAGACGAAGCAGTATGCAAGGGATGCTCTATGTGTGTCAACGCATGCCCCCTGCATTTGATTGCGCTGGTCGGCGAAGTGCTCAATGACAAGGGCTACCATCCGGCCAGGCTGACGGCCCCGGAAAAATGCGTGGGCTGCGCGGCCTGTGCCACCATGTGCCCCGATACCGCCATCACGGTGGAAAAATGAGATTTTCCAAAGCCCTCCGGAACCGTTCCGGCAAAGGGCAATCATGTTTCAGAAAGGATGTACAGCCACATGTCTGAAAAAGTTTTGATGAAGGGCAACGAAGCGCTGGCGGAGGCGGCTATCCGGGCCGGCTGCCACCATTTCTTCGGCTATCCCATCACTCCCCAGACGGAGCTTGCCGCCTACATGGCCAAACGGATGCCGAAGGTAGGGGGAACCTACCTGCAGGCGGAATCTGAGATCGCGGCCATCAATATGGTGCTGGGGGCTTCCGCCGCCGGTATTCGGGCCATGACGTCCTCATCTTCCCCCGGCGTCAGCCTGAAAGGCGAGGGTATTTCCTATATGGCAGGTTCCGATCTGCCGGCGCTGATCATCAATGTCCAGCGGGGCGGCCCCGGATTGGGCGGAATTCAGCCCTCCCAGTCCGATTACTGGCAGGCCACCAAGGCCGGCGGCCACGGAGATTACCAGGTGCTGGTGCTTGCCCCGTCCACGGTACAGGAAATGGTGGACCTGGTCAGCGACGCCTTCGACTTGGCAGACAAGTACCGCATGCCCTCTATGATCCTTGCGGACGGCATGCTGGGCCAGATGATGGAGCCGGTGGTTCTGCCTGAGGAGCGGGAACAGGCCCTGCCGGAGAAGCCCTGGGCAGCCAGCGGCCATAAGAATCAACGGGAACACAATGTGATCAATTCCCTGTACCTGACTCCGGAAAAGTTGGAGAACCTGGTGCTGGAGCGCTATCAGCGCTATGAGATCGTCAAGCGGGACGAGCAGCGTGCCGAAGAGTACCTGACTGAGGATGCGGAGCTGTGCGTGGTGGCCTATGGGGCTTCTGCCCGGGTAGCGCGCAGCGCGGTGAACAAGCTGCGGGAGCAGGGAAAGAAAGTGGGGCTAATTCGCCCTATTACCCTGTGGCCCTTCCCGGTGAACACCATGAAGAAGGCGGCTTCCCATGTAAAGCAGATGCTGGTTGTGGAAATGAGTATGGGCCAGATGATAGACGATGTAAAACTCAGCATAGACTGCAAGGTGCCCGTCCATTTCTATGGGCGCACCGGCGGGATGATCCCCACTCCGGCCGCCGTGCAGGCCAGGATCGAGGAACTGATGAAGTGAGAAAGCGCAAAACCGATGATGAAAGTTTGTACCGACAGCGAAAGGAAAGTGAGCATACATATGGCGATCGTATTTGAAAAACCCCATGCGCTGACAAACGCGCCGCTGCATTACTGCCCGGGCTGCACCCACGGCATTGTACACAGGCTGGTGGCACAGGCCATCGATGAGTTGGGCGTGGAAGGGCGTACCGTGGGCGTTGCCTCGGTAGGCTGTTCCGTAATGTGCTACGACTATTTTGCCTGCGATATGGTGGAAGCGCCCCATGGGCGGGCACAGGCTGTGGCCACAGGTATTAAGCGTGCCAGGCCCGGCAACGTGGTGTTTACCTATCAGGGGGACGGCGACCTGGCAGCCATCGGCACTGCGGAAACGGTTCATGCCGCCACCAGAGGGGAAAACATTACCGTTATCTTTATCAACAACGCGATTTATGGCATGACAGGCGGGCAGATGGCCCCCACGTCCCTGCCGGGGCAGATCACCCAAACCACTCCCTATGGCCGGGACACCAATACCGCCGGCTATCCCGTACGGGTGTGCGAACTGCTTTCCACCCTGGACGGCGTGGCCTTTGCACAGCGGGTGACAGTGAGTGATGTGAAAAACGTGAATATTGCCCGGAAAGCCATTAAGAAGGCGTTCCAGAACCAGCTGGACGGCAAGGGGTATTCCATTGTTGAAGTCCTTTCCACCTGTCCCACAAACTGGGGACTATCCCCGGTGGAAGCCGTGAAATGGCTGGAGGAAAACATGGTTCCTTACTATCCTTTGGGTGTTTACAAGGACGTGGCGGAAGGCGTGAAGAAAGCGGAACAGTAAGTCTTTTCCCTGCAGCGGCAAGATAGAAAGGAAAGTGATGACAACATGAAAAACTTGAATATGGTGTTTGCCGGGTTCGGCGGGCAGGGTGTGCTATTTGCCGGAAAAGTGGCGGCTTACGCCGGATTAATCGCCAATAAGGAAATTTCCTGGCTGCCTTCCTACGGCCCCGAAATGCGAGGAGGCACGGCAAATTGCAGTGTGTGCGTGTCCGATGAACCAATCGGTTCCCCGCTGGTTACCAACCCCAATGTGCTGTTGGCGATGAACCTGCCTTCCCTGGATAAATTCATCGATGCAGTAGAGCCGGGAGGCACGGTACTGGTAGACAGCTCCCTAATCAGCAAAAAAGTGGAGAGGAAGGACGTCACAGTATATTATGTAAACTCGTCTGCACTGGCAGAGGAGAACGGCCTGAAGGGCCTTTCCAACATGATCCTCATCGGCAAGCTGTTCCATGAGGTTTGCGCTTCCGGTTGTGAATATAGCTACTGTACGGAGGAAATTTTGGATCAGGCTATGCAGAAATGCATCCCGGCCAGAAAAGCGAATATGCTGAGCTTAAACCGCAAAGCGGTGGCGCTGGGTGCTGCGCAGTAACAGGCCCATACCTCTTTTTGAGAGGGCGTGGATTTTTAAACGTTATTCGTATTCCTTACAGCAGGTGGGGAAATTGAAATCGTAGGTGTTATTGTAATAGTTTGCGTTGCTGTGGTACGCTTCGGCGTAATTACCGAAGAAGAATATCTTGCACTCCGCCATGCGGCGGGCCAACAGGCCCCATATGCAGTTTCCGCCGGACTTGTGCCACTGCAGGAAATTATTTCCCAGGGAAGTGGTATCGGCATAGGCCAGGTCGTGCACCAATCCGGAAGCATCCAGGGAGATGTAACCTGCCGGGATCCAGCCGATTTTTGAGTTGTAGTTTATCCGGTACCAAAGCTGTTGCTTCGTGGAGGAGTAAGAGAACCCGATCACGGTCACCTTTGCGCCATTGGGGACGGTGGACACAGTGGAGGAAGTCCGGCTGGCTTCCTCATACATAACGGCGGCGCCGATGTTCAGCACGCCGGAATAGGATTTGCTTTCCGACATGTCCGAGGGAGGCTGCACCACATTGAGCATCACTTTGGGCATGTTGTATTCGCTGGCGTCCAAGGCGCCGGTGCCGCAGTTGTAAACAAAGCTTACCAACGCGTCAAATTGGGCCTGGCTCATTTTCAAGCTGTTGTTTTTCCGGAAACGGTTCACAGCGGCGGTATATCCGCCGTTATTTACCTTTTCGACCAAAAGGGCAAACAGCTCGGTTTGGGTTAGGTTGTTGTAGAACGTGCCGCCCTTCGGTACCACATAACCATAGCCTACAGTGGGATTGCCGTTGGCAATGCTGTCATCTTCAATCTCCGGTACAGAGCCTTCAAAATTGGCAATGACGTTCAAGCCTTGGGTAGAGCACCGACGTTCCTCAAAGGAGGTTGCTGTGACAGATTCGTCCTTTTCCTTGACAAACACCTGGAATTCCTGATAGTCGGAATTTCCCGCAGCCGTGGCCCGCAGGGTGTAGGTACCCGCTATGCCGAAAGAAACGCTTTTCTTAAATACCCGCACGGTGTTGGTTGGCAGGCCGTGAGAGGAATTTCTGGATTCCTCCGTGTATGTGGAAGCAGTATAAGAGCCGTCTGCCGGGCCGCTGATGATCTCAAAAGTGACAGAGGTGCGGGAGGAATCCGTGACGGCCACCAAATCGAAGCTTTCACTCTTCACGGCGGAATTTTCGCTGGCATAGGCAAAACGCACAGCTTCGGGGTCCGTAACAGTCACCGTGCAGGTGGCTTTGGATTTTCCGGCGGCATCGGCAAATGTCAAGGTAGCGGTGCCCGGTTTCATGCCGTATACCATAGCTCCTTGGGTTTCTCCATTGTAATTCAGCGTATAACCTACCACAGCCACACTGGAATCGCTGCTGGTCCATGTCATGACGCTGAGACTGCCGGAGGTGATAGAGCCGTCCAGTCTCGCACTTTGGTATTGGCGCAAGGACAGGGAAGAATTGGAAACGCTGGCCCCGCCGACAGAGGAGCTTGGGGTGTAGGACGTTACGTATTCGGAGGAAACATATCCGGTCTGGTTGCTGCTGGTCTTAACGCCCAGCCAGGGCATGGTGGAAATATCGGTGATCGTGAGCACTGTTCCCCGGGAAAGCACGGTGATTACTGTGGAACCGGTGGTGGGCTTGGAACGCAGGTTCAGCCCGGAAGCAGTGACTTGTACGTATTCTCCTACCTGAAATTCGGATTCTGACGTTTCGGTTTCCCCGCTTACCGGGGCAGCAGCTTCCGTGACGTGCAGGTATGCCCAATGGGTGTTGGGTACGTCCTTAAATTTCTGCACATCTCTTTCAGCGGCAAATTCATCGTCCAGCCGGTCCAGGGCGGCGTTCATTACCGCCACTGCCTCGCACCGCTTGATACTCCGGTTCGGCTCAAACGCCCCGGAACCGGTGCCGGAGATCCAGCCCTGAGCCGCAATGGCGGATATGTACGGATAAAACCAGGAATTTTCCGGTACGTCAGTGAAGGAGCAGGTCCCCTCCGGCAGGGTGAAGCATTTGGACAGCGCTGTGACAAATTCCGCCCGGGTGATGGTGTCGTCGGGGGCAAAGGTGCCGTCCTTATAGCCTGCAAATACCTCGGCCTCGGCCAGCGCGTTGACGGCAGTACCATACCACGCGCTCAAGGAAACATCGGAAAATTTCGAAGAGGATACCGATGGCTTATCCGCCAGCAGATTATAGAGCATCTGCGCGGTTTCGGCCCGTGTCATGGGGCGGTCTGGCTGGAAAAGCCCGCCGGAATATCCGCTCAGATAAGTGTTGTGCCCACCTGTGACCAGCAGAGGAGATGATTCCAAAAGGGGTGCAGCGCTTTCAAGAAGTTCCCCGGTGTCTTCTGTGGGTTCCGCAACGCTTTCCGGAGATTCCTCAGTCGGCCCGTACAGTTCCACGGCGCTTTCTGTGTGTTCTTCAATCGAAACGTCGGACGCGGGATTCGCCGGGACAGAGGAAGCCTGATCTTCCGCCGCCAGCGCGTCTGCGGACGCGGACAGGCACAGCAGGCCCGCAAGCAGGCCTGCGGCCAGTTTCCTATGCAATTTGATTTTTCTGTATTGATTCACGCTGTAACCTCCCAAATCAGAAAATTTCGGGGCCGGTTGCGGCCCGGGGAAATCTGGTAGACATAATCAGTTACTTATTCATTATACAGGAAAGATTACAAAAATGCAATCATTTGGCGAAATTTCACAATTTTGGAGAAAAATGGGAAAGCCGGACGGCGGCAAGCGCTATCTTCTTGCTTTAACAGACTTGTATTTGTTGGAAAAAAGTGGTACAATAGTTGCAAATACAACTAAATGAGATAAAATGGAGTGATTCGCGGTGCATTTTGTCAACCCCCAAAAAATCTGCAAGGGAATGGAGCTTGGGGAACTGCCGCCGGAAAAGCAAATTGTAAAGGACGCCCTCAATGTGGCCTGGCCTTCTGTGCTGGAATCCTTCTTCGTCAATCTGGCGGGCATGGTGGATACCATAATGGTGGGATCTTTAGGCTCTTATGCCATCGCTGCGGTGGGTTTGACCATTCAGCCAAAATTTTTGGGAATGGCCATTTTCCTTTCCATGAATGTGGCCGTTTCGGCTATTGTGGCCCGCAGGAAAGGAGAGGAGGACCGGGAAAGCGCCAACCGCGTTGTGCGCATGCTCCTGCTGTTTACCGTGCTTCTGACCATGCTGATCAGCGCGGTGTTTATTTTGCTGGCGGATCCCATTGTCCGGCTGATGGGTTCCCAGGCTGATACCCACGAATACGCGGTGGAATATCTGCGCATCATTATGGGCGGCCTTGTCTTTTCCACCGTGTCCCTGGTGCTGAACGCTTCCCAGCGGGGAGCGGGGAACACCCGCATCGCCATGACCACTAACCTGATTTCCAACGCGGTGAACGTGGTGTTCAACTATTTATTGATCGGCGGCAATTTTGGGTTTCCAAAGCTTGGCATTCGAGGCGCGGCCATCGCCACGGTATTGGGGACGGTGTGCGCCTGCGTTTTGAGCATCCGTTCTGTTTTGCACCCCAGCGGTTTTATCTATCTGCGGTCTGTCAAGGGGTGGATCGCGGACAAGGCAAATATCAAGTCCCTGCTGAATGTTGGCTCCAGTGCCTTTGTAGAGCAGATCTGTCTGCGTATCGGGTTTATGCTTTTTTCCATGACTGTGGCCTATTTGGGTACCACAGAGCTTGCCGCCCACCAGATCGGCGGCAATATGATGAGCATGTCCTTTTCCATTGGCGATGGATTTTCCGTGGCTTCCGTTACTTTGATTGGCCAAAGCCTGGGAAGAAAACGGCCTGATATGGCAAAAATATATGGCAGTGTGTGTCAGCGTTGCGGGCTGGTCTGCGCCTGTGTCATTTCCAGCATTTATTTCTTCTTTGGAAAAAATATTTTTCTGTTTTACACCTCGGACTCGGTCATTTTGGATTACGGCGTGATGATCATGCGGATTTTGAGCTTCATCCTGTTTTTCCAAATCGAGCAGGTGGTGCAGTTTGGATGCCTGCGGGGCGCGGGGGATACCAAATTTACGGCGCTGGTGTCCTTGATCAGCGTCACCTGCATCCGGCCCGGCATAAGCTGGATGCTTTGCTATCCCCTGGGATTGGGCCTGATGGGAGCTTGGCTTGGCACCTTCTGCGATCAGCTGCTTCGCTTTATCCTCACCTTTATCCGTTTCCACAAAGGCAAATGGATGCAGCTGAAGCTGTGAGAAAATACGGCGCTCCCAGGCGGGGAAACCCCGCTTGGGGCTTTTTCTATGTTTAATAATGGTATGTACGGAAATGAAACTAAACGGCAGTAGCAAACGTGAAAAAATGAGAAAACTCACCCGGATTACTGCCACCGATTTTTAAAACACAGGAAAAAACGGCAGGAAAAGCAAAAATTGTCATTCATAAGCGGTGTGGAACGTGTCAGAATACTTAGTGCAAACGCGAAACGAAAATTTTTTTAGAAGGAGAGAGAACAATGAAAAGCAATTCTGTTATGGTTCCCGAAGCTAAGGAAGCTATGGAGCGGTTCAAGATGGAGTCTGCCTCCGAGGTTGGCGTCAACCTGAAGCAGGGCTACAACGGTGACCTGACCTCCCGTCAGGCTGGCTCCGTGGGCGGCCAGATGGTCAAAGACATGCGTCCCGAACGAAAGACGAGTTTTCAGCGGAATAACAGAACGGCGATAGGGCATCAAGTAGAAGTGAATTACATAGTGCGCCTGATGGTGTAAGGACATATGAGTTTCATACATGTTAAAGGCGGCTAAAGCATATTTCGCAAAAGCAGATTTTACTTGATTTTGCGAAATAGAACTGATATAATAGCCTTGAGGTGAATTTCAATGAAGTTGATTGAGCGTAGTTTTTATCTTGACAAATTGAAAGGCGTCATTGGCACACCTGACATCAAAGTGATTACCGGCATCCGCCGCAGCGGAAAGTCCAAGCTACTGGAAGCCTTTCGGGACTATCTTCTGGAAACAGATTGCAACGCGAACATGATCCATATCAATTTCAACTTGAGCGAGTTTGAAAACCTCTTGGAGTATCACGCGCTGAACTCTTATATTGAGCAAGCGTACATTCCCGGCAAAAACAACTATGTCCTTATTGACGAGGTTCAAATGTGCGAGGGCTTTGAGCGGGCAATCAACAACCTGCACGCCTCCGAAAGGTTTGACATTTATATTACTGGCTCCAATGCGTTCCTATTGAGTAGTGATCTCGCTACATTGTTTACGGGGCGCACCTTTGAGATCGAGGTTTTTCCCTTCTCGTTTCGGGAGTTTATGCAGTATTTTGAACTGACGGATCAGTATGCCGCCTTTAACCGGTATATACAAGAGGGCGGAATGTCCGGATCATATCTCTATCAAACGCCGGAGGCGAAATACGACTATATCGCGGATGTATTTGACACCTTAGTCGTGCGCGACATTCAGAAAAAGTATAAAATTCGCAATATGCCGCTGATGGAGCAACTCTGTGATTTCCTGATCGACAATATCTCCAATCTCACCTCGGCCCGAAGCGTTGCTAAAAGCTTTACCGCAGCCCAGGTAAAGACAAACGATAGGACAATCAGCGCGTATTTGAAATATCTATGCAATGCGTTTGCCTTCTACCGTATCAGGCGGTACGACATTCAAGGCAAACGGTACCTTGCGTCCAACGATAAATATTATCTCTGCGACCATTCGTTCAAATATGCCAAACTGGGAACAAAAAATGCCGACTATGGACGGAGCATTGAGAACATTGTAGCCATCGAGCTTTTGCGCCGGGGCTATGAACTCTATGCCGGAGTCCTCTACAAAAAGGAGATAGACTTTGTGGCCCTTCGGCGGGACGAGAAACTCTATATCCAAGTGGCAAGCAGTATTGACGATCCAGATACCTTCCAACGGGAAGTCACCTCCCTGCTCAAGATCAAAGATGCCTATCCCAAAATGCTTCTGACCAGGACAAGGCAGGAGGCTTACCAACACGAGGGTGTTCACGTCATTGACGTGGCAGACTGGCTTATTGAGGCCTATCAATAATATCTCTAGCGAAATCATACTGGTGGAATAAGAGAGAGATTTGAGTGAAAACATCAAATGCAAAACAATCAAAACCTGTGTGGTGGAAAACACTGCTATTCATGAACCATTCTTTCTGAGTAAGGTTTCAGGGCTTTCCCTGACAAGTGAATTGTGGGGATTGGCCCCACAATTCGTTGCTTGCTAAGGCAGCGCCGTTTTTCATTACCCGATTGCTGCACGAAAATGAAAAAGCAAAACTTGAAGGGTATATTTTTTGATCAGGCGCGACGTTGTCCTAACAAGCAAAGAATCTGCACGGGCAGATTCAGTTTGACAGGGGGGTATCCCCCTGAGATCCCGGAACTCTGAGCACGAAAAAAGCCGATACACAGGCAAACACCAGAACAAAAACTGATTTCCAAAATATCATATTCCCTGTTAATCTACTCCAATAAAGTTACGTCATTTTTTATTCTCCATTTCGCTCCATTGCCACTCCAATCAATTTCTCTGTCTGATCCGCCATAAATAGCGGGATATTCAGTACGTCGCCGTCCAGCTCCAAGTTATCCAGCGAGAAGCGGATACGGAGCTTGACCTCTTTAGGAAATAGCTCTTTGAATTTCCGCAGACTTTTGCTGGCGGTGTTGGCCTCGGACTTGACCTCTACGGGGAAGATGTCATTCTCCCGCTGGATTAAAAAATCCACCTCATAGGGAGGGTTGGTCTGGCTCCAATACCGAGGCAGGACATCAAACTGAGTGACCAGTGTTTGAAGCACATAGTTTTCGGTCAGTGCGCCTTTGAACTCTGTGAACAACCGGTTTCCCTCACCGAAGGCGGTGGGAGAAAGCTGGGCTAAACGGCGCAGCAGACCCACGTCTACCAGATAGATCTTGAATGCCGCCAAATCGTCGTAGGCAACCACTGGCAGTCGGGGCGCAGTGCTACGGTAGATTTTATGCACCAAGCGGGCGTCCACCAGCCATTGCAGGGCATCCTCATACTCCCGGGCGCGAGCGCCTTCCTTTACAACTTTATAGATAAATTTTTTGTTCTCCCGGGCCAACTGAGAAGGAATGGATTTCCAGATCATGGAAATTTTTGGGAATTCCTTCACGTCTGGATGCTTGGCAAAATCTCGCTCATAGGCTCCGATAATGTTGGAGAGCGCTTCTTGCATGGCCTCCACATCCCGCTCCTGCGTCCACAAGTACACAGGCTCCGGCATGCCGCCGGTGACGTAATACATCTTGAGCTTTTCCGTAAGTGGATTGAAGAAAGCGTCGGGGATTGGCTCAATGGTATTCACGCTGCCGAGATACGATACGAGATTCTCATTCCCGTTAGCCATCAAAAACTCCGTGAAGGTCATGGGGTCAATTTGCATGAAATTGACTTTACCAACTGGAAAAGAGGACGGCTTCGCCAAGGCAATGCCCAGCAAGGAGCCAGCACAGGCAACATGATACTGGGGCGCGTTCTCGCAGAAATACTTCATCGAGTTGATGACATTGGGGCAGTCCTGTACCTCATCAAAAATGATCAGCGTTGTTGTTGGTAAGATTTTCTGCCCACTTGCCAACATCAGATTTTGCAGAATGCGCTCCACATCCTTAGTGGTCTCAAAAAACTGTCGGTACTCCTCGTGCTCGTCAAAATTGAAATAGGCGGTATTCTCATAATAACGCCTGCCAAACTCCTTGAGCACCCATGTTTTGCCAACCTGTCGCACGCCTTTTAGAATCAGGGGTTTGCGGTGCTTTGAGTTTTTCCATTTCAGGAGGTCATTCAAAATTAATCGTTCCATTACGCACCTCATCACATTTTTATATAGATATCTGCGGAGATTTCTCACACTTTTCTATTATTATATGCGCCAATTAGCAAAAATGCAAGTGAAATCATAAAAAACATAATTAGATAGTGTGGGGAGCACGTTTCTATGGAATATACCGGCAAGCATCGCCTTTTGTCCCCAAAAGGCAGTCTAAAAGGGAATCAGTATTTGTTTGCTGTCAGTTGACGCTGCTTTGGCCAGTGTTGGTATAAAAAGAATTTACCATTTCTATTAGATGAGGGACTGCGCATTTTGGATTTTGCCAAGTCTGTGCAGGTAGTAGAAGTATTTTTAAAAAGTTCTGACAAGAGGGGCGAAAAATCCCTTTTAAGTTAGGAAACAGATATCCTGCTGAAAGGGAACTACAACAAAACCGGTTATGACTGGACGACCTGGTACACCTTTACGGACGAGGGAACGGCCATCTTTCAAAAAGCGGAAATGAGGGGAGAAAAGATGAATTTCAAGCCGTGTAAAAACGCAAACCAATACCAATAATGAGCAATGGAGAATAGATAGAATCTACCAGCTGAAAAAGCAAAGGGAAGGAGCCATAATGGACAATCAGCAGAAGCGGAACATTATGGCGGAGGAAATATGGCTCAACTACTTTAACACCTATTTGTATGAGCACAAGTTGATTACAGAGAATGAACGCAACAAAATGCGCAATGAGATCACTTTTCACTGTAACCGTAAGCGCAAACAGGCAGACAAGGAACGGGAGCGATAATTTCCTTTGCAGAGCACAGATTCTGTGCTCTACATACTCTTTTTCAGCTGGTACACATTGCCGCAAAAAGGAGATTGAAAAATCCTCCCTTGCATGTTATAATTTTAGTATTACTAAGTGATGATGCAACGAACTTACAGGGAGGGAGACTATGGATATCCACAATATACGTCAACAAATGCGTTATCAAAGCATCTATGAGCTTCCCCTGCGGGTCACATTTTATGCCCGTGTTTCCAGCGAGAAGGACGAACAACTCAACTCGCTGGGCAATCAGATTTCCTACTACCGCAATTTTATTCGGAACAATGCTAAGTGGACCTTCGTGGAGGGTTATATCGATGAGGGCATCTCCGGTATGAGTACTCTGAAACGGGAAAATTTTCACAATATGGTGTCAGACGCCCATCTGGGCAAATTTGATCTTATCATCACTAAGGAAATCACCCGTTTTGCCAGAAACACACTGGATTCCATCCAGTACACCAGAGAGCTTCTATCCTATGGCGTGGGTGTGTTCTTTCAAAATGACAATATCAACACACTGGATGAGGACTCAGAACTGCGACTCACCATCATGTCCGGCATTGCCCAGGATGAGCTTAGAAAGCTTTCCAGCCGTATTAAGTTTGGCCATCAGGAAGCCATCAAAAAGAGTGTGGTGCTGGGCAATAGCCGCATCTGGGGCTACCGCAAGGACAGCAAGCGGCTGGTTATTGATAGGGATGAGGCCGCTATGGTACGGGAACTGTTCGAACTCTATGCTACCGATCAGTACAGTATGAAGCAGATTGAGACGCTGTTCTGGAACAAGGGCTATCGCAACCACAACGGCAACAAAATCAGCCACTCCACCATGTCCAACACTATCTCCAACCCAAAATACAAGGGTTACTATGTGGGCAACAAGGTGAAGATCGTGGATATGTTCACCAAGAAGCAGAAATTTCTCCCACCGGAAGAATGGGTGATGTTCAAGGACGAAAGCGGCGAGATCGTTCCCGCTATCGTCAGTGAGGAACTTTGGGAGCGGGCCAATGAGGTCCTACAACGGCGCAGCAAAGACGTAAAACGCCGGCAGAATTTGTGTAACCACCCCAACCTGCTCACGGGTAAGCTTATCTGTACCCACTGTGGACGTGCCTACTACCGCCGGGACAGTAAGGATCGTGCCGGACACATCAATTCTAAATGGGTGTGTAGTGGCAAAATCAACAATGGCGCCGATGCCTGCCCTTCCTTTGCTATCTATGAGGAAGAACTGAAGCCGGTGTTGTATGAGGTTTTCCGGGATACCTCCGGCGACGTGCAGCGGATCATCGACGAATACACCGAGATGTATCGGAAGCTGGAGCAGGGCGACAATGTGACAAAAGCACTGGAAAATGCCAGAAAGCGCATCGAGGTGCTGACCAGAAAAAAGTCTAAGCTCTTGGAGTACAATGTGGAGGGCAAGATCACCGACCGGGATTTCATTCAGATGAACAAGGAAGCTACGGCGGAGATTGAGCAGCTCTATCAGGAAATCTCTGGGTTGGAGGAGCAAATGAATTCCCGCGAGGAATTCAGAAAGCAGATGGAGGCCATTCGCCGAGCCATGGAGAACGCCCAGCAGGACGCGGCAGAGGGTATCATCAATAAAGATTTCATAGATCGCTATATCGACCGTATTTATGTAACGCCAGAAGACGACAATACCCTACGGCTGGAAGTCAAGCTTTTTACAGGCGAGAGCTGCGAAAAATTCCTATCCCGGCTGCGTCAGCGAACGGCCACGGGAACGGGAAATTTCGGGAGTTGTACGGGACACACGTTCAAGAAGATGATCGAGAGCTACGAAAAGGGCCTGAAGTAAGCTTTCACCCTGAAAGACGTCCTGCCGGATCTGCCGGCAGGACGTCTTTTCATACAAAAGCCCGCCGGACAGCTAATTTGTCCGGCGGGTTGTCAAAAGGAGATCAGAACCTGTGTACGCTTTTCGATGATCAGCGGTTGTAGAGATTGACAGTTACCACGCAGGCCTGCGCCCGGGTGGCGGTGCCCTTGGGATCAAAGGTGTTTTTGCCCACGCCGCTGACAAGGCCGTTGTCCCGGCAGGCATATACCGCATCGCTGGCCCAGGAGCTGATTTTTTCATCGTCGGCAAAGGACGGGGAATCCTCGCTCTTGTCCAGCCCGGCATAATTTGCCAGGATCACACACATCTGCTCCCGGCTGATGGATGTATTGGGATGGAAGGAGCCGTCTGAATAGCCGGAAACATATCCCATCTCCGAGGCCCAGGTCACGGCCCAGGTCATGGCGGAATCGGCGTCCTTCATATCTGAGAAGCGGGATTCTCCTTTATATAAGGAAAGATCCACCCGGTCCAGATTGGCCAGAGCCATAACAAATTCCGCCCGTGTGATATTTTTCCCGGGGTCGAAAATACCCGCCCCTTTGCCATGGAAGATCTGGGCTTGTACAGCCTGATCCACCGCGCTGAAAAACCAGTCGTCGGCAAGGAAATCGGTAAAGATGCTGCTGTCGGAAAGCACGGTAGCGGTGGAAACATTGGTCTTTTTCCCATTTTGAACCGCCACCGCCTTATAGGTGCAGCCCACCATATAGACCGGCTCGGTGTAGGGGATGGCTTTTTCATCGGGCTGGGTGCCGTCGGTGGTATAATAAATGTCCGCATTGGCCGGCCCCGTAATGGTAACATACCCGTCCGCAGCCTGGATTACCGGGTCAAGCTCCACCTGTTCCACATATAAGGAACAGATGTAGCCAGTGTTTCCGCCAGCAGTGGTAACAAAATACCACTTGTCTGATGTCCCGTTTTTACTGTCAGTAACGGTTTCGCCCGTTACGGTTTCCAAAATGTCCAGTTTGGTGTCTCTTGACAAAACTGCAACTACGGAGGATTTAGTGGTGGCGGACTGCCGCAGGTTGACGCTTGCAGCAGTAACCTTGCCATTGTACAGGGTATCCTGCGTGAGCAATTCGCTTCCGCCGTAAATCATCTCATAGGTGCTGTCTTTTCCGCTGTATTTTGTCTCTAAGTAGGCAGCTACCTGGGAAGCGGAAGCGTAGCTGGTGCTGAGCAGGGAGCTGTCCACCGGGGCGTAGGCTCCGGCGGCGGTTTTCGCGTAGCCGTCGCTGCCGATCACATAGCCGTCCACCGTGGTATTGATATCGTACTCGTAATTGGTGTAATGGACCATTTTTCCGTCCAGGGCATACCAGCCGCTGACGGGATATTTCATGCCGTTGTCAAATACGTGCCATGCGGTCCAGTTCCGGCCGCTGCCGACAACGGCCTCCCGACGCATGTTGTATGTGGTGTCGCTGTTGTCCACCGCTTCGTTGTTGCCGATATAAATGCCGATATGGCCGTAAATGCCGGTGCCGGGGTCACGAAAATCCGGCATGGTCAGCGCCAGACCGTGGATATTGGGGATGCCTTCGCTGATGTCGTTGCTGAACACGCAGTTGTTTTTCACTTGGCTGGTGGCGCCGCCGGCACAATTGCCAATGGCCCCCAAGTCGGAAAAATAGGCGTAAAGCAGCCCGGCACAGTCGGAGGACCGGGTGACGGTGCCGTCAGATAGGGTCACCGTACCGCCCTTGCCACCGGAAACATACAGCCAGCCATCCTGGTGGGCCTTGATGCCATGTTCAGCCAATCCCAAGGAAGTGGGGGTCTCTGCGGCGGCCGCTGTCAGGCCAGGGGCGACCCAGGCGGCACACAACAGGGAGGCGGCCAGCAGCAGACATAGCAGCCGGTTCCTTCCGGAACGTTTTACAATTCGATTCATAGGAGTTCCCTCTCATTTCCCAAAATTCAATTTATTCGGCAGTCGTATGGTATTGCCGCACAAAATCCCAAAAAAGGGCAAAGGTTACAAATCGGTTACATTTTAGCATGCTTTCCCCGACAATGCAAGGCATATGGAAAGAATTCACAATTTTTTTGCATTTTTCCCAAGAAGGGTGTCCTCAGGAAGCCAGCCTCACCGGGCGTTCACACTTTTATTGGAAAATCGGCAGAATTTCCCTCAAAAATTTATTCATTGACATTACAGGCCGATTTGAGGATAATAAAGGTGTATAATCTTTTCTGCAAATTTATGCGGATACCGGGAAAGGATGGTCATGGAAGATGATTCGATTTGGAAAACGGTTCCTGGGCCTGTTGATCGCAGCTGCGCTATTTTTAGGCGCGGTTCCCTTTAATGGCTTTGCCGTAGAGCCGGAAGTCCCCACTGAGGAAGAGGTACAGGGCGGCTGTGGTGTCATGCTGGAAAGCCGGGAAGGTCTGGAAAACAGTGCTGCCCTACTCAGCGTAGGGCAGGTCTTTGGTGCTACCCTGCTCACCGGAGAGGACATGTACACGCAGCTGAGTACTCGGCAGCAGGCATGCTACAACGCGCTTGCGGCAATTTCAATCGATCAGATTCTCGAGGCCGCCACTGTTAAAAGCGGCGAGTTGACTTTCCATCGAGTTCGTACTCAAATTTCGGGTATCAACGGCCTTTCTGTCTCCGGATCCTTTACCGTCGGCGGTTTCAGGCCCGATGCGTCCTCGGCTTCTACCGTGTCTGGCATCTATACCGATTTATGCGCCGCCATTATGGCGCTGCGTTATGACCGTCCCGATATCCTTTGGATTAACTACCTGCAGTACGGCTATTGGGTGACTCAGACCGGTTCCGCTTGCCAGGTTACCGATGTGGTTTTTGATTTCTATCTGGAATATGAAGGCCGCGAAAAGGAAATGCAGGCACAGATGATGGAAAATGCCGAATCCATTGCGGCACAGGCCGGGACAGCCACCGATACTTACAGCAGGGTGCTGGCCATCCACGACCTCCTGGCTGCGGGAAACACCTATGGGGATACCGGGAATGATACCGCTCATTGCGCGTATAGCGCTTTGATCTTTGAAGACGAGTATGAGCCGGTCTGCGACGGCTATGCGAAGGCTTTTAAAATTGTCTGCGACCTGATGGACATTCCCTGCGTAACCCCCTCCAGCACCACCCATATGTGGAACAATGTGAAAATGGATGATGGAGACTGGTATAATATTGACCTGACCTGGGATGATAGCGATGATGAAGCCCTGTCCTATGATTATTTCCTTGTCGGTTCCCAAACCGTGATCAGCGGCCAGGCCTTTTCCGCTCAAAGGGATCATGTGGAGGAAAACCCCTATGAAGCCTATCGGGTTCTGGATACCTCCGGCCAACTTCAAAAGCTGACATTCCTGTTCCCAAAAAAGAACAGAGACAGCTATGAATACCTGGGCAGCGATTACACTCCTCTTACCTTCCCGGATGTGAAGCGCAGCGCCTGGTATTACGAATTTGTGGAAGAGGCATTCCAAATGGGACTGTTTTCCGGAGATTCCGATGGGTATTTCCTGCCGGACAAGAATATTTCCCGGGCGGAATTTGCCAGCGTGATGGCCTTGAGTATGGGGGTAGACGTCAGCCAGTACAGCGGCTCTTCCTTTACAGATGTAAAAGCCACTGCCTGGTATGCTCCCGTGGTGGCTTGGGTAAAGGAAGCCGGCCTGATGGCAGGCGACGGCACGAAATTCCGCCCCAGCGATCCCATCAGCCGCCAGGAGATGTGTGTGGTGCTTTCCAATGCCTTACAGACCCACGTAGAGCCCTCTGCCCAGGTGTTTACCGATGATGCCAGCATTGCGTCCTGGGCCAAAGATGCTGTGTATGAATGCTACGCTTTGGGCCTGATGGCCGGGACCGGTGACGGAAAGTTCACTCCCCAGGGCAATACTCAGCGCAGCCAAGCTGCAGTCGTGTTTACCCGCTTTGCCAGCTTGGACGCTGGGCAGCAGTGACGAAATGTTAAGGTGAGCCGTGCAGTGTCGACTCCCGCTTTCGTGGAGCTTCGACCGGCAAATGCGGCGCCGTTTCAGAATACTATCCCAAATATGGAAGGTGAAATCCAATGAGCAAAGAACTTGCAAAGGTTTATGAGCCAATGGAAGTGGAAAAACGGATCTACGATTTTTGGATGAAGGGCGGCTGGTTTCACGCGGAGCCGGACCCAAAAAAGAAACCTTATGCCATAGTCATGCCCCCGCCCAATATTACAGGACAGCTTCATGTGGGCCACGCCATGGACGAAACTATGCCGGATGTTTTGATCCGCTGGAGGCGGATGCAGGGTTACTCTGCCCTGTGGCTGCCCGGCACGGATCACGCATCCCTTGCCACGGAAGCGAAGATCGTATCCATCATGCGGGAAGAAGGGCTGACAAAGGAGGACCTGGGAAGAGAGAAGTTCTTAGAGCGTGCCTGGGCCTGGAATGAAAAATACGGCA
>CAYSQF010000038.1:0-18572 GCA_964433105.1 uncultured Acutalibacter sp.
GGCTCGAACTCGCTACCTCCACCTTGGCAAGGTGGCGCTCTACCAGATGAGCTACGCCCGCATAAAGCCGACTAAAAGCGCTTCGCTTTATAAGCGGCTTTTATATTATATTCAGTTCCCGGCGGTTTGTCAACTAGAATTTTGTCACAGGCGCAAAAACTTTTCTGGTGCGCTTTACTGTCTTTCGGAAAGGAGTTTTTCCGAAGCCGCCAGTTTTACGCAGATACATAGTAGTCCCATAGCTTGACGAAGCTCGTCCTCCGGCGGAAAGGAGGGAGCGATGCGGATGTTGCTGTCGTTGGGATCGGCACCGTAAGGGAAAGTGGCACCCGCATCTGTCAAAACAACGCCGGCGTCCCGACAAAGCTCCACGACCCGCTTGGCACAGCCGTTCATCACGTCCAAGTTAACAAAATAGCCGCCATTTGGCGTACTCCATTTTGCAATACTTAAATCACCAAGCTCTCGCTCTAAGTATTCGTGAACAATGCGGAATTTTGGTTCCAGAATCGTGCGGTGACCCTGCATCAATTCTTTTACGCCATTGATGTCGTGCAGGAACAAAATGTGACGAAGCTGGTTGAGCTTATCCGGCCCAATAGTCTGCGTGGTAAACCGCTTTTTAACCTCGGCAATGTTCCGAGGGCTGGCACCCAGCGCGGATACTCCTGCGCCTGGGAAGGAAATTTTAGAGGTAGACGCGAAGAAAAACGCATGGTCCTCGGTTCCCTGCTTGACACATTCCGCGTAAAAATCCAGCAGGGTATCCGGCGTATCTGTCAAGTCATGCACGCAATAAGCGTTGTCCCACATAACGCGGAAATCTCCCGCCGCGGGGCGAAGAGCCGCAAACCTGCGGACAGTTTCATCGGAATAAGTGATTCCCGTAGGATTGGAATACTTCGGAACGCACCAGCAGCCTTTAACTGCGGGATCCTTTACCAGCTGTTCCACAATGTCCATATCCGGTCCGGTTTTCAACATTGGAACAGGGATCATTTCAATGTCAAAATATTCAGTTACCGCAAAATGTCGATCATAGCCGGGTACGGGGCAGAGAAATTTTACCTTATTCTGCTTGCACCAGGGTTCATAACCGCCAAAACCATGCGTGCAGCCCTGAGAAATACAGTCGAACATCATCTGAAGGCTGGAATTGTTTCCCAAAATGATCTGCTCCGCTGGCACACCGATCATATCGCTGAAAATAGCCCGCATTTCCGGAAGGCCGTTCCACACGCCGTAATTCCGACAGTCGTCCCCGTTTGAATTGGCAAACTCACTCCTGGCGTGAAGGGCTTCCAAAACACCCAGGGCAAGATCCAGCTGTTTCGCGCAGGGCTTTCCCCGGGCCATATTTAAATCGACGCCCCTTGCCCGAAATTCCCCATATTCCCGGATGGCGTTTCGGTTAATCTGCCGTACCTCCTCGTTCCCCATTGCGGTCAACTTCATAATATCTCTCCCTAATGGCTAATTTTGAATTTTGCCTTTCTCGACATTTGCATTTTTTGCATTCAAACGCTTCATATTTTAAACTATCCGCTACTAAAATGCAAGTCAATTTTTAATTTCCTGCAAATTTTACGTTTTGTATGATTTCAATTAAAATTTGTTCAAAATTCTGTACACCTCACTAAAGATACAACGGAGTAAATCATTTCAATCACTTGCGCATTGAAAATACACAGATTTCCCAGGAAAACAAATTGCAGATTTCGCCTTTATGTGGTAAAATATGTTTTGTTACTTTTGCGGTCTGAGAATGACTAACATCTAAAAAGCAAGAAAGGATAAGGTTTTACATCATGGGCGGATTTTTCGGAGTTGCTTCCAAAGACGACTGCATGTTCGACCTGTTCTTTGGAACCGACTATCATTCCCATCTTGGGACCCGGCGAGCCGGGATGGCGGTTTACGACGATAAAAAAGGCTTTGACCGGGCCATTCACAACATTGAAAATTCACCTTTCCGCACAAAATTTGACAAGGATGTTTCCGCTATGCACGGCGGGCTTGGGATCGGTTGTATTTCCGATTATGAGCCTCAGCCCTTGATTGTCCGCTCCCACCATGGCACATACGCTATTGTCACTGTGGGAAAGATCAACAATACCGAGGAAATCATCAAAAAGTTGTTTGCCAGCGGATACTCCCATTTTCTGGAAATGAGCGGCGGCGATGTAAATGCCACGGAGCTGGTGGCCGCTGTCATCAACCAAAAGGACAACCTGATCGATGGGATTCAATACGCCCAGGAAACGATTGAAGGCTCCATGACTATGCTGATCATGACGCCAAAAGGCATTTACGCCGCCCGGGACAGGCTGGGCCGCACGCCGGTAGTTATTGGAAAAAAGGAAGGCGCCTTCTGCGTTTCCTTTGAAAGCTTTGCCTATCTGAATTTGGGCTATACGGACGACCGGGAATTGGGGCCTGGGGAAATCGCTATTATCACTCCTGAAAGTGTGACCACCCTTGTAGCCCCCGGAAAGGAAATGAAGATCTGCACCTTTTTGTGGGTCTACTATGGATATCCTTCCTCTTCCTATGAAGGCATCAGCGTGGAAAGCATGCGGTATCACTGCGGCGCCAAGCTGGCACAGCGGGACAAAATGAGCGAAACAACTGTCCACCCCGACACAGTGGCGGGCGTACCGGATTCCGGCATTGCCCATGCTGTGGGATACGCAAACGAATCGGGCATTCCCTTCTCCCGCCCCTTTATTAAATATACGCCTACCTGGCCTCGTTCTTTCATGCCAACCATGCAGACCCAGCGGGATTTGATTGCCCGGATGAAGCTGATCCCCGTACATGATCTGATCCGGAACAAAAGTTTACTGTTGATTGACGATTCCATCGTTCGTGGCACGCAGCTGCGGGAAACCACGGAATTCCTGTATCAGAGCGGTGCGAAGGAGGTTCATGTGCGCCCCGCCTGCCCGCCCATTCTGTACGGCTGCAAATATATCAATTTTTCCCGCTCCACTTCCGTGATGGAGCTTGCCACCCGCAGAGTCATCAAAGAACTGGAAGGTACCGAGGAACCGGAAAACCTGGAACGCTACGCCGATCCGGAAACGCCGGAGTATCAAAGCATGGTGGACCTGATCGGCAAAAAGCGGAACTTTACCACCCTGCGCTACCATCGGTTGGACGACATGATAGAATCCGTCGGCCTGCCGAAATGCAAGCTCTGCACCTACTGCTGGGATGGAAAAGAATAGGCAAAAACTTGAGGTCCCAACACCGTGATAAGCTCCCCCTAAAAGTTACAGTTTTTCTGTTTCACTGTCTCTTTTAGGGGGAGCTTATCAGTACCGGAAGTAGAAAATGTTTTATTATTTTTCACTGTCCACTTGACGGGGAGCAGCTCAATTTTCCAGTGGGCGCTTGCTTGAGATATTTTAGTTTCGGGATTTCAATCAAAATTCCGCCGTGCCGGGAGTCCTGGGGAAAAGGGAAACGTCCCGAATATTTTCAATCCCCGTAAGGTACATGACCAGCCGCTCAAAGCCGATGCCAAAACCCGAGTGCTTGTTGCCGCCGAATTTTCGCAACTCCAGATACCACCAGTAATCCTCTTCCTTCATACCAAGTTCATGAATGCGGTTCAAAAGTACATCATAGCGTTCTTCCCGCTGGCTGGCGCCTACCAATTCTCCAATGCCAGGTACCAGCAGATCGGTGGCGGCAACGGTTTTGCCATCGTCGTTTAACCGCATATAGAAGGACTTTATCTCCTTTGGATAATCGGTAACAAAAACAGGCTTTCCAAAATGCTTTTCCGTAAGGAAACGCTCATGCTCGGTAGCAATATCCGCGCCCCAGGAAACCTTGAACTCAAATTCATCGTTGTGCTTTTCCAGAATTTTGATAGCATCGGTATAGGACACGCGGACAAAGTCAGAATCCGCCACATGGCGCAAGCGCTGGATCAGACCCTTATCCACAAAGGTGTTGCAGAATTCCATGTCCTGCGGGCAGGCTTCCATCACATAGTTAATCACATATTTGATAGCTGCTTCGATGACGTCCATGTCATCGTTTAAATCGGCAAAAGCCATTTCAGGCTCGATCTGCCAGAATTCCGCTGCGTGCCGGGTAGTGTTGGAATGCTCGGCCCTGAATGTGGGACCAAAGGTGTAAACCTTGGAAAAGGCCATCGCCATACATTCTACTTCCAATTGACCGGAAACCGTCAGAGATGTTTTCTTGCCAAAGAAGTCCTGTTTATAATCCACCTGGCCATCTTCGGTTTTAGGAACGTTTTGCAAATCCAGGGTCGTGACCTGGAACATTTCCCCTGCTCCCTCGCAGTCGCTGGCGGTAATCAGTGGCGTGTGACAGTACACAAAGCCGTTTTCCTGAAAAAACTTGTGGATACCAAAAGCCGCTGCGGAACGGATGCGGTATGCCGCGCTGTACAGATTGGTGCGAGGCCGCAAATGGGCTATGGTGCGCAGATACTCCACCGTGTGGCGCTTTTTTTGCAACGGGTATTCCGGCGTGGACGTTCCCTCTACCTCGATTTTCTCTGCGTGGATCTCAAAGGGCTGCTTTGCCTCCGGCGTGGCAATCAGCATGCCGGTCACCACCAAAGCTGCCCCCACATTTTGAGAAGCGATTTCCTTAAAATTGTCGATTTCCCCATCCTCGAAAACGACCTGCACACCTTTAAAGGACGTGCCGTCGTTCAAATCGATAAAACCCAGCGTTTTGGAGTCCCGGATGGACCTGACCCAGCCACAGACCGTCACCGTTTTTCCCGCAAAGGCGGAAAGGTTCCGATAAAATTCTGAAACTTCTTGATGTTTCACGATTTGTCTCTCCGTTTCCGTGATAAATGTAATGTTAATTATATTGCAATTTCCGCTCATATGCAAGAGGGAACAGCGCTGAGACCTGCTATGCGCCTATCGTTTATTTTCTTGAAAGATCACAGACTCATAGGGGCGTAGTTCCGGCCCCCTATAGCCGCCTTCCCGGTCATAGGAAGAAAGCAGGACGATCCCGTTTTGCGGAAGCAGGGCGGCAGGAATATTCACTTTTCCGGAAGAAAAATTGTAAAAGGCAGTCAAAATCTCGCTGGGATTGCTTCTTTTGCAGCAAAGCAGGACGTCCACACCGGTCTCCGGCATGGAAAAATCTCCGCGGGGGAGAGAGGGATGCGCCTTACGCAAAGCGATCAGTTCTTGATAACAATGGAAAATGGAATGGGAGTCTTTCATTTGGGCTTCGGCGTTAATAGACGTATAATTGGGATTGATCCCTATCCAGGGCTTTCCGGTGGTGAATCCCCCGTTTTGGGAAGCGTCCCACTGCATTGGGGTGCGGGCGTTGTCCCGGCTTTCCAACTGAGCACGGGCAAAAGCTTCCGTTTTTGGCTTCCCCGCCAGCAGCATTTGATGATACCGGTTTTTAGTTTCGGGATCATTATAATCCTCTATGGAAGAAAACCGCACATTCGTCATACCCAATTCTTCTCCCTGATAGATAAAGGGCGTCCCCGGCAAAAGGTGCAAAAACATCGCCAGCATTTTGGCAGAAACCTCCCAATAAGGGCCGTCGTCCCCATAAAGGGAAACCTGCCGGGGCTTGTCATGATTACTGAAAAAACGCGCCCACCAGCCGGAGTCTTTTAAAGCTTCATAGCTTTCCAGCACATCCCGACGAAGCTTTTGGGGCGACCAGGTGTCAATTTCCACCGCAGGCGACACAACGGGGATCGCCATATCAAACTCCTGGCGTTCGGTGTCCACATAGTCTTTCAATTCCGCTTGTCTGCCTACAGACACCTCCCCCACCGTCACCGCAGAGAAAGGTTCGAAGGCCCGGCGGTTCATCTCGTGAATATAGCTGTGAGTGCCAGAACGTCCGGACAGCATGTTCATGCAGAAAGAATAGCCATCCGGATTGGCTGGAGCGGGAGAATCGGGAAAATCTTTAGGCTTGTCCAAATAGCTGATAGCATCCACGCGGAATCCGTCCACTCCCTTTTTCAGCCACCATTCCATCATACGAAAAATTTCTTCTCTCAATTCCGGGCAGGCCCAGTTTAGATCCGGTTGCTTTTTGGAAAACAAATGAAGATAGTACTGGCCCCGGACAGCGTCATATTCCCAAGCGCTGCCCCCGAAGGCGGAAGCCCAGTTATTCGGCTCCTTTCCGTTTACAGGGTCACGCCAAATATAATAGTTGCTTTTAGGATTATCTCTGGAAGTCCGCGACTCCTGAAACCAAGCGTGTTCGTCTGAAGAATGGTTCACCACCAGATCCATAATGAGCTTCATGCCCCGGGCATGGCAGGCATCCCGCAAGCGGTCCCAATCCTCCATAGTCCCAAATTCTTCCATGATTTCCTGATAGTCGGAAATATCGTAGCCATTATCGTCATTTGGGGATTTATAAACCGGTGAAAGCCAAAGGGCGTTTATCCCCAGCTTAGCAAGATAATCCAGCTTTTCCAAAATGCCCGGGATGTCCCCGATCCCATCCCCGTTGGAATCATTAAAGCTTCTAGGATACACCTGATAAATGACGAGGTCTTTGATCCAATCACGTTCTGCTGTCATACTGTTTCCTCCTGCCACATTGATTTTTGCGATCAGCGGCACATGTGAATGCTAATCGCATTGGGCCTTTTCTACCAACGGACTTTAAAAGGCTTTTAATATTATATCACATTTTTCCAAAATTGGACAGAGGAAAAAAGATTGCATTATCAGTACTAATCTGGTAGAATATTTTCACAAAGGGAGGATAAGAAACATGGAGTATCAGTTGGACTTGGGCGCCTGGAACGAGGTGTTTGCAGTGCCGTGCTCCCTGGTGGATCGGCATATTAAGCTGGCTGGGAAGGAACAGCTGCAGGTGATTCTGTGGATCCTGCGCCATGCCGGGGAAAGCTTCCGCCCGGAAGAAATGGCGGAGAAATTGGGTATGTCATTGGACAGCGCCTTGGACGCTTTGGAATATTGGCAGGACCGCGGCCTGCTGGCGGGCCGGGAAGAAAAGCTTTTCCCCGTTCCCGAAAGCATATCGTCAGATGCGCATGTACATACTGGCTCCACAGCGCCTGCGCCCAAGCCGGAACCCTCTGTCGAAGAAGTTTCAGCACTTCCGACAAAAAAACGTTTGGTAAAACCGGACGCCGCCTATCTTGCCGCCAGAATGGACAGCTCCCAAGCCATCCGGTCCCTGATGCAGGAGGCAGAAGCCACCCTGGGGATACTCTCCCCCGCCATGACTTCCGTCCTGCTTGCCAGTTGTGACGATTACGGCCTGCCGGTCGAAGTGGTGGCCATGCTGATCCATTACGCAAAAGAAGTGGGAAAAACCGGCGCGGCTTATATCGATTCTGTAGCGCGCGACTGGGCGGAAAGCGGAGTGTTTACATTGGAAGCCGCCGAGGCAAAGCTCCAGGAGCTGAGCGAAAAGCGGCAGGCCTGGGGAAAAGTCTCCGCCGCCGCCGGGCTTCCAAAGCGCTCCCCCTCAAAAAAAGAGGAAGAAGCCGCGTATCGTTGGGTATATGAGTGGAAATTCTCCCAGGACATGCTGGCCGCCGCTTATGAGCGCTGTGCGGACAACACAGGAAAATTCAGCGCTGCCTATATGAACCGTGTGCTGGAACGATGGTATCGGGACGGGCTGAAAAGCCCCGATCAGCTGTCTCAGGCAGAGCAAAAAAAGAAACAGGATGAAAAAGATCGGAAAGCTAGCTACGATATTGACGAGCTGGAAAAAATGAGTTTTTTCGATTTGCCGGAGGAATTGTAAATGGGATATGGAAAGAAAATCCAGGAGGAAGCGCGGGCAGAATTAGAGCGCCGCAAATCTGCGGCGGAATCTGCCGCTCGGGAAAAGCTGGAAGCGTTTTACGCCCAGTTTCCGAAAGCCCAGCAGATCCGGGAGGCAATTGCTTCCAATGCCGCCGGCACCGCAAAAGCCGTGGTACGGGGCGGAGATGTGCGCTCTGAAATGGAAAAGCTCCGGGATCGGGCCCACGATCTGAACGCTCAGTATGACAGCTTGTTGGGGCGTGCGGGGCTGACCCGCTGGGACATCACGCCCCATTATACTTGTCCCGCTTGTAAAGACACCGGTTTTGTGGACGGTCGGATGTGTTCTTGTCTCAAGCAGCTGCAAAGGTCCATTGCCTACGAACACCTAAGTATGAGCGTCCCGCTGGAAAAATCCACCTTTTCCAGCTTTTCCCTGGAATATTATAAAGGGAACAAAGCAGCATACCAACAGATGGAAAACATCCTGCGGGCCTGCCGGGATTACGCGGAAAAATTCCGTGCCAATTCTCCCAGCCTGCTGTTTAAAGGAGGCACGGGCCTGGGAAAAACCCATCTTTCCTTGGCTATTGCAGGCGCTGCCATCGAAAAGGGGTTTGGCGTGATCTACGGCTCCGCCCAGAGCTTTGCCACTTCTTTGGAAAAAGAACGCTTTCAACGGCAGGATCCCGAGGGCCTAAGTGACACCCATTCGCAGCTGCTTTCCTGCGATCTCCTAATATTAGATGATCTGGGGACAGAATTCCCCTCAGCCTATGTAAACGCCGCATTGTACGATGTGATTAACGCTCGAATGCTGGCTGATAAACCCACGATCATCAGCACAAACCTTTCCATGAAAGAACTGGAAAACCGGTACAGCGAGCGGTTCGCGTCCCGGATTGCCGGATATTATGGAAAGCTGGAGTTTATCGGCAGCGATGTGCGGGTGGAAATGCGAAAACGAAAAGCGACCAGTCAGGAATGATACACGCCCACAATGTCTAATTGGCTGTCCAGGACCACCAGATCAGCCCGTTTCCCTGGCTCGATGCTGCCAATTTCTCTGTCCAGTCCAACAGACTTGGCCGGCAGAAGGGTTGCGGCTTTCACAGCCTGTTCAAAGGGAATCCCAAAGTTTACAAGGTTCTTGATCTCTTGGTGAAGGTTGGTAACAGACCCGGCAATGGTGCCGTCTTCCAGGGTGGCCTTGCCGTCCTTTACGGTCACCATCTGTCCGCCCAGGTCAAACGCCTTACCCTCGGGTAAACCGTTGGCGCGCATGGAGTCGCTGATGATCAGTGCCCTGTCTCCCAAGGTACTGAAAGCAATGCGCAAAACGGCGGGATGGATATGCAAGCCATCACAAATCAGTTCGGCCATGACCCGGTTGTCATCCAATACGGCTCCCACCACACCGGGCGCCCGGTGACTTAAGCCGGACATGGCGTTGAACAGGTGGGTGGCGTGTGTGATCCCGCAGTCAAAGGCCCGTTTGGCTTCCTCGTAACCGGCGGTGGTATGGGCGATAGAAACCGCGCACATTTCCTTTGCCTGATCCGCAAATTCATAGCCGCCGGGTTGTTCGGGAGCGATATCAATCAGCCGGACGGTGCCGCCGCTTAAGTCGTAAAAATGGCGGAACAGTTCAATATCAGGAGCCAAAATGGCTTCCGCCCTCTGTGCCCCTTTCTTTTCCATGGAAATGAAGGGGCCTTCCATATTTACGCCGATTACCCGAGCGCCGTCCTTAATGGGGGCATCCATACTCTCCCGCGCAGCCAATAACGCCTTTTCAATGACCTCCTGATCTGTAGTCATTGTCGTAGGGCAAAAAGAGGTAACGCCCCTTTGCAGCAAAAAACGGGCCATTGTTTCAATGGCCTCCCTGTTGCCATCGCAGGTGTCCGCCCCGCCGCAGCCGTGAATATGAACGTCTACAAAGCCCGGCACAACGGTATAGCCATCGCAATCCACCGCCATATCCTTTGCATGGTAGGGAAGGCTTTCACCGATTGCTTGAATGCGTCCGTTTTCGATCTCCAGATCGCCTTTTTTCAATTTAAAATTCTTGTCCAAATAGGTTGCGTTTAGCAAAAACATTTTGCATCCTCCTTTTTCCATGATTACAATACGGCATTTAGGATCACCATCAGCGTAACGCCGGGAATCCCCAATAAACCGGAAACCGCTATGGTCAGACGGCTGACCGGCAGGAACACCCCCGTATACGTGGAGCACAAGTTTACCAGGGCCAGCGCCAAAAAGCCAAACATTGCGGAAATGAGAAACTGTTTCATTTTCAGCGGTCCTTTCTTTCCATCTTAGAATTTGTCCATCCGTATATAAATATGGAAAGCAGAACGGCCCTATGCCGAAATACCGGCATTTAATCAGCGCTTTTTTAAGGTTCTTGGGGCATAAAATCAATACGCCCGGTGGCTACGTCAGCGGCGGCGGTGATTACGCCAATCTCCTGGCCCATCATCAGCACCCTGCCGGAACGGTGATCCCGATGGGAAATTTCTCCGTCAAACTCAAAATCGCAGTTAGTAAAATCGGTAATACTCACAAAGCCTTCAGCATTGTTTGCAAGCTTTACAAAAATCCCCTTTGGGGTCACACCGCTGATGATCCCCACATGGCGCTCCCCCAAATGGGCACGCATATATTCTGCGGTATAGCAGTCCTCCGCCGCTCGTTCACCCGTAATGGCCCGGACTTCATTCTTTGAGGATTCCGCCGCGGATTCCAGTGCGAAAGCCCCATAGCGCTTTTGCAGCACCGCTTTGTCATCTCCGGCGGCCAGATCGCTTAAGATGCGGTGAATTGATGTATCGGGATATCTGCGGATAGGAGAGGTAAAATGGCTGTATTCCGAAAGCGCCAGACCAAAGTGCCCCAGTTCCAGATCCGCATAGCGGGCCTTTTCCATGGTGCGCAGTATCCTCTGATTGACCAGGGACTCCCGCGGCCCTCCTTTTACTCTTTCCAAGACATCGGAAAAATCCTTTGCAGAAGGATTCCCCTTTTTGATCTCCCGGCAAGGGATCCCCAGTTTGTCCAAAAGCTCGTATAACTCTTCAACCCGATCGGGCATGGGCTTTTCATGTACCCGGTAAAGGAATGGGATCTCCGCGGCAAGGGCAGCCTTTGCTGCGGCAATGTTGGCGGCTACCATCATCTGCTCGATCAATTCCTCCGCCTGGCCGGTCGTGCGGGGCAGCAGATCCACGCAAACCCCGTTTTCATCCAGCACAAACTTTGTTTCGTCGCTGGAAAGGTCCATCTCTCCCCTATCGCGGCCGTTGCGCTTTAAAATATTCGCCAACTCTTTTGCGGCTGCCAAGCTGTCGCGCACCGGTTCATATTTCCGTTCTAGGGCATCAGATGCCGTACCATTCAAAATCTCGTTGACTTCGGAATATACACCCCGCACTTTGGAATTTATCACCGTTTTGCGGAACAGGTAATCTGTCATATTGCCTTCCAGGTCGAAGTCCATCAGGGCAGAAAATGTCAGCTTGTCCGTGCCGGCATTCAAGGAACAGACCCCGTTGGAAAGGACCTCCGGCAGCATGGGGATCACTCGGTCCGCAAAGTAGACGGAAGTCCCCCTTCGGAATGCTTCCTTATCAATAGCACCACCCGCTTTCACATAGTGAGACACATCGGCAATATGTACGCCCAAAGTGTAGCCATCTCGAGTGCGCCGGACGGAAATAGCGTCGTCCAGATCCTTCGCATCCGCGCTGTCGATTGTAAAAATCGGCTCATCCCGCAAATCCAGCCGAGCGGCAATATCCTTTTCCGTAACAGTCATTCCAGAGATTCCCGCGGCTTCCTGCAGGACTTCCGCCGGAAATTCTGTTGGAATACCGCATCGCTCAATGATAGCGTCCGCGCACACCCTGGCCCGGCTGCCGCTTCCAAACACCGATTTGACCTCGGCAACACGCCAATCTCCCCTGCCGTCGCGCTGAGGGATAATCAGCACTTTGTCACCATCCTTTGCTCCATTCAAATGGGTGGGAGAAATTTCCATATCGTAGCGAATCGCGCCATCCGGCGTTACCCTTGCCCCGTTTTCATCGATGTGCACCGTGCCGGTAACGGAGCTTTCCGAATGGGACAGAATCCTTTTGACTTTACCGCTGGGGCCTTTTTCTGCCTTGCGCAGGTCAGTTAAAATGACTTCATCTCCTACAAACGCCCCCTTCAAAGCAGCGCCAGGAACAAAGATGTCCTCCCCACCGATTTTTGGCCTGGCAAATCCAAACCGTTCTGACAGGGAAACAAGGGTGGCTTCCACATCGCCGATATGAGGCATCAACTTAACCCAATGATCCTGATCAACAGACACCTCGCAGTTTTCCTTCAGGCTGCGAAGTGCGTCGTAAAAATCGTCCTTGTCGCGGATCCCCGCTTCCCGCATCAAGGATTTGGATGGCACTCCATCGCCGCCGCAGCGTTTCAGTGCCGCAACGATCAGCTTTTCCTCCAGCGTTTTCGCGGCTCCCGGCAGTTCGTAAGGCTCCCCGTCCTTATTTTGTTCGCTCGCAGACCAAACAGTTCTACCCGAACCATATGTTCCCTGGCGCGAGCTTCGGTTCCAATTGCTGTTTCTCTCCATAGTTTCCTTTCCAAAATTAAAAACAAGTTTTGTGTTTACAGGTGATTTACGAGCTCTTTATAATGTCTGCCCCGCACCTCAAAATTCGGATATAGATCAAAGGCCGCCGAAGCGGGAGACAGAGACACAATATCTCCAGGCTCCGCAGACCGCTGCGCGGACTGCACCGCTTCTTCCATGCTACTTACCCGGAGAATGACGGGTTCCCCTTCCTTGTAATTGGGCGCCCGTCGCACCGCTTCCTCGATTTTGGGACCGGTGGCGCCCATGACGATTAAAGCTTTCACCTTTTCACAAATGACCGAACCCAACTGATCAAAGGGGATCTTCTTGTCATAGCCGCCGCAGATCAGGATAATCTTTCTGTCATACAAGGACAGTGTGCCCGATATGGTACGGGTGGGCGTGCTGGCAATGGAGTCGTTATAATATGTTACGCCATTCAGCTTTCTGACAAGCTCCGCACGGTGCTCTACGCCCCCAAATTCCCGGGCGACCCTACGCATGGCTTCCGGAGGGACATCCCCCCAAGCGGCGGCAATGGCAGCCATATAATTCTCCACATTGTGCCAGCCGGGGATCTTGATTTCCTTTATATCCAGCAACTTCTCACCATTGACATAAATGCTTTCCCCGTCGCACCACACGCCCCGGATGGGCTTTTCCCGACGGCTGAACAGCCAGGCATCGCCCCGCACCCGTTCCACAAAAGTAGCGGTGATCTCGTTGTCGGCGTTTAGCACCGTGCGAGAATACGCCCCCTGATGCAGGAAAATGTTTGTCTTTGCCGCAATGTATTCCTCCATGTCCTTGTGCCAATCCAAGTGGTTTGGGGAAATGTTTGTCACCACAGCGACATCCGGGCCTTCCCGCATGGAGATCAGCTGAAAGCTGGAGAGCTCCGCCACGGCGCAGTCATCAGCTTTCATCGTTTCAATTTCCGGCAGCAGGGGCTTTCCAATATTTCCTCCCAAATGCACAGTTTTTCCCGCTGCCTTTAAAAACTCGGACAGGATGGTAGTAGTTGTAGTTTTGCCATCGCTGCCAGTCACCGCGTAAAGCTTGCAGGGGCACAGAGCAAACAGGGTTTCCATTTCACTAGTAACCACCGCTCCCCGTCTGCGCGCGTCACAAAGTTCCGGCAGACTGAATTTCATGGCAGGGGTCCTGAAAATGACCGCTTCATCCAGGTTTTGGAGATACCCCTCTCCCAAAATGAGTTTGACGCCCATTTTTCGCAGCAGCTTCCCATTTTCTCCCAGTTCTGTCAGGGAACGCTTATCCCGGACGGATACAACCGCTCCTTTTTTAAAAAACAGCTGGATCAGCGGCATATGGCTGCGGCCTACACCGCAAAAGGCCACTGTTTTCCCTCGGATGTATTCAAAATACTTTTCTCGATTCAATGCGCATACACTTCCTATCCCGGAAAAATTATCTGTCCTCGGTCAGCGAGGGATCTTCCGCATAGCTGTTATATAAATGGTAATAAATCCCCTTTTGCGCCATCAGCTCTTGGTGGGTGCCTTTTTCTTCGATTCCCTGATCCGTCAGCACCAAAATAACAGTGGCGTTTTTGATAGTTGTCAGTCGGTGGGCAATGGTAAAGGTTGTGCGACCCTTTGCCAATCGCTCCAAGGATGCCTGTACGATCTTTTCGCTTTCGTTGTCCAAGGCGCTGGTGGCTTCATCCAAGATCATAATGGGCGGGTTCTTCAAAAAAGCACGGGCAATGCTGATGCGCTGCTTCTGCCCGCCGGAAAGCTTCACGCCCCGTTCACCTACGTAAGTATCATACCCATTGGAAAGCTCGGAAATAAATTCGTGCGCGCCTGCTTCTTTGGCCGCTTCGATCACTTCCTCCCGGGAAGCGCCGGGCTTTCCATATTGAATATTCTCAAACACTGTTCCGGAAAACAGGTAAACATCCTGCTGGACAAATCCGATTTGGGAGCGCAGCGACTGCAAGGTTACCCCGTGGATATCCTGTCCATCGATCAAGATCCTGCCCTCCGTTACATCGTAAAACCGGGGAATCAAGTTACACAAGGTGGTTTTCCCACTGCCCGAGGGGCCGACCAGCGCCACATTTTCTCCAGCCCGCACATTCAAATTGATATGGGAAAGCACCTGCTTTCCATCATCGGAATAGCTGAAGCCCACATTTTCAAAGGTCACATTGCCGTTCTGCAGAGCCAGGGGCTGAGAGCCGGGTTCATCGAAAATATCCACATCGGCATCCATGATCTGGAAAAACCGCTCGATGCCGGTCATACCCTGCTGGAACTGCTCTGCAAACTGCACCAGCTGCCGAATAGAAGAGATCAGCGTCCCCACATATAACATATAGGCGACCAGATCGGCCGGTTGGATTTGCCGGTTAATCATAAAGATCGCCCCTACTAAAAGCACCAGAAAGTGCATCAGGCCGTCAAATATGCGGTTTGTGGCTTCAAAGCCGCCCATCAGATAATAGCGGAATTTTTTTATTGTATAAAATTTTCGGTTGCCCTCTTCAAACTTTTCCTTTTCCAGCTCCTCATTGGCAAAGGACTTGACCACCCGTACGCCCAAAAGGCTGTCCTCCACTTGGGCGTTGATCTCGCCCAGCTGAGAGCGCTGCTGCCGGTACTGGTTGCGCATCTTTAAATTGAAATACGCAGCCGCAACTACCATAAAAGGCACCACAGAGAAAACGATCAAGGTCAAGGGAACGTTCACTCCGCACAGAATCACAAACGCGCCCACAATCTTAATGGCAGCCATGAAGATTTCCTCCGGACAGTGATGGGCAAATTCCGTCACGTCGAACAGGTCTGTGGTAATGCGGGACATAATCTGCCCTACTTTAGTGTTGTCAAAGTAGTTGAAACTAAGCTTTTGCAAATGAGAAAACAGTTCCGTGCGCATGTCGGTTTCCATCTTCACGCCCATAATATGGCCGATAGACGCTCGGAAAAAGGTGGCGGCGGCATCCACCAGACACAGAAAAAGATATAGCATGCCGATCTTTATTACGATTTCCAACGTCAGGGCAGCAAGGTTGTTGATTCCCATATTGGTGACATATCGTACCAGCAGGGGCAGGACCAGTTCGCACACTGTGCTCAGCGAGGCGCAAAACAGATCGAAAATCAATATCCATACATACTTTTTAAAATAAGGAATAAACCGTCTCACCAAGCCTTTTTTCCGGCTCTTTTGCTGTTCCATAAATGTTAATCCTTCCTTTTCTGTGTTCCCACACACATAATTCACACATAGAAAATTATGCCACAAACCGCAAAGATAATCAACCACTTTTTTGAAGTCTTCAGCTTTCATCGGCCCATTCACTTGCACAAAAAGCGATTTTAGCCTATACTTTTAGAAAATCCAAAAGGAAGGAAACCATTTCATGAAAATTGTTATTTTAGACGGCAGAACCACAAATCCCGGCGATATATCCTGGAAACCGCTGGAAGCCTTAGGCAGCCTGACCGTGTACGAGGACACTCCCCCAGAGCTTGTGGTTCCCAGAAGTCTTGGCGCAGAAGCCTTGATCATCAACCGCATCCAAATGACAAAGGAGGTCATAAACAGCCTTCCCAATCTGCGCTTTATCGGCATGCTGGCCACCGGTTACAACGTCGTTGACACCGAAGTCGCTAAAAGCAGGGGGATCATTGTCTGCAATGTACCGGATTACTGCGCTTTCAATGTGGCACAGCAAGCCCTTACTCTGTTGCTGTGCCTTTGCGGGAATCCCCATCGGTACAGTGCTTTGGTAAAAAGTGGAAATTGGAAGGAAGCAGAAGCACTTAACTACGACGCTTACCCCCTACGGGAGCTTTCCGGGAAAAAACTGGGAATCGTGGGATTTGGCAGCATTGGCCGGAAAATGGCGGGTCTGGGGTTGGCGCTGGGAATGCGGGTCCTGTTGTACAGCCGAACCAAAAAAGACGCTCCAACCGAATGCCAATGGTCCGAGTTGGAACCCCTTTTTTCCGAAAGCGACGTTGTATCTCTGCATTGCCCGCTGAATGACAGCACCCGGCATCTGGTAAACCGGGAACTGCTGACCCTGATGAAGCCCACAGCTTTCTTGATCAATACCGCCCGGGGCGGGATAGTTGACAGTGCAGCCTTGGCAGAAGCCCTAAACGCTGGAAAATTGGCAGGAGCCGGCCTGGATGTATTGGAGCAGGAACCACCCATGCCGGACGATCCCCTGCTCACTGCCAAAAATTGTATCATTACCCCTCACATCGCCTGGGCATCAAAAGATGCACGGCAGCGGCTGATTGCCGCTGTTGGAAAAAACCTGCGCGCTTTCCAGGTGGGGCGGCCGCAAAATGTGGTCAACCCTTTACCGCCATAAAAAGGAAAAGGACCGGATAACCGGTCCTTTTCCTTTTGGGGAGGAGTTGTATTGAAAAGAGCGGCCTTTGCCGCAAAACTTGAACTCATGATTGCAAACAAATTATAGCGTGTCAGCGGCTTTCTGTCAACTTTTTCGGAGAAGAATCTCCCTTTTTCATAATCCCTTTGCACGGAAAAAGTGATTTTCGTCAATACCATATAAAAAGATAAACCGCCCCAAAGGTTTGCTGTTTTCTTGAGTTTTTCTTTCTTCGGTAGTATAATATTTTTAAAAGTTATGAAGAAATGGGATAGCATTATGGCACTGCAAAAGAATGATGTGGTCGAATTGAATATTACAGGCATGACCGCGGAAGGCATGGGCGTTGGACGGATCGAAGGCCTAGCGGTGTTCGTCCCGCTGTCTGCGCCGGGGGATTTAGTCCGGGCAAAACTTGTAAAACTGGCAAAAAACTACGCTTACGGTCGTCTGGAGAAACTGCTTATCCCTTCTCCCCAGCGGATTGAGCCGGACTGCCCCGTGTTCTCCCAATGTGGAGGCTGCTGTTACCGCCATATCACCTATGAAGCCGAGCTGCGTATTAAAGAAGAGCGGGTAAGGGACGCCCTTGTCCGGATCGGCGGCTTTCCTTCTTTGCCCATCCTTCCTATTTTGGCGGCGGATTCCCGGGACGGTTACCGGAACAAGGCGCTACTCCCTCTGGATGTAAAAAAAGACGGTTCTCTTAGCATGGGATTTTACGCGGTCAATTCTCATCGGGTGGTGGATTGTGAAAGCTGCCGCCTGCAGCCAGAGGAATTCAACGCCGCCATGAAAGCGTTTCGGCAGTGGGCACAGAAATACGGTGACCCCGTTTATGAAGAAACCTCGCACAAGGGGAAAATGCGTCGGCTATATCTTCGAAAGGGGGAAAACACCGGGGAAATCATGGCCTGCGTAGTTGTAAACGGAAATGGGCTGCATCACGAGCAGGAACTGGTTTCCGCACTGCGGGAAGCTGTACCGGGGCTTTCCAGCGTGGTGATCAATTCCAACCGGGAAAGGACCAACGCGGTTTTGGGAACAAAATGCCGCACCGTGTGGGGCAGCGATGTGATCCACGACGTGCTGTGTGGGCTGAAATTCAGTCTCTCTCCCCTGTCCTTTTATCAGGTAAACCATTATCAAGCGGAAAGGTTATACCAAAAAGCCGCCAAATATGCCGCATTGACGGGCCGGGAAACCGTGCTGGATTTATACTGCGGCACAGGTACCATCGGGCTTTCTATGGCGAAACAGGCCAAAAAGCTGATTGGCGTGGAAATCGCTCTCTCCGCTGTTGAAAACGCCAGGCAAAACGCAGCGGAAAATGGGATCGAAAATGCTGAATTCCTCTGCGGCGATGCTGCGGAAGCGGCAAAGCTTCTTGCCAAACGTGGAGAAAAACCGGACGTAGTCATTTTGGACCCGCCCCGGAAGGGCTGCGGTCGGGATTTGATTGGCACTGTGGTTCTCTTTACCCCGGAGCGGATTGTTTACGTATCCTGCGACCCCGCAACTCTGGCCAGAGATTTAAAGTATTTTGCCGAACTTGGATATCTTCCGACAGAGGCTGCGCCGATAGATATGTTCCCACATACCAGGCATGTGGAGACTGTTGTCCTCTTGTCCTAACAAAAGCCGGATGATGTCATTCGGGTCAGCCTGGACTTGGATGAATTCGACCTGACGGCCGCAGAAAGCAAGGCGACCTACGCAGAATTGATTTCCTATATCGAAAGCGAATATGGGCTGAAAGTCTCTAATTTGTACA
>CAYSQF010000039.1:0-18299 GCA_964433105.1 uncultured Acutalibacter sp.
TTTTAGTCGATGGGCTTCATTGTCGGGAACAGCAACACATCACGGATAGACTGGGCGCCGGTCAGGAGCATGACCAGGCGGTCAATCCCCATACCCATGCCGCCTGTAGGGGGCATGCCGTATTCCAAGGCGGTAAGGAAATCCTCGTCCACATCGCAGGCTTCATCATCGCCGGCAGCTTTTAAAGCGGCCTGGGCCTCAAAGCGCTCTCGCTGGTCGATGGGGTCGTTGAGCTCCGAGAAGGCGTTTGCATATTCGTGCCCGCAGATAAACAGCTCAAAACGCTGGGTACAGCCCGGATGATCCGGGTCCTTCTTCGCCAACGGGGAAATGTCCACCGGATGGCCAGTGAGGAACGTAGGCTGGATTAGCTTTTCCTCACAGTAGGTCTCAAAGAAGAGATTGACGATATCGCCCCACTTATGACGCTGTTCGTACTGGATATGGTGCTCATCTGCCAGTTTTCTGGCTTCCTCCAGCGTTTTGACTTGGTTGAAATCCACCCCTGCGTACAGCTTGACAGCCTCGATCATGGAAAGACGGGCAAAGGGCTGGTCTAGGTCGATCTTCACACCGTCCTGGTCCACCTTCCCGGTGCCCAGAACCTTATGAGCCACGGTGCGAATCATGTCCTCTGTGATGTCCATCATTCCGTGAATATCGGTATATGCCTGGTAAAGCTCCAGCATGGTAAACTCCGGGTTGTGTGTACGGTCCATTCCCTCGTTCCGGAAATTCCGCCCAATTTCATAGACTCGGTCAAATCCACCCACAATCAGCCGCTTTAAGTAAAGCTCCAAGGCGATGCGCAGATACATATCCATGTCTAGCGCATTGTGATGAGTGGTGAAGGGACGGGCAGAGGCACCGCCGGCTTGAGTGTGGAGGACGGGCGTTTCCACCTCCAGAAAATCCAAGCCGTCCAGATACTCCCGAATGGCGCTAATGATTCTCGAACGCTTGACAAACACATCCCGAACCTCGGGATTGACAATGAGATCCAAATATCGCTGACGGTACCGGGTGTCTGTATTGGTAAGGCCGTGATACTTTTCCGGCAGGGGTAGCAGAGATTTGGAGAGAATGGTCACACTGTCTGCCTTTATGGAAATCTCGCCCCGGCGGGTACGGAACACCTCGCCTGTCACGCCTACGATATCCCCAATGTCCAGAGAAGCAGCCAATTCCCGGTAATTCTCTTCCCCCAGCATATCTATTTTTACATACAACTGGATGCGTCCGGAAGAATCCCGCAGATCCATAAAAGCGGCCTTTCCCATATCCCGCCAGCTCATAATACGACCGGATACAGACACCGATTTGCCCTCATATTCAGTTTCAAACTGATCGACGATATCCTGGGCCTTTTGCTTTACATCAAAAGAGGTGATCCGGTAGGGATCTTTGCCGCTTTCCTGCATCTTTGCAAGCTTTTCCCGGCGGATCTTCAAGATCTCCTTTTGATCCTGCTCCTCCAGGGGGATACCCTTCTTCTCTTCCGCCATTTTCCTCATCCTTTCCAAATTTCCCGTTCCCTTGCTTTAGGAAATCGTAATGATCTTATACTTTGCGATGCCGCCTGGAGTCTCCACCTGCACGGTCTTGCCGACCTTCGTGCCAAGCAGTGCTTTCCCTACAGCGGACTCGTCGGAAATTTTCCCGTTCCGGGGGTCCGCTTCATTGGAGCCTACGATTTTGAAAGAGCGATTCGACTTTTTACCACCCGGCAGTGTCACCACGGCTTCAATCGTGGAACCAATATGCACTTTTTCGTTGGTCAGCTCGCTTTCATCAATAACGACGGCGTTTTTCAGCATGACTTCCAAATCGGCAATGCGGGCTTCCAGCATAGCCTGTTCATTTTTTGCCTCATCATATTCGCTGTTTTCGGAGAGGTCACCAAAGGAGCGAGCTACCTTAATAGACTCAGCCACCTCTTTGCGCCGGTCATTTTTCAAATAATCTAATTCCTTCTCCAGGGAGGCAAGGCCTTCCTCTGTGACAAAGTACTGTTTTTCTGCCATAAAACATCTTCCTTTCAACGGGCCGTTTCGGCCCTGTGGCACTTGCTGCATTGTTTTTCATTATAGTAAGGCTTTTCCGGATTGTCAAGGCAGCGCCGCGCAATTTGGAAAAGCAGTTTTATAAGCCTACCGAAACCCAATCTGCGCACCGGCACCCTCAAAAGCCGAAACTCAAACGATCACATCTTCGCCTTCTTTTTTCAAATATTTGCCGATGGAAATAACTCCACCCAGCATGCCAAACAGCATACCGACCACAATATAACCAAGATAGACCCACCCCACATAGGGCTGGATATCCACTACCGCAAGGAAGGGGGCAATATCATACACTACCTGCACGGCTTTATCATAGGCAAAATAGAGAATCGTAGCGGAAATAACGCCAGACAAAATGCCGATTACCAAGCCCTCTACAATAAACGGCAGGCGCACAAAGCCATTGGTTGCACCCACGGATTTCATGATATTGATCTCCATTCTGCGGGAAAACATGGTAACTTTCACTGTGTTGGAAATGATAAACAGGGAAACCACGCCTAAAACAATCACAATGCCAATACTGCAGTAGCGGACAAGGCGGTCCAGATTGCTCAGCTTTGTGGCCACTGAGCTGTAATCGTCCACATCTTCCACGCCTTCCACCGATTTGATTGCCGCTACGGTTTCATCATACTTGCTTAAATCCTCCAAGGAAATGGAATAGGAATCCGGCAGGGGATTATCAGAACCGAGCAGGCTGTTTAAAGACGCATCCCCGTCCAGGCTCTGGATCACCGAAGACAGTGCGTCGGACTTCGGGACAAACGTACAGTCGGAAATATTGTCGATCATTCGCAATTCTTCCCCTACCTTGACTGCTGTCAAGGAAGGCAGGTCGTTTTCAAGATACACCGTAAAAGTGTTTGTACCTTCAATGGACTGCATGGTGGCAGAAAGATCCAGCGTGAGCAGGCCAGCCACGCCGGTAAGCAACAGGCAGGAAATCAAAACTGCAATGGAAGCCATACTCATCGTCCGGTTTTTCCACAGGCTTTTCACGCCCTCCCGAAACAGGTATCCCAAGCTGTGCAGACCCATTACCTCACCTCCCCGCCGTCAGTGCTTTCAGCATCCCGCTCTTCTTCCCAAGTTTCGCCGTCCGAATCAGCTTCAGGATCGCTTTCATAATCATCGTATTCATCATCGTAAGCAGTGTAAGAAGGTCCTTCAGGCTGCTCTCCCCCACCTTCCCCGGCTGGAGCATCGCCCTGGCCCTCATAAGGCTCAGCGTTGTCGTACTCGGCGTAATCATCGTCGTTTTCTACCGCTTCTTCCGGCCCGATATAACGTTCCGGCGGAGCGTAGCTGTCCTGCATAGCGGCAGTGTCAGCCACAATCTCCCCACTGTGAATCTGGATGATCCGTTTGTGGAAATGCTTAACCAAGGAATGCTCATGAGTGACCATCAAGATGGTAGTACCCCGGCGGTTGATCTCGCTTAAAAGGTCCACAATTTCAAACGACAATGCAGGGTCGATATTCCCGGTAGGTTCATCCGCAATAATCATAGCGGGATTGTTCACCAGCGCCCGGGCCAGGCCAACGCGCTGGCGCTCGCCGCCGGATAGCTCAGTAGGATAGTGCTTCGCCTTATGCTGTAGGCCAACCAGGCTGAGTATATACGGCACCCGCTTTTTAATGGTTTTGGGATGAGCACCCACCACGCGCATGGCAAACGCCACGTTGTCGTACACTGTCATATGGTCGATCAGGCGGAAATCCTGAAACACCATACCCATTTTCCGACGTACATAGGGGATCTTCCCCTTTCGCAGTCTGGAAACATCCACTCCGTCCACAATGATCTGGCCGGAGCTGGGGCGTTCCTCGCAGGTGATGAGCTTCAAAAAGGTACTCTTGCCCGCACCGGAAGAACCAACGATAAAGACAAACTCGCCTTTTTCCACCAGAAGGTTAATATTATGAAGCGCTTCCGTGCCATTATTATATACCTTTGATACACTTCGGAATTCAATCAAAGCTATCCCTCCAAACCAGATGGAACTTGAACCGCTGGGACACCGGATAACCAGTTCCCGCAAAAGTGCTTTTGCCGATTTTCACACAGCGACACCCATCGGTACAAGTTATTATACCAATGGGTGCCCAATATTTAATTCCAAATTAGAAATAAAATGTAACCATTTTGTAATTTTTAGTTTTTGCGCGTGAAAAAGGCCAGTCATTGCCAAAATCAATACTTATTGGGATTACTGGACAAGTATTTTTTTACCATCAGCGCCACCTTGAATACAATGGCGTCCTCAAATTCCCGGAGATCCAAGCCGGTGATCTTTTTGATTTTCTCCAGCCGGTACACCAGGGTGTTCCTGTGCACAAACAATTTTCGAGAAGTCTCAGAAACGTTCAAGTTGTTTTCAAAAAAGCGCTGGATGGTGAAAAGCGTTTCGTGATCCAGAGAATCGATAGAACCCCGGCGGAAAACTTCCTTTAGGAACATTTCGCAAAGGGTGGTAGGAAGCTGGTAAATCAATCGAGCAATCCCCAAGTGGTTGTAGCTGACGATATTCTTTTCTGTATCAAATACCTTTCCCACTTCCAGGGCCACCTGGGCTTCCTTAAAGGAACGAGCTAAATCCTTAATGCTGCTGACCACCGTGCCGATCCCCACAGTGCAGTGGGTATAAAACTCGCCGGACAAGGTGTCCACAATGGAGTTTGCCAGCTTATTGATGTCTTTTTCATCAATGTTGGCTTTGATCTCCTTAACAAGGGCAATGTCCGTCTCGTTAATATTGATGATAAAATCCTTATTCTTGTCAGGGAAAAGGTTTTGCAGCACATCATAAGCGGAAATGTCGTTCTTGTCCATAATTTTAATCAGCATGCAGACACGGCTCACGTCAGAATCAAAATGCAGTTCATGGCTCTTAAGGTAGATATCCCCGGGCAGGATATTATCCAAAATTACGTTCTTGATAAAATTCCCCCGGTCGTATTTCTCATCGTAATACTGCTTGATACTGTTTAAGGAAACCGCCAAGATCTGCACATATTTTTGAGCCTCCGGATCTGTCCCGGAAACAAACACGGCATATTCTGGCCGGACATGACTGCCAAAAGAGCGGAAAGTGTACCCCTCCGCACTAAACGCTTCCGTGGACGCCAGCTCATCCGTGGTGACGCTTTCGCAGACTTCACCCACCTTTCCCAACTCACTGCAGGCAATGATGACAGAAGACTCGTCAATCACGCCGATTGTGCGGTCAATAGTATCCCGCATTTGATGGATGATCCCTTGAAACAATCTGTTTGACACATCTCTTCCCCCTTTTAATCTAAAAGCACATAAGCAGTCTTTTCAAAACGGCCCTGCATTTCCAGTTGAAGCCGAACATATTGCAAAATCATATGACTTATTTTACATAATATCAACGAAAAATTCAACCTTTTTTTGAAAATTTAACGTTCTGGAAAGCCCAAAAACACAAAAAGCGGCTGTCAATAGCGAGGAAAGGAAAAGCAGGGACACCGGAATTTAGGCGTCCCTGCTGTAAAAAAGGCAAGTGTAAAATTAGTTCAGGAATGTCTTTTCGGTCTCTTTGTCGAACAGATGCATCTTGTTCAAATCGAACGCAATCTTGGCCTTGTCGCCAGACTTGGCAGCGGAGGTAGGCTCCACGCGGGCGGTAACAGCATTGCCTTCACAGTTCAGATACAGATAAGTTTCAGCGCCCATCAATTCGGTGACTTCCACGTCGCAAGTGACATGAGCACCTCCCACTTTCTCAATGAATTCGGGCTCATCATGAACATCCTCGGGACGGATACCAAAGACCACTTCTTTGCCAACATAATCAGCAATGGCAGTGCCCTCAGCTTTCTTTTCGGGAATCGTAAGGGTGCAGCTGCCAAAGGTCAAGGTGTAGCCGCTGTCGCTCTTACCCAGTTTGGCATCAATAAAGTTCATCTGAGGAGAACCCATAAAGCCGGCAACAAATTCATTGACAGGATACTCGTACAAGTTCTGGGGAGTATCCACCTGCTGGATAAAGCCATCTTTCATAACCACAATGCGGTCACCCATTGTCATAGCCTCGGTCTGGTCATGAGTAACATAAATAAAGGTGGTGCCCAGTCTCTTATGAAGCTTGGCAATCTCGGTTCTCATCTGAGCACGGAGCTTAGCGTCCAGGTTGGACAACGGCTCGTCCAAAAGGAACACCTTGGGATCACGGACAATGGCACGGCCCAAAGCCACACGCTGTCTCTGGCCGCCGGACAAAGCCTTCGGTTTACGGTCCAGCAGATGAGAAATATCCAAAATCCGAGCCGCTTCTTCCACACGGCGCTTGATCTCATCCTTCGGAGTCTTACGGAGCTTCAATCCAAAGGCCATGTTGTCGTACACAGTCATATGGGGATACAGAGCGTAATTCTGGAACACCATTGCGATGTCCCTGTCCTTAGGAGCAATGTCGTTGGAGAGCACGTCACCTATGTACAACTCACCCTTGCTGATCTCTTCCAAGCCGGCAATCATACGCAGAGTGGTAGACTTGCCGCAGCCGGAAGGGCCGACCAGAATAATAAACTCTTTGTCTTCGATCTCCAGATTAAAGTCGGTAACAGCCGTGACTCCGCCTGAATAGATCTTCCAGACGTTTTTTAAGGTTACACTTGCCATTATAAATTCCTCCTGTTATTTCATGACACGCCGGTTGACCCAAATGTATCATGTTTTAGATTGATATTAGTATAACAGATAAATCCTTCCGAAGATATTCTCTAATTGCCCAAAGATTTTCACCGCGCTTTATGAGCTTTCGATAAAAACCAAATTCCGCGGCTCATTTTGGTGCATTTTGCTGATGGAAAATCAACGGGATTTCCTCCTCCGTCAAAAGCCGTACACCACCAGCGGGTAGTGTTTCATCCAGCCACAATCCCCCTATCTTGAGCCTTTTCAAGGAAACCACTTTGTTCCCCACGGCGTGGAACATCCGTTTTACCTGGTGGAATTTCCCTTCCCGAATCTCCACCATGGCGGTTTCTCCGCCTTCCCGCTCCTCGGTCCAAAGCCGGGCAGGGGCAAATGCCTGTCCTCCTTCACTGATGCCGTTTGCAAATGCAATAATGTCTGCCTGGGTCACCGGCCGTTCCGTTTCGGCCTGGTACAGCTTGAAGATATGGCTTTTCGGCGACAGCATTTTGTGGGCGAAATCCCCATCGTCCGTAATCAGCAGAAGCCCGGTGGTATCCTTGTCCAGCCTGCCTGCCGGGAAAAGCCCGCGGCGACGCAGTTCCGGCGGAAGCAGATCCAGCACTGTGGCGGCTCTGCGGTCCTCTACGGCGGAAAGAATCCCAGCGGGCTTATTCATCATCAAATAAAGATGTTCCCGGTATAAAACGTCCGCACCGTCCACTGACACCCGATCTTTTCCAGGGATCAGCCTTTGTGCACTGTTCAAAACGAGAGCGCCATTAATGGCCACCGCCCCGCTCCGGATCAGCTTAGATACTTCCTTTCGGCTCCCAAAATTCTGCGAAGCCAGAAATTTGTCAAGACGTTCCGGCATATTTTCCTTTCCTTTCCGTTTTATCGAGGCCAAAAAGCTCAATCCGTGGGAAAAGCGCCCTCGGAGATGGCTTCCCCAGCAGTGGATTCTACACCGCTTTCCATCTGCGGCACAACCGCAGACGTGGTTTCAGCATTCCCTTCCGCTGCTGATGAAACAGACTGAGCCGCGCTGGAATTCGTCATAGTGCTTTCAGTTTGGGAGCTTTCTGGTGCCGAGACTGTGGAAGCCGCGCTTTCGGCTTGGGATTCTTCTTTCTGATTGGTTTCACCGTAGCGGGCGCTGTCCTTTGCGAAGCCGTGCATAAAGCCGTCCACCTCGGCGCAGGCCAGGTCGCCGCCAATGATCAAATTGCCGTATACCAGCAGCGTGGCATATACCTCCGATTCCCCGTCGTAATTTTCGATTTTGTATTTGTATTGGGTGCAAACCTCGCCCGCGTAGGGTTTTAAGTCAAACCCCTGGGCTTTCTGCATCACATTATAAGTTGTATATACGTCATTGAATTCAGCGGGGATCATGACTTCCCTGGTTTCGGCAGGCTCCGCCGCCACCTGCCAGCCAAAGCCCTCCAGAAAGGACAGCCGCTCTTCGTTAGTCCCACCGGGATATTCCTTTGGCGGCTCCTGTTCCCCGCCCCGCAGGAAAATGCAGGCCCCAACCACCGCGGCCACCAGAATGAGAAATGCAATAATTCGTTTTCTATTTGCTTTCAGCGATACAACCATCTTACACCGTTCCTCTCTGTATAGCGGCTGAAACAGCCGCCTTTCCTGCCACATACCTATGAGAAACGGCGGGACAATATGCGCAAAAATACTTTTATCCGGAAAACTGCTCCGGTTCTACGATTTGAATTACACCTGGCATTTCCCCTTTTCCGCAGACGGAAACAAGATAGCCGGGAATATCGGTTAAACATAGGGCGGTTATCCCCGGCGCTGGAATCATGGGATTTCCCAATGGAGTGGGAAATCTGGCATTTTGAAACCCAAAACGGATCCCTTCCCCGGTCATTTTCATCAGGCTTTCCTTTAAGGTCCAAAGGGCAGTCAGCTCCAGTCCCTGGTCGGAAACGGTTTCCAAATACGCTAATTCTTCCGGGGCGCAGATCCGCCGAGCCAGCCGGGGATCAAAAGGGCGGACAGGTTCGGCGTCTACGCCGATTTCCCGCTCTCCCAAAGCGCAGCACACCAATCCCCGGCAGTGAGATATACTGAAACAGGCGGGATGGTTTTGAAAGAACGGCTTTCCGTGGGGGCCTGCGGCCAGTTTTAATGCAGACAGCTTCACACCGTACTCCCGCCGCATTGACCACTTCAGAAGGCGGCGCCCCAATTCCCGCTGATAAGCCGTTGCTTCCGCTTTGGTGGAAAAGGATTCCTGATAAGCAGCCGCATACAGCATAAATTTCCTCCCCGCTTTCCCGTCCATGAAACATTCAAAGGCTGTTGTAAGCATACCACATTTTCCCAGCTTTGGCAATCGATAAGCCCGGACCGCTGCGGCCCGGGCTAAAATTTATTATACCGAATTATTTCTCCGCAAAGGTGAATTTCCCATCGGAAAATTCGCAGAGATATTTCTTCCCGGCGGCAATGGAGCCTTCCAGCATTTGCTCCGAAACCGCATCCTCAATGTCGTTTTGGATCACCCTGCGCAGGGGGCGGGCGCCGTAAATGGGATCATACCCCTTCTTTGCCACAGCAGAAACTGCTTCCGGGGTAAATTCCAGACCGATCCCCATATCCTGAAGCTTTGTCTGCAGGGCGGACAGCATTTTCCCGGCGATCTGGGCGGTATCCTCCTCGCTCAACTTGTGGAACACGATAATATCGTCCACGCGGTTTAGGAATTCCGGCCTGAACAGGCTTTTCAACTCGTTCATCACCAATTCCTTTGTCCGCTCAAAGTCTGCGGCGTCCTCATTGCCGGCGCTTCCAAAGCCCAGGCTTTTCTGTTTTTCCGTAATGAGCCGCGCACCCGCATTGGAGGTCATGATAATCACGGTATTTTTAAAATCAACAGTCTTGCCCTGAGAATCGGTGACCCTGCCGTCCTCCAGAATCTGCAAAAGGATATTGAACACATCGGGATGGGCCTTTTCGATCTCGTCAAACAGTACTACGGAATAGGGCTTTCTGCGCACCGCTTCTGTCAGCTGGCCACCCTCGTCAAAGCCCACATACCCGGGAGGGGAACCCACCAGCCGGGATACGGTGTGCTTTTCCATATACTCCGACATGTCGAAGCGCACAATGGCCTTTTCGTCTCCAAACATAGCTTCCGCCAGCGCCTTGGACAATTCTGTCTTGCCTACGCCGGTAGGACCCAGGAAAATAAAGGAGCCGATGGGGCGGTTCTTATCCTTCAAGCCTACCCTGCCCCGACGAATAGCCCTGGAAATGGCAGAAACCGCTTCCTCCTGGCCGATCACCCGCTTATGGAGCGTTTCTTCCAGCCGGAGCAGACGCTGGCTTTCCTCTTCCGTCAATTGGGAAACTGGCACGCCGGTCCACATGGAAACGATGTCCGCAATATCATTGGGTGTGACCACGCTGTTACTACGTTCGTTTTTGGCGGCCCACTCGTCCTTGGCCTTTTCCAGCCGATCCTGCACCTCCTTCTGCCGATCCCGGAGTGACGCGGCCCGTTCAAAGTCCTGCGCATTGACCGCCGCCGCTTTCTCCGCTTCGATCTCCTTGATCTCTTTCTCCATGCCCTGTAAACTTTCCGGGGCGGTGAACGTACGCAGGCGCACCCGGGAAGCCGCTTCATCGATCAGGTCTATGGCTTTATCCGGCAGATAACGGTCTGAAATATACCGGGCGGAAAGTTGGACTGCCGCAGTGATGGCGTCGTCCGTGATCTGCACCTTGTGATGGGCCTCATACCGATCCTTCAGCCCTCGGAGTATCTCCACAGCTTCATCCTCGCTGGGTTCTCCCACGGTGACCGGCTGGAACCGCCGTTCCAAGGCCGCGTCCTTTTCAATATATTTCCGGTACTCATTGATGGTGGTGGCGCCAATCACTTGAAAATCGCCCCTGGCCAAAGCGGGCTTTAAAATGTTGGCAGCATCTGTAGAACCTTCCGCCGATCCCGCACCGATAATGGTGTGCAGCTCATCGATAAACAAGATGACCTTGCCGTCCTTTTTCACTTCGTCAATGGCATTTTTGATTCGTTCTTCAAAATCGCCTCTGTATTTGGTGCCTGCTACCATGCCGGTCAAGTCCAGGGAAACCAAACGCTTGTCTTTCAATGTCTCCGGCACGTCGCCGGAATGGATCTTCAGCGCCAGACCTTCCGCCACAGCGGTTTTCCCTACGCCAGGCTCCCCGATAAGTACGGGGTTGTTTTTTGTCCGGCGGGAAAGAATCTGAATCACCCGCTGGATCTCCTGTTCCCGGCCAATGACCGGATCGATCTTCCCCTGGGCCGCCAGTTGGGTCAGATCCCTGCCAAACTGCTCCAAGGCCTTGCCGCCCCCCTGGCCTTCCGTACCGCCGGAAACCGGCTCTCCCGAATTGGAATAGGCCGTGTTCTTCAGCAGGGAGGACAGCTCGGAAACGATCCGGTTCCCATCAGCACCCAACATCCGCAGGAAACGCATACCGTAACAGCTCTCGTCCTCCGCCACGGCAATAAGCAAATGCTCGGTGCCAACATAAGCATTATGCAGACGGTTTCCTGCCATGACCGCGATCTGCAAAATCTGTTTGGTTCTTGGCGTAAAGGAATCCGGCGTAAGCAGGGTGGGCGTACTCACGCCAATGCGGTCCTGCAAAAGCTTTTCGTACGCTTCTGCAGTTACGCCCAGCTTATTCAAAACATTGTAGGCCACGCCGGAGCCTTCCTGCAGCAGTCCCAGTACAATGTGTTCACTGCCGATGTAGTCGTGGCCCAGCTTTTGAGCGGCGTCCACCGCCAGATTCATGGCGTTGTTGGCCTTTTCGGTAAACCTGTCAAATTGGAACATATTTGATCCCTCCTAAAATAGCAAGCTATATTTATTCTCATACAGTAGTATGGCACAATTCGATTCCGGCACACGCCTGCCGCGCCAGATTGGCTCGGAGCACATCCCGTTCCGTCTGATCCAGCGGCTTCCCAGCGGAAGCCATTAAAGTCGCGGGCTGCAGCTTTACGGAAAGGGCGCACAATTCCTCCGCGCTTACCCCCCGAAGCAATCCGGCGGACAGCCCGAACCGGATATAGGAAAGCAGCTCCATAAACTCGCCGCTGGAAAGAATTTTCGCCGTTTTCAGCACGCCCGCCGCCCGGTCAATCTTATCTTGAACCACCAGGCTGTCCTTGAGCTGTTCCCTAGCCTTTCGCTCTTCACCAATCAACTGAGACGCGATTGCCGACAGGTTGTCGATTGCCGCCGCTTCGCTGAGGCCCAAGGTAATTTGATTGGAAAGCTGGTACAGGGCTCCTACGATCTGGCTGCCCTCGCCATAGCTTCCCCGCAAGGTCAGTCCCAGCTTAGAAAGGCTGGAAGAGATTCGGGGCATAGCGCCGCTTTCCGTCAAAGCGGGCAGATGGAGCATGACGGAAGCTCGCAGGCCTGTACCCAGGTTGGTGGGGCATTGGGTCAGGTATCCCAGCTCCTGGTCAAAGGCAAAATCCAGGGATTCCGACAACAGGGTATCCAACCGATCCGCCGTTTCGGCGGTTTTCTTTAGGGAAAGGCCCTCCCCCATTACCTGAATCCGCAGGTGATCCTCCTCGTTAACCATGATGGAAACGCTCTCGTCCTGGGACAGAAACACCGACCTGCCGCGCTTATCGGACAAAAATTCGGGGCTGACAATGTGGCGCTCTGCCAGGGAGACGGCTTCCTCGTCGGAAAGCTTCTCCAAAGCAAGGAAACAGAACTGGCTGGAGACAGCGGTCCCACCGGACATCAGGGCATCTCGGACCTTTTCCACGATCTCCGCTTTTTCCTGAACGCTGGCTCTTCCCGGAAAGGGATACTGCTTCAAATTGCGGGCCAGCCGAACCCGAGTGCTGCACACCACATCCCCGCAGTCACCGGCTTTTTCATACCATTTCTTTGTATCACTCATGCTGCTCCAGCTCCTTTATCTCGTCCCGCAAAACTGCGGCCCGTTCGTATTCCTGGGCTTCCACGGCCTGCTGCAGCTGACGCTTCTTCTCCTCCAGAGGTGATTCCTGCACCGGCACTATCTGTTGGTTCGTATCCAAAATCCTCAAGGCTGAGCTGTTAGGCGTTTTTCCCTTGTGCCTGGCAGTGCCGTGGATTCTCTGGATCACGGGAAGCAACTGGCGGCGGAAGGTCTTATAACATTCCGCACATCCGAGCTTGCCGGTCTTGGCAATTTCATCAAAGCTTGCCCCGCACTTTCCACAGCGCTGAATTTTTTCTCGGGACGGCTCTACGCCCAACAGCCCGCCCAGCAGGCTACCGAAATCCAAGCCCCAGTTAGAAAACATGCCGCCGTATCCCTTTTCCTTGGCACAGTCAGCACAGAGGTGATATTGGGTCAACTTTCCGTTGACGATGGTTTTGATATGGGTGGTGGCGGTCTTTTTTCCGCAGGATTGACAAATCATATGCTTTCTTCCTTTCTTTTTACGGAACCGCAGGTTCAAACTGATTTGATGGTTCCTTATGCTCTGGCTGTCAATAAAACATTTTTATAGATGGCGGCCCGCACGGTATTCCGCAATTCTTTCGGCACGGCAGAAAGGGTTTTCTCCGAAACAGACGCCTGGATCAATTCCCCAATCTTCCGGGGCAGAACGCCGCTCTCCACAAGGTTTTCCGTCATAGCTCGGGCAGTCCCGGCGTCCAGGGAAGCGCCAACCGCGTTGACGATATGCATGATCATATCCGGTTTTGAGACTTGCAGCCGAGTGATGCGGATATACCCCCCGCCCCCCCGACGGCTTTCCACCAGATACCCCTGCTCTGGGGTAAAGCGGGAAGTCAGCACGTAGTTGATCTGGCTTGGGACGCATCCGAGAAAACCCGCCAGCTCATTACGCTGGATCTCCGCCGTTCCGTTGGCTTCCTGGAGCAACTGGAGAATGTAGTTTGCCACATTGTCACTGATCCGCATTTATTTTCATCTCCCAATTTGCTTTTGACTTTCTTTGACTTTTATTATAGAGACTTCTGAAAAAAAGTCAAAAGTCAAAGAAGGTCAAATTTTAAATTTGTGCAAAAATAGCATGCAGAAATCTCTTGTTTTCTCTTAAATTCTCACGTTTTCTCACTATTTGAAATTTCGTAACACTTTTTTTGCTTCTCCATAAGATAGGGATGTAAATGAAAGGAGGCGTTCTTCCATGTGTGGTAACGGAGGTTGTTCTTGGATCATCATCATTATTCTCATCCTTCTGTGCTGTGGTGGCTGCGGAAACTTCGGCGGCTACAACAACGGCGATTGCGGCTGCGGCAACAATTGCGGCGGCAACTGTTGCTAAACAGGGCGGCTTTAGCGTGGAAATCCCGCGCTGCTTGAGGAGAACGTAAGGAAGGGCGCTGTGAATTTCACAGCGCCCTTCGGCATATTGAGAATACTTTATTTCTGCTGGGCGGCCAGCGCGGCTTCCAATGCAAGCGCAAGCTGGTCTGGGCAAGAGGTGTTTTTAAATCCGCAGCGGATGCCCTTGCATCGGGCGATATAATCCTGTATCTTCATCCCCTGGGCCAAGGCTGCTACGCCCTGGGTGTTCCCATGACAGCCTCCGGTGAACTTGACGGACTTAATGACATCCCCGTCCAAAACCAGGTCGATCTGGCGGGAGCACACGCCGGATGGCTTATAAGTGAATTCCATTTTTACTCATCCTTTCAAAAAACATGTCTAAATTGATTATAATGTATCAGATTCTCCACTGCCTGTCAAGCAGTTTCTCCGCTTGGAATTTCCGTGCGGAAACATTGAACAGCACTATCCCCAGTATAAAGAACAGCACCGCCAAGGCCAAAAGCAGCAGGGCGCCAATGCGGAACGCTCCGGTAAGCTGTACGAGATACAGGGCAATAAAAGGCAGGAGCAGATACCCGATAGTCTGCAAGGACTCCCCCACGCTGAACATCCGGGGAAGAACCAGGCTGACAAAGGTGACGGAGAAGAGGGACAGGGCCGGGGCGAGCAGAACCGCAGTGATCAGCCAATCCAAGCTGAAAAAGTAAGGCGCGGAAATCATGATATCCGCAACGGAAACCGTGATGACAAACACCACGAAAGAAATCAGGGAAATAATCACGGAAATCAGCACACAGGTAGTGATCTTTGCGCTAAATACCGATTTTCTCGGCAAAGAGGAAAGGAAGAGAGATTCGAGAGTGCCATTCTCCTTTTCCCCGATAAACACACAGGATGCGGAAGCCACCGCGCAAACAATGGGCACGCTAAGAAACAGCATGGGACACAACAGGGTGGTAAAGGCATCCATCCAGAACTGCCGATACCCGTTCCCGGCGCTTCCCCCGGGAAGCAGGGCATTGATCGTCTCGGGTACCGCCGTGCTTTCCGCAGCGGGCAAAAGGCTGATCGCCGCAAAGTACACCACGGGAACCACCACCACCAGAATCAACGGCACCCCCAGAAGCAAAGCGCGAATACCCTTTCTGGACCAAATCGCGTTTAAATCCTTTTTTACCAGCACCAGCTCCGCAGAAGAAAACAAGTTACGGACGCTGCGCCGCTGCGGCTCCTGCCTCTGGGACTGCCGGGGCGCTTCCGAGTTCCGGCCCGTCCGCTTGTGGGAAACTGTCTGAGATGATCGGGCTGACTGGGACGGTCTGGCCGTCTTCATCGTCTCGCTCTGTCCCACTGTCTTGGTATTCGTTGTCCTGTTCATCTTCCTCACCTGCCCGATATACGCCGCCCGCTAAAAAGGCGGCATAGATTTCTTCCAGCGTTGGCCGTGCCAAATTAGCTTCAAACAATTGCTTTCCTTCTTGTACCACTTGGGAAATAAGCTTTGGCAATTCTTCCTCAGAATCGATTTCCTTTTCCCAGAGTCCGTTCGACAGCCGGAAGCCCCTGGGTGGTGCATCCCCTTCGCCCAGCCGCAGTACAGCCCGAAAGTGCACTCCCGCTCCCCGGCGAAGCTCTTCGATGGTTCCCTTTGCCAGCAAAACCCCTTCCTGCAGCAGGCCAAAATATGCACAGGCTTCCTGCGCATAGTTCATATCCTCGGTGCAAAGCAAAACGGTGGCTCCTTCCTGGGTGGTCAAGTGCCGGAGCAGTTCCTTTACGCTGTCGGCGGCTTCCAGATCCAGATCCTGCTCAGACTCGTCCAGCATCAACACCTGCGGTCGATGCATCAGCGCCCGGGCCAGGCAGGCCCGGTGCACCACGCTGGTGGGAAGGTCGTCTACCTTGATATCCCGGCTTTCCCAAATGTCCAGCCTGTGGAGCAAAAAGGAAAGCCTGTCCAGAGCGTCGTTTTCATCCACGCCGTTCAGGCCGGCAAAAAAGCGGAGATTTTCCGAGACTGTCATGCGTTCATACAACCGGGTGGTGTCCAACACCGTCCCGGCCACAACATGGAGCTTGTCCGCTTCAAAGCTGGGGGAAAAACCCAAGACAGAACACTCCCCCGACGTAGGACGGGTCAGTCCGGAAAGCAGGCGGATCAGCGTGGCTTTCCCGGAACACTCCGGACCGACGCAGGCAAAGGCCTGACCCTCCGGAATTTGCAGGTTCAGCCCGGAAAGGGCCTGCCTGGTATGATACGTTTTTGAAAGGTTATAGGTAACAATGGCGTCCATCCGCACACCTTCTCTCCCAATAAAATGAACCGCAATGTCATTGCCGACATAGAGATACTTCAGATCAATGGCGAACTTCTGAGGTACCGTGCTCCAACAGGTAGGTGGCTTCCAGGTCGGCCAGGTGGAGCTTTACCGCCAAAGGATACCGGTCAAACGCGGTACTGATGGCAAAGCTCCCGCCTTTCACAGACTCATCAAAACCGCCCATATGCCAGCGAATCGCCATTGCTTCCGCAGGCTTCAGCCGCACAAAACGCTCGATGAGGAAAACGGATTTTTCCCCGTGGCCGTAGGGAAAAGCGTCCTCCACTGAATAATAAGGCTTCTTCTCCCAAGCGCCGGTTTCGTCATTTTTGACATTTCTGGTGGACACCTTGTAAAATTGGGCCTTGCACACATCGTGGAGTAGACCGCAGAGGGCAAAGGTTTCCTCGCTGTCCCCTTCCTCAAAATATTTTTTCCGAAGCACCCGGTACACGTTTATACTGTGACGCACCAGACCGAACTCACAGGCGCAGTGAAATTTCGTGCTGGCGGGAGCGGTGAAAAAATCTGTAGTGCCAAGCCATGTAAGGAGTTTCTCTCCCCCTTCCCTGACCACATGCTCCCGGTAAATTTCTGAAAATTCTTCCTGATACGGGTTTCCTGACATCGTTTCCATGCTGATCCCACCTTTTGCTCTATAACACTATAAAATTGACGGAATGAAGAAGCTCTCTAAATATTCAAGCGTTTCGCTTGCGTGTACCATCATCGAAAAATTACAAAATGTTTCCTTTCTAACATCTAAACATTTAAAATTCATTTATATATTTTACCACAAGCGAAACGTGTTTTCAAACCTGAATCAAATTTTCTTAAAAAAGCAACAAAAAGCGGGCTGAAACCCGCAAAAAGCCGGTTTGCCCGCCGCAAAGGCAACCGCCGCTTACACGGAGCGAAAGCCCTTACCGATGATCTCGCTGGTATTGGTGATAAACATGAAGGAATGGGGATCGATTTCTTTGGATTTTTTTAGAAGCTTTACCGCTTCCCCCCGCCTGCATGCAATCAAAACCACCTTGCGCTTTTCATGGGAATAGGCACCTTCAGCATCGATCACCGTAGAACTGCGGTTCAACGTGTGGATAATGTAATCGCAGATTTCGTCGGGTTTGGACGTGACAATGGAGAAAAACTTGCAAAGATTGATACTTTCAATGACAGAATCCACCACAAAAGCCTTTAAAAACAGCCCCAGCAGGGAAAACAGCCCCGTTTTTATGCCAAAAACAAAGCACGCGGAAAAGGCAATCACAATGTCGCTGACAAACAGGGCTGCGCCGGTATCCTTTAGCGAGGTATACTTTTTCAAAATCATCGCCGCGATATCCGTCCCGCCACTGGATGCATTGCAGTTAAACAGAAGAGCGGAACCGACAGCCGGCAGCATAATGGCAAAAAACAGCTCCAGCAAGGGTTGGTCCGTAAACGGAACGGACATGGGGAAAATCTGCTCGAACGCCCAAGTTTCAAGGGAGTACATCATACTGCAATAAGCCGTCAAACAGCCGAAACTCCTGCCGAGAAAAGCAAATCCCACCACAAGGAGCACGGCGTTGATCACAAAGTTCATGGAAGCCGGTGAAACTGCGGGGAACAGCTGCCCAAGAAGAATGGAAATGCCGCTGACGCCGCCGGTCGTAAAATGGTTGGGAAACTTAAAAAAGTAAACACCGACAGCCAGAAGAAATGTCCCCAAATTGACAATACCAAACGTTTTGAGATGGTCACGGTCCAGCCATGACTTCACATTCGCCTTTGACAGAGCCAATTTCATAGATTGTACGCCTCTTGTTCCCAATTATAATGCTACCCCACAGCCTTATGATTCTACCACAGTATTCCCCAATTTACAACCATTTTTTCAAAATGGAAAGGAAAAAATTG
>CAYSQF010000040.1:0-17645 GCA_964433105.1 uncultured Acutalibacter sp.
ATTTAGAAATTCATTTTAGATATTTTACTTGTCTACTTGACAAGGGGCTGATCAAGCCATGCCGGTGCTTTCTGATTTCAGTAAAACTTTTGAAAGGCTTAATTGTCCCGCTTCACATAAGAAGTGTGCAGGATCTCATGCGCCTTGTGGCCGCCGGGGCCATCGGTGAGAAATTCCGCATAGCACTTCTGTACAATCGGGTTATCATGGCTTCTCCGCAAAGGCATAGCCTTGTCCTGATCATACAGGGCTTTGGCACGCAAGGACTTGATATCCTTCTCCGCCCAGGTCTGGGAAGATTGAATAGGCTGACCTCCGCCATTAACACAGCCGCCAGGGCAGCACATGACTTCAATAAAGTGATAATCGGCTTCGCCGGAACGGACCTTTTGCAGCAGAGCGTCGGCATTCTTCAAGCCGCTGACCACAGCTACTTTAACATCCATACCGGCCACCTTGTAAACGGCTTCCTTAAAACCTGCGGTGCCGCGGACTTCGGTATAATCCACATTTTCAACGCGCTTACCTTCCAGAGTATCGGCAGCGGTACGCAAAGCGGCTTCCATCACACCGCCAGTAGCGCCAAAAATCACACCCGCGCCAGTGGAAACGCCCATCGCGTCGTCAAACTTCTCCTCGGGGAGCCGATCAAAGTTGAGCTGGGCCTTTTTAATCAGACGGGCAAGCTCACGAGTAGTCAGGCTAATGTCCACATCAGGAACGCCGGCCGCATCCTCATCATCCCGTGTGATCTCAAACTTCTTGGCCGTGCAGGGCATGACGGAAACAGAAACGATATTTTTGGGATCGATTCCTTCCTTTTCCGCATACCAGGTTTTGATCAAGGCGCCCGCCATATTCTGGGGAGACTTGCAGGTGGACAGGTTATCGATCAGATCGGGATAGTAATGCTCGCAGAATTTGACCCACCCGGGAGAACAAGAGGTAATAATCGGCAGCTTGCCGCCGTTCTTAACACGGGAAATAAACTCGTTGGCTTCTTCCATAATGGTCATGTCGGCACCAAAATCGGTGTCAAATACCTTATCAAAGCCCAAACGGCGCAGAGCGGCAACCATTTTCCCTTCAACATTGGTGCCGATGGGAAGGCCAAATTCTTCGCCTAAAGCGGCACGAACTGACGGAGCGGTCTGCACAATAACGACTTTCTCGGGGTCGTTGATAGCATCGATCACTTCCTGAGTGCTGTCCTTCTCGGTAAGAGCACCGGTAGGGCAGCTGACAATACACTGACCGCAGGCCACGCAGGAAACATTGCTCAAAGGCTGTTCAAACGCGCAACCAATCTCGGTGTCAAATCCGCGCTGGTTCGCGCCAATGACGGAAACATGCTGATTTTGACAGGCGGCAACGCACCGGCGGCAAAGCACGCATTTGGCGTTGTTACGCTCCAAGTACAGGGTAGAGAAATCCTTCTTGCCGGCAGGCATCGCTCCGGCAAAGCGCTCGTCCTCTTCGATACCCATATCATTGCAGAGCTTCTGTAGCTCACAGTTACCGCTGCGCTCACAGGTCAGGCACTTGCGCTCATGGACGGAAAGCAACAGCTCCAGAGTCATTTTCCTGGATTCCTGCACCTTCGGGGAATTGGTGAACACCTCCATACCGTCATTGACGGGATAAACGCAGGCGGCCACCAGAGAACGGGCGCCCTTCACTTCGACCATGCACATGCGGCACGCGCCGATCTGATTGATATCCTTTAGATAGCAAAGAGTAGGAATATTGATGCCGGCGGTCCGAGCGGCCTCAAGGATGGTAGCATCCGCAGGAACCTCATAGGAAACACCGTTGATTTTGACAGTTACCATTTCCATGCTTTCTCTCCTCCTTCCTTATTTTTTCACCACAGCGCCGAATTTGCATTTCTCCATGCAAACGCCGCACTTGATGCACTTCGTCGTGTCGATCACATGTGGCTCCTTCACCGTGCCGGTGATGGCGCCGACAGGGCAATTTCTGGCACAAAGCGTACAACCCTTGCACTTACTGGCATCAATCTGGTAGTTGGTGAGGGCCTTGCAGGCACCGGCGGGGCAGCGATGCTCCACCACGTGCGCCTCATACTCGTCGCGGAAATATTTCAAAGTGGAAAGCACGGGGTTCGGGGCGGTTTGGCCCAAGCCGCACAGGGAGTTTTCCTTAATGTAATAGCAAAGCTCTTCCATCCTGTCGATGTCCTCCAAAGTGCCGTTTCCGGAGGTGATCTTATTCAAAATCTCCAGCAGGCGCTTGGTACCTACACGGCAGGGCGTGCACTTGCCGCAAGACTCGTCCACGGTAAATTCCAGGAAGAACTTGGCAATATCCACCATGCAGGTAGTCTCGTCCATAACAATCAAGCCGCCGGAACCCATCATGGAACCAATTGCAATCAAGTTGTCATAGTCGATGGGAGTGTCGATCAAAGAAGCGGGAATACAGCCGCCAGAGGGGCCGCCGGTTTGGGCTGCCTTAAAGTGATGGCCGCCGGGGACGCCGCCGCCGATGTCCTCAACAACTTCGCGGAGCGTAGTGCCCATCGGAACTTCTACCAAACCGGTATTGGTAATCTTGCCGCCTAAGGCAAAGACCTTAGTGCCGGGAGATTTCTCAGTGCCAATGGAACGGAACCAATCCGCGCCCTTCAAAATGATCTGGGGAATGTTGGCGTAAGTCTCCACGTTGTTGAGCACCGTGGGCTTACCAAACAGGCCCTTTAAGGCCGGGAACGGAGGACGTACCCTGGGTTCGCCGCGTTTACCCTCGATAGAGGTCATCAAAGCGGTTTCTTCGCCGCACACAAAAGCGCCGGCACCCAGGCGCAGGTCAATGTCAAAATCAAAACCGGAATCGAAAATGTTCTTTCCAAGCAAACCGTATTCGCGCGCCTGCTTAATAGCAATCTGCAAACGCTTAACAGCAATAGGATATTCTGCGCGGATGTAAATATAGCCCTGAGACGCACCAATGGCGTAACCGGCAATAGCCATAGCTTCCAGCACGCTGTGGGGATCGCCTTCCAGCACGGAACGATCCATGAACGCGCCGGGGTCACCTTCATCGGCGTTGCAGCAGGCGTATTTCTGGTCGGCCTGGTTTGCCGCCGCAAATTTCCACTTCAAGCCCGTGGGGAAGCCTGCACCGCCGCGGCCGCGAAGGCCGGAAGCCAGCATCAGGTCAATGACCTCCTGGGGGGTCATTTCGGTAAGTACCTTGCCGAGTGCGGCATAGCCGTCTTCCGCGATGTACTCATCGATCTTTTCGGGGTTGATCACGCCACAATTGCGCAGAGCAATCCGCATCTGCTTAGAATAGAACCGTGTCTCATTCAGAGACTTGGTGGTATTGTCATCCAGTACGGTCTCCTGGTACAACAGGCGCTTGACAATACGGCCCTTGAGAAGGTGCTCGGAAACAATCTCGGGAACATCTTCAGGGGTAACGCGGCTATAGAATGCGCCCTCTGGATAGACCACCATAATAGGGCCCAATGCGCACAGGCCAAAACAGCCGGTACGGATAACATTGACTTCTTTCTCAAGGCCCTGGGCCTTGATCTCTTCATTCAGCTTTTCGATGATCTGCTCGCTGTGGGAGGAAGTACAACCCGTTCCTCCGCAGACCAACACATTTGAACGATACATTGTGCGGCCTCCTTCCTTTTATTTCGTGCCAATGGCGTTGGCACCGATAGTGTACTCTGTTACCACATTACCATTGACCAGATGGTCATTCACGACCCGGACAGCCTTTTCGGCGGTCATTTTTACATAGGTGACCTTCTCCTGACCGGGGGTAACGACTTCGACCACCGGCTCATACTGGCAGATGCCAATACAGCCGGTCTGAGTGACCATAACGTCCTTAAGACCGCGCTTGGCGACTTCTTCGACAAAAGCGTTCAGCACAGGACGGGCGCCTGCGGCAATGCCGCAGGTGGCCATGCCCACAAGAACACGGGTTTCAGCCTCGGCGTTTTCACGGATATTTACCGCAGCGCGGGTCTTGTCTCTAATTGCCTGAAGTTCCGCTAAAGATTTCATGCTAATGATCATTCCTTCCATTGCAAAGTTGCAGATAATTATTTAGAACATTTTTTGCGCTGATAATTTCTAAGTGCACACAGACTCTTACAAAGCGGGATGGAGCAACTCTTCCGTCTGCTCGGCAAGGTAATCCTTAATCCAGAGCACCACGTCCGGCGCGTCCAGGGAAACCTCGCCGCCTAACGCTTCCCGCAGTTCCTGGGTCTGCAGACAAAACTCCCGCTTTTCCCCGGAAGCATCCCGATATTTGCGGAGATACACAAAATCCAAGTTTGGATTACAGGAAATAAGCAGCTGAATTGTCCCGGCGATATCACCCAAAGGGATCATATCTACACTGGAGGGCTTAAACACCGCCGTCAATGCGGTGCCCTTCCCAACTTCTGAGGAGATGGTAAAGCTGCCGCCTGTCATTTCCGCTTCCATTTTAAAAAGGGGAACGCCCAGTCCCACGCTGCGGGTGGTGCGGGTGGTGTAAAACGGATCGATCACACGCTCTACTTGTTCAGGGGTCATCCCTCGGCCATTGTCCGTCACGCTGATGGATAGCCGATCCTCCAAGACGCTCTCATCCACTTCGATGGTAATCAGGGAAGCGCCAGCCGAAATGGAATTCTGCGCAATATCCATCACGTTGAGGGAAAGCTCACGCATAAATCACTCCATGTATTTTGCCAGAATGCCCTCGACATCCTCAGGCACCAGCCGACCGTACACGTCCTCGTTAACCGTCATAACCGGGGCCAGGCCGCAGGCACCGATGCACCGACAGGCAGTCAGGGAAAAGAGACCATCGGCAGTGCATTCCTCAGGCTGAATCCCCAACTTTTCGGTGATCTTGTCCAGGACCTTATCGGACCCCTTTACATAGCAGGCCGTACCAAGGCAGACCGAAATGTGGTTACGGCCCTTTGGAGTCAGGGAAAACTGAGAATAGAACGTGGAAACGCCGAAAACTTCCTCCAGCGGCACATTCAGGCCATCCGCAATTTTCTTTTGTACCTCTTTCGGCAGGTAGCCATAGATGTCCTGAGCCTGATGCAGAGCGGGCATGACAGCACCAGGCTCCCCCTTCAGGCTTTCAATGACCTTATCCAGCTTTTGCGCCTGCTCGGGAGTATCACGGAACGGCAAATCACTGATACGCTTTTGCATGTTTTTTCCTCCCAAAGTATGATTTTTAGTGATATTTCAGGCAGCAATTTTTGCCGCCCAATCAACATCATTTTAAATATAACAAAACAACAAGATTTTATAATTCCACATAGGAATTATAAGCGAAAGAACGACAATTTTCCTCGAAAAAGCAATCCAATTCCGTCAAAGATTCCCATGTTATCGATATCATGACACCGCTAACCCTTTACGAAGGGTGTTAATGACGGCGGAAACAGTCTTTTCCGGAAGGTTCAGCCTGCCCGGCTCTCCGGTAAGGGACTCGAGGTAGTGGGCATCGGAATCCCGGACAATACGCATACCCTCCAATTCCGGATACAAATGCATTAACTTGTCCAGGTCACAGTCCCGGGTGACCTCCGCCGAAGCAAAACCAGCCTCTACCGGGATGGAACCCAGCGCCGCAGTAACACTATAAGAGTCCCGGTCTACATGGGCCGGAAATGCGGTGCCGCCATACTGCTCGGTCAGGGATTTCACTTCGTTGACACTCACAAATGAAGACACCAACAGCAGGTTTTCTTCCAGCCCCAGAAGCTTGTCATTCTCATCAAGTATCCGCTGTTCCCCAAAAATATCGGCCCGATTTTGAATGTGGGGCATATTCTTATATATGTACGAATCGAACTCCATAGCACCTTCCAAAGTTTCAAACAGGCAAACAACGTGAGCTTCCTCAGAAGTGCACAGCTCCATACCGGGCACAACCAGTAAGCCGATGCCCTCCCCCACTTTCATCACAGCGGGGGCGTTCTTGCAGGTGTTATGATCAGTGATGGCAATGATCTCACAGCCGGAAAGGGCCGCCATATTCGCCAGGTTATTGGGTGTCATATCATTGTCTCCGCAGGGGGAAAGGCAGGAATGGATGTGGAGATCATAGGCACAGGAAATCATTTCAGAGTCTCATAGACGCGGACCGACGTATCATACAGGTTTTCCGCACAGCTATAGACGGGAATCCCCTGCATCTCCGCCTTTTGCTTGGCTTCCTGGTCCAGCGCCGCGTTTTCCGCCAGCACAATGCCTGCCACATCTGTCAGCGTCGCCACCGCAATGGCATTTACATTTCCCATCACCGTAAGCCAAACATTTCCCGACTGCGCCCTGGCCATGACCCAGCTTAGCAAATCGCCGATATAACATCCGTCCACCCGGTTGTTCTGGCCCTCTTCCCCGCAGAGAAGCTTCCAGCCGCATGCGGCAGCCAACTCTTGTATGGTCATTTCTCCTCCTCCGTTTCCTCAGAGAATCTTCCCAGACCCTTTTCCAGCTCGGAAAGGGTAGAAGCCACCTTCTGCATCTGCTTTCGGTAGATAAAGATACACTCTGTCTTTTTGCAGTTTCCACGCACCACATCCTCCGCGAAAGCGCGGCAGGTTGGAGCGCCGCAAGCGCCGCAGTCCAGGCCGGGAAGCTCTTCCTCAATGCTGTCAATCTCAACCATCATCTGCATGGCCTGCTTCAGATCCGTGGAAAGGGTCAGAGCATTGGAAAACTCTAATCCGCTCTCCCACTCCATCAGGTTGGGGACAGGACCTCCCTTCAAATGGTTTTGGGAAACAGGCAAGTATTTCCGCAGCCGTTGGATCCGCGCCTTTGCCACATAGGGGTTTTCCACACAGAGAACACCGCCCACGCAGCCGCCGGAGCAGGCGTTCAGTTCAATAAATTCCAGCTCGCCAATGCGCTCATCCTCGATTTCTTCCAGAACTCGGATCACATTTTCAATGCCATCCGCTGCCAGGTATTTTTCATTGAGCAGAGCGGCGGATTCCCCGCCGCTGGTGGCCCATCCAACACCTATAACGCCGGAATTTGCCATAGATTCCACCATTTCCAGGTGATCCATCTTGTGGGAAAGCACCGGGAAAACCTCGCTGATGGCAATGGCGCCGTCCACCTGGGATTTTTCCAGCCCCAGGGGCATTTTGATATCCGTCACCTTTGCGGGACAAGGGGTGAGGAAAAAGCACCCGATCTGTTCCGGGGGCAAGCCGGTCTTTTTAACAGCTTCTTTTTTTGCCAGCGCTGCCGCGGTTTCCATTGGGGATTTCAGCGGAAGAACGTGATCGCAAAGGTCCGGGAAGCGTACGCGGATAAGCCGCACCACCGCAGGGCAGGCGGAACTGATCACCGGCTTTTTCACCTTGCCGGATACCATCAGTTTCCGGGTGGCCTCGCTGACAAGCTCAGCGGCCCGTGAAACCTCGAACACATCATCGAAGCCTATTTCCCGCAGACCGTTTAAAACGTAATCGATGTCGTCCAAGTTATTGAACTGTCCGTACAACGATGGCGCGGGCAGAGCGATTTTGTATGTAAATTCACTGAGCATGGAAAGGTGGGAGTGCCTGGCCCGTTTGGCATGGTGAGGACAGATGCGGATGCACTCGCCGCAATCGATGCACCTCTCCGGCGCGATGACGGCTTTCCCGCCCCGGATTCGTATGGCCTCGGTGGGGCAGCGCTTAATGCAATTGGTACAGCCTACGCACTTTTCCGTGTTCAGTGTGACGGAATGGAAGAATTCTGCCACGATAAGCTACCTCCGTAACCGGCAAAGCTTCCGCGCAGCGGAAACCGCCTCTCTCATTCGGAGATCCGTAAGCCCGAAAAACTCAACGGTTCCCCTGTCCGGGATAGACCGTCATGCGCACCTTTGTACCCTCGCCCACCACGGAATCTATCACCATCTCATCGGTGTATTTTTTCATGTTCGGCAGACCCATGCCCGCCCCAAAACCCAGTGCCCTCACATTGTCCGGGGCGGTGGACCAGCCGGCCTGCATGGCCTGCTCCACATCCTTGATGCCGGGGCCATGATCAGACAGCAAAATATCCACCCGGTCAGGGTCGATATCTACAGTGGCCTCCCCGCCCCCGGCATGGATCACCATATTGATCTCCCCCTCATACATGGCAATAGCCACCCGGCGGATAGCGTCCGGCTCATATCCCAGCCTTTTCAGCTTGTGTTTAACATCTCCGGAAGCTTCCCCGGCCCGGGTAAAATCGTCACCAGGAACCACATAATCCAGATGCAGCATACTCATGAGATATCGCACCCTCCCCTCAGTCCGTTGGAAAACAGCAGACCGCAGGCGGTAAACATCCGATAGGGCGTCGCCAGCACGGTGATATCCTTTTGCTTTGCCAGTTCCACCACGCTGGGGTCGATCTTCTTGCCCCGGACAAAAATAATACAGTGCATATCCATCATTTCCGCTGTGCGCACCACCTGGGGATTCATCAGGCCGGTAAGCAGCACAGACTGATCTTTGACAAAGGCCAGCACATCGCTCATCATGTCGCTGCCGCAGGCCATATTCACCTCTTCCTCCAAGTTGCCCTCAAAGAGGACTTCCGCTTTTAGGATACCAATGATATCTTTAACTTTCATAGACATTCCTCCCGCTCAATTTCTCCGTCTAATATCTATGGTCAGAAATCTAATATTTATTGTACCACAAACATATCGGGTATGGCAAACATTTTATGTAATTTGTCATTTTTTAGTTTTTATTATTGGACGGCAAAAGGTCCTGCCCGAACCCGGGCAGGACCTTTACTATGGAAGCATTTAAAGCTTATTCAGCCATTTTCTTCAGCTTCGCGTACTTTTCCTCGGCATACTTCTCAGCCTTAGTGAACAGCTGCTCAGCACGGTCGGGGAAGGAACGGGTCAGGCTGTTATAGCGAACCTCGCCCATAATGAAGTCACGGTAAGAAGCAGAAGGCTCCTTGCTGTCCAGCTGGAAGGGATTCTCCCCAGTGTCGGCCCTGCGGGGATCGAAGCGGAAGTTGTGCCAGTAACCGGCGGCAACCGCTTTCTTTTCTTCCATCTGGGAAATGCCCATACCGCCCTTGATGCCATGGTTAATGCAGGGCGCGTAAGCCAGAATCAGGGACGGGCCGTTATAGCTCTCAGCTTCAGAGAAAGCCTTGATGCACTGATTCATGTCAGCGCCCATGGCTACCTGAGCCACATACACATAGCCGTAACTCATTGCGATAGCGGCCAAATCCTTCTTCTTAGTGGCCTTGCCAGTGGCGGCAAACTGCGCCACAGAGCCGCAGGGGGTCGCTTTGCTGGCCTGACCGCCAGTGTTGGAATACACCTCGGTATCGAACACCAGAATATTGATATTCTCGCCGGAAGCAATGGCATGATCCAAACCGCCAAAGCCGATATCATAGGCCCAGCCATCACCGCCCAAAATCCACATGGACTTCTTCGCCAGATAATCCTTATCTTTCAGGATCTGCAGAGCCAGCGTGCAGGCCTCGCAGTCACAATACTTGACGCCGCTGGCCTTCAGCTCGTTGACGTGAGCCTGCATCTCAGGCAGCTTATCGCCAAACGCGCCCTTGGCAGCGGGACTGCTCATAAAGCCGCACAGCTCGTCAATGGTCAGAACACCGTCCTCCAGAGCGGCGATGTAAGCCTCGGCAGCGGGGCCGTTGGTCTTGCTGTCGGTCATGGTATCCAGCCACTTCTGGCCGGCTTCCTTGATCTCTGGGACAGTGTGATCCATGGAAATGAGCTTTTCGGTCATCTCCGCCAGGCGGCCGCGCACAGCATTCTGCGCCAGGGTCATGCCCAGGCCAAACTCGGCGTTATCCTCAAACAGGGAGTTTTCCCAAGCCGGGCCGTGGCCTTTTTTGTTCACGGTATAAGGCGTGGCGGGAGCGGAACCGCCCCAAATAGAGGAGCAGCCGGTGGCATTGGCGATAAACATCTTGTCGCCGAACAATTGGGTAGCAAGCTTGGCATAGGGAGTTTCGCCGCAGCCGCCGCAGGCGCCGGAGAACTCCAACAGGGGCTGCTTGAACTGGCTGCCCTTAACACTGGTTTCCTTGAACTTTTCAGCAACGACTTCCTTCGCGGGCAAATCGATGCCATAATTGAACACATCCTGCTGGGGACGCTGAGAATCGATGGAAGCCATCTTCAAAGCCTTCTCCTTGGCCGGACATACGCTGACACAGGAACCGCAGCCGGTGCAGTCCAGAATGGAGACAACCATGGCGAAATTCATGCCGGGCACGCCGGTCATGGGCTTGGACTTGATGGCGGAAGGCGCGTTCTTCACTTCCTCATCAGTCATGGCGATGGGGCGGATTACCGCGTGGGGACAGACATATGAGCACTGGTTGCACTGGATGCAGTTATCCACAATCCACTCGGGGACATCTACGGCCACACCGCGCTTTTCATAGGCCGCGGTGCCCTGAGGAGAAGTGCCGTCCGCATACTTTTCAAAGGTGGAAACAGGCAGATCCTTGCCGTGGAAGGAGTTTACGGGATAAACCACGTTGTTCACATAATCTACAAGCTCCTGACGGTCGCCGATAGCAACCTTCTTGTTAGAGTCATCAGCGGCGTTCTTCCAAGCGGCGGGGACTTCTACCTTGACATAACCGCTGGCACCAGCGTCAATGGCGTCCCAGTTCATCTTGACCACAGCTTCGCCCTTGCGGCCGTAAGACTTCTGAGCGGCGGCCTTCATATACTCGATGGCATCCTTTTCGGGGATGATCTTAGCAATGGAGAAGAACGCAGACTGGAGCACCGTATTGATACGGGTGCCAAGGCCGATCTCCTTGCCGATCTTAAAGCCGTCAATGGTGTAAAAATTGATCTCGTTGTCGGCAATGTACTTTTTGACCTTGCCGGGGAGACGCTCGTCCAGCTCTTTGGCGTCCCAAGCGCAGTTCAGCAGGAAGCTGCCGCCCTTCTTCAAATCCTGAACCATATCATAGGTGTCCAGATAAGCAGGGTTGGAGCAGGCCACAAAGTCCGCTTTGCTGATGTAATAAGTAGACTTGATGGGGGTATGGCCAAACCGCAGATGGGAAATGGTCAGGCCGCCGGACTTTTTGGAGTCGTAATCAAAGTATCCCTGGGCATACATGTCGGTGTGGTCACCAATGATCTTGATGGAGTTCTTGTTGGCGCCCACTGTGCCGTCGGAACCCAGCCCCCAGAATTTGCAGGAGGTAGTGCCGGCAGGAGCGGTGTCGGGATCCTCCTTAACCTCCAAGGACAGATGGGTCACATCGTCCACAATGCCGATAGTGAAGCGCTTCTTGGGAGCGGGAGACTCCATGTTGCGGTACACGGCAATGATGTCGCTGGGCTTGGTATCCTTGCTGCCCAAGCCGTAACGGCCGGTGTAAACAGGGCAAGAGCCAAACTGGGTGCCATTGACAGCGGCCAGAACATCCAGATACAGAGGTTCGCCGATAGAGCCGGGCTCCTTTGTACGGTCCAGGACGGAGATGGTCTTAACCGTGGCAGGAAGCACATCCAGCAGATACTTGGCTACGAATGGGCGGTACAGATGAACCTTGACCAGGCCGACCTTCTCACCGGCGGCGTTCAGGTAATCGATGACCTCTTCAATGGTTTCGCAGACGGAACCCATAGCGATGATGACTTTGTCCGCGTCGGGAGCACCATAATAATTGAAAGGTTTATAACTGGTGCCGATTTTCTTGTTGACCTTGTCCATGTACTCGACAACTACCTCGGGCACGGCGTCGTAATACTTGTTGCAGGCTTCACGGGCCTGGAAGAAGATGTCGCCGTTCTGCGCCTGGCCGCGAAGCACAGGGTGCTCGGGATTCAGCGCGTGGCGGCGGAACTCGTCCACAGCGTCCCAATCCAGCATTTCGCCCAGATCCTCGTAATCCCAAGTCTCAATTTTCTGGATCTCATGGGAGGTACGGAAACCGTCGAAGAAATGGAGGAAGGGAACCTTGCCCTTAATGGCGGCCAGATGCGCCACAGCGCCCAGATCCATTACTTCCTGGGGGCTGTTGGAGCACAGCATGGCATAGCCGGTCTGACGGCAGGCATACACATCGGAGTGATCGCCAAAGATGTTCAGAGCATGGGTAGCCACGGTACGGGCCGAAACATGAATGACGCTGGGCAGCAGCTCACCCGCGATCTTATACATGTTGGGGATCATCAGCAGCAGGCCCTGGGAAGCGGTGTAGGTGGTGGTGAGGGCACCCGCCGCCAAAGAGCCGTGGACCGCGCCGGCGGCACCGGCCTCGGACTGCATCTCCGTGACCCGGACTTCTCTGCCAAACAGGTTTTTGCGGCCTGCAGCGGCATACTTGTCCGTCTCATCGGCCATCACCGAAGAGGGAGTGATGGGGTAGATGGCGGCAACGTCGGTAAACGCATAGGAAACATGCGCGGCAGCATTGTTGCCATCCATTGTTTTCATTTTTCTTGCCATTGTACTATTTCCTCCTTTTAGGATGATCTGACTGGAGTGGACGGGTTTTCCTGAACTTTCTGCACCCGTTCCGTTTTATTTTATCATTCTTTTTGCGCCATGTAAAGGAGAAAAACAGAGTTTTCTTATTTTTTGTGCAATTGGACAATAGCGGGGGCAATCTTCTGGAACGCCTTGTGCCGAGATACCGCCCGACGTTTTTTAACTGTAAACAGGATTTGACAAGACTGCCGTTTTCTAGTAAAATAAAGGGCAATATTGAGCTTCTGTCCTCAGGTCGGAAAATTCCCGTGCCGGCGGGCGGAAATAGCAGCTGAAAAAGGAGTTAGAATTCCATGCCTGCCGAACCTGACGGCTTATCGATCCTATGTGTAGTGCTTTCCCTGCTGTTTACAGCGTTTTCCGCCTTGTATGCCGCTGCGGAATCCGCGCTGGATGGCCTTTCCCCTTCCCAGATGAGGAGGGATGCCGAAGCCGGGGAAAAACAGGAAAAAAAGCGGGCAAGGGCGCTGCTGGAAGCTTTGGAACCTCAAAGCTGGACTGTTTCCCCGCTGCGGGCCGGTCTGTTGTTTCATGGGCTATTCGGTATGGCCTTCTGGTGCACGGGGGTGTTCTTTCCTTTCTACAGAGCGCTGGCTGCCGTTTCCCACAACCTTTTGCGCGGAACGCTGGCTTGTGTGTTCGCTGCAGTGCTATACATTCTTGTATTCACCATTTTAGGGGATTTGCTTCCCAAAAAGGCAGTGCGTCGGAACCCTCAGCGGTACGCCTACCGTCAGGCCGGCCTGATCCTCATCCTTTCCCGGATGGCAAAACCCTTTTTGCTGTTCTGTGCCCACACTGCCAATGGAATTCTGCGGTTATGCGGGATTGATCCCCGCTCCCTCAAGGATGAAGTGACCGAGGAAGAGATCCTTCAAATGGTAGGTGAAGGCGAAGAAAAGGGTATTATTGAAGAAACTGAAAAAGACATGATCACCAACGTCTTTGATTTTAACGATACCGACGCTGAAGAAACCATGACTCACCGGACGGACATCATCGCTGTGTCGGATGACGCGCCCATTGAGCAGGCGGTGGAAACAGCGGTGGAAAACGGCTGTTCTCGGATCCCGGTATACCACGAGGACATCGACTCTGTAGTGGGAATCTGCTATGTAAAAGACCTTCTCCCCTACGTTGGAAAAAGCCTGCCTGACTTCCTTAAGCTTACAGATTTGATGCGTCCTGCCTACTTTGTGCCGGAAACCAAGAAGTGCAGCCAACTCTTCACGGAAATGACGGAACGGAAGGTACAGATCGCCATTGTTGTGGACGAATACGGCGGCACCGCCGGCCTGATTACCCTGGAGGATCTGCTGGAATCCATCGTAGGCAATATCCAGGACGAGTACGACAATGAGGAAGAAGAAATCCATCAAGTCAGCGAGCGGGTGTTCACCGTGGACGGATCCACTTCCATTGATGAAATCTCCGATCTGACCGGTGTGGAGCTGCCCGAGGGCGACTATGATACCATTGCCGGGCTTGTTACAGAGCAGTTGGGCCGAATTCCAAAGGAAGGGGAACGTCCAAAGGTGGAGGTCAGCGGACTTGCCATCACTGTATTGGAAGTGGAGGATCAGCGGCTTTCGCGGCTTTTGATCGTAAAGCTGCCCCCAGCCAGGGAACACGACGAGGCGGAGGAAAAATAACCTGTTTCCTTTCTTAAAAAAATAAATAACTGTGTAGGAGGCCCTATCCATATGAAGCGGAAAATAGTTTCTCTTTTTCTTTCTGCAGCTATAATGTTGGCAGTAAAGCCTGTAAATGTCGCAGCATACGGCGTGGATCCCGTTTATTTCTCCGATATTCCTGCAAATATGTGGTACTACACCGCCGTAACCAGTTTGGCGGAGTGGGGTATGGTTCACGGCATGCCGGACGGCACCTTCTCCCCGCAAAGCACCGTGACCCGCGCCCAATTTCTGGCAATGCTGGCCGGGGCGTCTAAACAGACCATTGGCGGAAACGGGTTTCAAAAAACTTTTTCAGATGTGTCGTCATCTTCCTGGTATGCGGATTATGTGGCCTGGGGAACTAAGGAAAAAATCATTGGCGGCATGAGTGATGACCTTTTTGCCCCCAACGACCCCATCACCCGCCAGCAGATGGCTTCTATTCTTTGCAGCTTTAATAAAAACGTAATGGGGAAGCTCCTTCCTTCACGAAAGTCTTATGGCTTTAAGGATGAAGATTCTATCAGCAGCTGGGCGGCTCCCGAGGTGGAAGCCGCTGTGAAGGCCGGACTGATGAGCGGCTACGGAGATGGGACCTTCCGACCCCAGCGGAAAGCCACCCGCGCGGAAGCGGCCCAGATTATCTATTCCTATCTCACCGTCTACGAAAGCTTTGAACAGGGCTGTGCCATTGACGAATTTCGAAATATCGCACACGCCGGCGGTTCGGTGGACGATCTTTACCTGTCGTCCAATTCCCTGGAGGCCCTAAATGAATCCGCCGCTTATGGCAACCGCATTGTGGAAATAGACTTCTGCTGGACCACCGACAACCAGTTGGTTTGCCTGCACAATTGGGGCGGTGATTTTCCCGAGCAGTGTACACTGGCGGAATTTATGAAAACAAAAATTTATGACGTGCTGACTCCGTTGTCTCTGGAAACGCTGGCCCAATGGCTTCGGGAACATCCGGATGTCCGAATGATTCCGGACTTTAAAGAGCGGAACATGGAAGGCCTGCGACGTATCGCCACAGAGTACCCGGACCTGATCCAGCGGTTTATCCCTTACGCCTTCCAGCTTTCTCAAGTAAGCGAGATCCGGGAGATCGGATACAAAAATGTAATCCTCATGCTGTACCAAATGGGTGAGGCGGCTCGGAACAAGGTGACTGAAAATCTGGCCTTTGCCAAAGAAAATAACGTGACAGCCCTGGGGCTTGGTTCTTCCCTTATTGCACTAGAATACTGCGAAGCCGGGCGGGGTACCAATATTCCAATTTTGCTTTTTACGATCAATGACGCAGAGGTTACCCAACAGCTTGCCGCTGCGGGCGCGGATGGCTTTTTCTCTGACTGTCATGTCTCCCAGATCACGTGGTAAATGGCAAGCGTTCAACCATTACTGTTTTTCAGAGAAGAGGAATGAAAATGAGCAAATTTGGCTTTGAAGAAATGCAGGGCATTCAAAAGGAATTGCAGGAAAAATACCTGGACAAGTGGGGCGGATTAAGTCCCAGAAAAGGCCGGGACTCCCTTTTGTGGATGATGATCGAAGCCGGAGAGGCTGCGGATATCATCAAGAAGCAGGGCGACGAAGCCATCGTCGAGGACGAACAGACGCGGCACGATTTTATCGAGGAAATGTGTGATGTCATGATGTATTTCAACGACGTCCTGCTGTGCTATTCCATCACGCCGGAAGAAGTGGAAAAAATCTACCTGGAAAAGCACCGCCGCAATATGAAGCGCTGGTAAACCTTTTAAACAAGGAAAAGGGACCGCTGCAGAAGTTTCCTTTCTGCAACGGTCCTTTTTCTTTATTTTCGGTTTCAAATCTCAGTCCTGTGACGCGCCCAGGGTGTTCTTACAGTAAGTTTCAAGCTGCTCCCTGGTTGTCATGGTCACACCGCACTGCATCAATTGTTCCTGCAGGGCGGGCGGTAGGGAGTCGAAATACTCCCGGGCGCTTTGGTCCATCTTGTCCAAATCCTTTTTCTGCATATCTCCGCTTCCTTTTCAAATGGATTTTCAGTCGGCGCCCCTAATCCGGTTTCACTGCTCCCGCGCGGGCTGCCCTAACACCAGTGTATCCAAGCGGTGGAAAATTATTTTCCAAAATGATTACAATAAATTTACAATACGACAAAACCGTTGCAACCAGTACAGTTTTTTTGTACAATGAAACTACTTTTGAGGGGAAGAGGAGGAAGGCTACCTGTGCTTTCTATCAGCGGCGTAACAAAAAAATACGGAAAGGCCCTTGCAAACGACAACATCAGCTTTGCTGTGGGTGATGGGCAGATCGCCGTTCTGCTAGGGCCTAACGGGGCGGGAAAATCCACAATTATAAAATGTATTACCGGCCTGCTGCGGTTTACCGGCCGCATTGAGATCGGCGGCTATGAAAATACATCTCTGGAAGCCAAGCGCCAGCTGGGGTATGTCCCAGAAATGCCAGCAGTATATGACCTGCTCACCGTGTCGGAACACTTGGAATTTATTCGCAGGGCATATAAAGAAACCGATACGGCCTATACTCGGCAGCTTTTAGAACGTCTGGAGCTGGAGGACAAAAAAGATAAGCTTGGCAAAGAGCTTTCCAAAGGTATGCAGCAGAAGCTTTCCATTTGCTGTGCCCTGTGCCACAGGCCCCGTACAGCTGTTTTTGACGAGCCTTTGGTAGGGCTGGATCCCCACGCCATCAAGGAGCTGAAATCCATATTTCGGGAATTGAAGGCCGATGGCGTTTCGGTGTTGATCAGCACTCACATGATCGACAGTGTGGAAGATTACTGGGACGTGGCAAATATCATGATGAACGGCCGCTTTGCCGCCACAAAGCTCAACGGTCAGGAGGACGGAAAATCCCTGGAGGACCTGTTCTTTGAAATCACCGAAGGGGGTTCCCAGGCATGAAAAGTCCCTTAGCATATCTTACGGCAGTCAAACTGAAAAATCAGATCCGAGAACTTCTGAAACACCCGGCAAGACTGCTCTACGCCCTGTTTTTTATTGTCATGCTTGTCCTGCTGGCTGTTTCGGGTAATGAAGGCTCCGATGGGACACAGCTTCGGGACATATCGGAGCTTACCGCCATATGCACTTTGTTTTATACCGTTATGTTCCTGTTGGTCTTTATCAATGGCAGCACCGGCAGCACACCCATGTTTACCCTTTCGGATGTATCCCTGCTATTTCCCGCCCCCTTATCCCCCAAACTCATCTTGTTTTACGGGCTGCTCCGCCAAATGGGGACTTCCCTCGGGCGCCTTTTTCTCCAAAAGCTTCTGCATAAAACCCGGCAGCTTTCCCGATTGAAAGATCCCGTGCAGGAACTTGGCAATCAGCCATGCCTTAAGCCGGGCGGAAGTCCCTGTCTCCTGATCCAAATCCGAGCTTCCCAAAATGGCATGGTCGATGTGGACACGCTTTCTCTGCACCAGC
>CAYSQF010000041.1:0-17512 GCA_964433105.1 uncultured Acutalibacter sp.
ACGATCTGAAACTCTGGAATCATAACTACCTGGAAGGGTATCATCATGGTGCCTAAATAAATTAGAAAGATTAAGTCACGTCCCTTGAACCGCAGGCGGGCAAAAGCATATGCCGCCATACTACAGGTAATCAGTTGCCCCAAGATTGTCAGCACAGTGATGAAGAGCGTGTTGAAAAAGTACCGCACCCAGGGCGCTGCTTGGATCATATAGGAATAGTTCTCCCAAGCCACATATTTCGGGATCCACGTAGGCGGAGACGCAAACATCTCTGTGGTGGTTTTCAACGAGCTGGAGATCATCCAGAAAAACGGGACCAGCATAGTAATGGAGAGCACGATCAAAACGGCGTGCAGCGCCACTTTAGTGAGGATCTTTTTGATTTTTCCCTGTTTCATAATGCCCCTCCTTTAAGCATCGTCGTTCTTTTTGCTGATCTTCAGCTGGATAATGCTGGCAACAAAAATGATGACGAAGAGAATGTATGCCATAGCAGAAGCATAACCCTGCTTGAAATACTGGAACGCGTTCTGATAGATTAGATAGCAGACTACCTCGGTGGAGCGGCCGGGGCCTCCAGAAGTCATGGTATAGATCTGATCGAACGCCTGCAAGGCGCTGATCATACCGGTGAGCAGTACAAACATCATCGTAGGCCGGATCATCGGCAGGGTGATGCGGATAAAGCGCTGGAAGGCGTTGGCACCGTCGATCTCCGCCGCCTCGTAATAAGAGGGCGAAATGCCTTGCAAACCGGCCAAGAGGATCACGCCGTTATAGCCCAAACTTTTCCAGATAGTCATAATGATTACCGAAGGCATGGCTAGCTCCTTGCTGGACAGCCAAGCAGGCTGGGGCAGTCCCAAGGCAGCCAGCACCTGGTTAAGCAGGCCATAATCCTGGTTATAAATCCACTGCCAGACCATAGAAATGGCAACCGTGGACACGATGCAGGGAATAAAAAATGCGGAGCGGTAGAAATTCTGGCCACCGATCTTCTGGTTGAGCAGAATGGCTACCAACAGCGCCAGAAAAGCGCCGATAGGCACGGTGCCCACGGTAAAATAAATGGAGTTGAGCAGGGCATGACCAAACTCACCGTTTGAAATAACCTTAATATAGTTCTCAAGGCCGACAAACTTTGGTGTGGTAATCCCGTCGTAATTTGTCAGGCTGTAGTAAAAAGACATGATTACCGGTATGATCGTGAAAACCAGAAAGCCAATGATAACAGGAGTCAAAAATGCATAGCCCCAAAAAGTCTCATTAGCAGCAAGTGGCTTTCTTTGCTTTTTAATTGTTTGCTCTGAATCGTGCATCAAAAAGCCTCCTCGTATAATAAGTTTATGAAAATAGTTCTGATTATCAGCAGGCTTAAAAACTTACACAAACAGAGAGAGGGAAACCTCCTGTTGTCAGACGGTTTCCCTCCTCACAGAAAGATGATTTAGCCAGCCAGGATCGCATTGATCTGGGAAACGAGCTCCTGCTGCGTCTCCTCGGGAGTCAGGTCGCCAATGAGCATTTCATCGATGATGTTGCCCAGGCAGGTATTGACTTCCGTGCGGTAGATGGAGAGCTCATCCACCAGGTCACAAGAGTCCACGGACGCGATGAAGGCCTCCACGTTATCGCAAAGCTTGTTGTTGCGCACGATATCCAGCGAGGAATCGTCCGTGGTGGCAGGCAGTGCCATATTAGCCTCTGCTACGATCTGCATGCCCACGGGGCCGGTGATATACTTCAGCAGTTCCCAGGCCTCTTCCTTGTGCGTGCTGGAGGAAGAAATGCCCCAGTTGAGTACGCCAGCCTTCACGTTCTGGGTCTTGCCCTTGGGAAAACGCACCACGTCCCATTCAAAGTCCAGGTCTTCATTCTCATACTGGGGCAGCATCCACAGACCATAAGCGGCCATGGCCACCTGTTGATTCTCAAACATGGAGTCAGCGCTGGTGCCCAGAGCGGTTAGTTCCGCAGGGTTGGGAGACAGCTTGTCCACGACCACCATCTGGTACAGGAAGTTCAGCGCATCCAAGGCCTCGGGGGTTTCCATACCCTTCTGCTCGGTGCCGCTGGTGTCAAAGGTGACGCCTGCGGAGGAGAACCAGTTTAGGTACTGGTCAGCCCAGCCGCCGGGCTGACGGAAGCCGTATACCTTCTTATCAGGGTCGGTCAGTGCCTTGGCAGCGGCATAGAATTCATCCCAGGTCCAGTCGTCAGTGGGCAGGTCTACACCAGCCTCCTCAAACATGGTCTTGTTGTAGTAAATGCAATAGGGGGAAATCTCCTGGGGAAAAGCGTATAACTGATCCTGATAGCGCAGAGGCACCAGCAGGCTTTCGGGAAAATAGGATGTATCAAAGTCCTCGGCGGCAATAAAGTCATCCAAGGGTTCCAAAGCGCCCTTCGCTGCAAACACATAGGTCCATTCATTCAAGTACAGGATGTCCGGAGCGGAATTGGAGCCGATCAGGGTCATCAGCTTGGAAGCGCGCTCATCGCCGATGTCTATGGGTTCCACCTTGATGTTGGGATACTCTTTCATAAAAGCGTCGAACTTTGCCTGCTGAATGTCCAGCTCCTGAGCACTGCCACTGACAGCGATCTGGATGGTAACGGTTTCGCCGTCATTGGCAGCAGTAGATGTGGGCATGCTTTCAGTTTCGCTGCTACTGTCGCTGTTTTGCACACTGCTGGTGCTGCTGCCGCTGCAGGCAGTCAGCGTGAGTAACAGCACCAGAGCCAACAACAATGATGTGATTTTCTTCATAGATCTTATCCTCCAATAAAATTTATATTTGAGAAACAGATTCCTAGTCGGTTGGCCAGGGACTTGTTGTCTCCGAATCAGTGTTTCCGGAGTTGATGTAAAACTCCAGAGCGGGCAGGTCAATCATGGCAGAGCTTGCCCCGAACTTGGTCACTGAAAAGCCCGCTGCAAAGGTAGCATAGCGGATGGATGTCTCCATGGGAAAGCCCCGGATCAGGCAGAACACTAGCGCTGCTGCAAAAGCGTCTGCCGCGCCGGTGGTGTCTTCCGCATGAAAGTTGGCTGCCTCAAAATACTGGCCTTTCTGCCCGTCACTCCAATAGCAGCCCTTATTTCCCAAAGTGATGATGACATTTTTTGCTCCTTTTTTGAGAAAATACTCGGCTTTTGCTTCATAGGTGCCCTCACTGGGGCAAAGACGGTCTATTTCGCTTTTGTTGGGCAGAAAGACAAACGCTTTTTGTATCAGGCTGTCTGGAATAGAATCAATGGCAGAGGGTTTTAAAAGAATCTTCACCTGCTCTCTGTAAGCCAACTGAGCGGCGTACTCCACCGCATCCATGTTGAGTTCTGTCTGCAGCAGGCAGAAACTGGCGTTTTGAAAGGAAAAGATATTTTGGTAAATATCATGGGAGGTCAAAAGATCATTAGCTCCCCGGTAAATGGCAATGCTGCTTTCGCCGTCCCCCTGAACGTGAACATACGCATGTCCTGTACTGGCCTTTGAGGTATTGGAAACGCCATCCACACTTACGTGGTTGTCAGTGAGATAGTTAAACAGCTCCGCGCCATCATAATCTTTTCCAATCTTTCCGATCAGATGCGCCTCAAGCCCCAGCTTGGAGATGCCCACTGCCTGGTTTAGACCCTTGCCGCCGGGCATACTTGCTAAACTTTGCACCACCGCCGTTTCCCCTAGACGGGGAAAGGACCGCAGAAAGATCAAAGTGTCCATATTGATGGATCCCACCACTACGACCTTCTTTTTCTGAAAATCCAGCGGTAAGTCCACGCTTTGCCCCGGAACGACCTTGGACCTGGTGACAAAGGCCGTCTCAACAGTCCTGCGGTTTTCCATATCCGCCGTTAATCTGCGGCAGACATGCTCAGCCAGTTCTTTATAGGGTACTGGAACCGCCGTGAGGGTCGGCAGCAGGTAATTGGGGTATCCACTTTGCTGTACGCCCACAACGGAAAGGTATTTCGGGATGCGCCGGTTTTTCCGGGCGGAGACCTCGTATAAGTAAGCCGCCAGTTTTTCAGAGAAGCACACAGCGCCCGTGTTGCCCAGTAGCAGGCGGTCGGGGAGCTCCCCGTCATGTTCTTCCAAAACGCAGATCATGTTTTCGTTTACCGCGATTCCACTGTTTAGGCAGGCCATATTAAACCCTTGAAAAAAGCAGGTTTCCGAATATCCCCGGCGCTGGGCTACGCAAAATAGTTGCGTGTGTTTGTTTTCGATCAAATACCGGGTGGCAGCATAACCGATCTGCTGATAATCTACGCAGGCGTTATCGGAGGTGGGATGTGCGTAGGAATCCATTAGATGGAAAGGAATTTTCTTCTTTCGAATCACATCCAGACATCCGTCCTGAGAGTCCTCCCTTTTCTCCCACACAAGCCCGTCCAACTGGTAGCTGCACAGAGCGCTGAGGTTTTTTAACTCATCTTCCCCGTCAGTAGAACGGCACACCACCGGCGAATAGCCTTCTCGGCGGAAAGCCTCGATCAGGAAAGAGGCTAAATGTTCATGCTCCTGAGAGGCGTCTAATGCGATCCCCACCAGCAGGGTCTTGGATTCCCGGTGATTGGAGACGTCGGCGTAAGGGGTGTAGTTGTATTCCTTAACAATCTTTAAGACTCGCTGACGAGTTTCTGCGCTGATATTCTGATCCTTTTTGTTAATGACTTTTGAGACTGTGGCAACGGATACACCGGCAAGCTGTGCAATTTCTTTAATGCTCATACGCTCTTAAATTCTCACTTTCCGCGCTGGACAAGCCGCTTTGCCAGATTAGGTAAAAAGTTTCGCAACATTACTTGACGGACGCATTATACATAAAAAAGTCGGGCTGTCAAGTCAATATGGTTATTTTTTCTAACGGTTTTAAAAAAATTACGTTTTTTTGCGGCCGAATTTGAAAAAATATTTTAGGAAAACTGTTTCCGGTAAAAGCTGTGAAAACAAAAAATCCTCCATTGTAAAAGGGAGGATCACAGCTTTATTTCAGTGCGTCCCTGCAAAGAATGCGCAGCCTCCAGCAGAACAGAGGCCTTGGGTTTTCCGCCAACGGAAATCTAAAGTTACCCAAGGCATCCAGATACGCTCTTTTACTATGCTGATGATACGTTCTATGCGCACAGAGGATTTAGGCCCTCTGCTATGAGCCAACCGTTTACTATCCCAGCAGACTCCCTTTGTGCGGAATTTCATGCGATTTATAAAGCAAATATTTTCGACATTATGCAATGATGCGGAAAGCCGCAAAAATAAATTGCATAACGGCGGGGGATTTGTTACAATAGAGAAAACATCAAATGGTTTCCCTGTGGGGGAAAATGCAAAGGAACAGGCGGAAATGGACAAATCGAAAATTCGCAATTTCAGCATTGTGGCGCATATTGACCACGGAAAGAGCACACTGGCGGACAGGATTTTGGAGCTGACGAAAGCTGTGCCGCTGCGGGAGATGGAGGACCAGATTCTGGACAATATGGACCTGGAGCGGGAGCGGGGCATTACCATTAAAGCCCATGCCGTCACGCTGGTGTATACCGCCCGGAACGGCGAGGACTATATTTTTAACCTGATCGATACCCCCGGCCACGTAGACTTTAATTATGAGGTTTCCCGGTCGCTGGCCGCCTGCGAGGGCGCTGTGCTGGTGGTGGACGCTTCCCAGGGCATTGAAGCGCAGACGCTCGCAAACACCTACCTTGCCGTGGACGCGGGGCTGGAAATTCTGCCGGTGATCAATAAAATCGACCTGCCAAGCGCTGACCCGGACCGGGTGTGCCGGGAAATTGAAAACGTGATTGGTGTGCCGGCAATGGATGCCCCCAGGATTTCTGCGAAAACCGGGCAGAATGTGGGCGAGGTGCTGGAGAGGATCATCACCGACATCCCCGCGCCTGGCGGCGATGAGAAAGCGCCGCTGAAAGCGTTGATATTTGATTCGTACTACGACTCCTATCGGGGCGTGATCGTATATGTGCGGGTGAAAGACGGCTGCCTGCGGCCCGGCGACACCATTCGCATGATGGCTACCGGCGGGGAATTTACGGTGGTGGAGTGCGGTCTTATGCGGGCGACCTCACTGGAACCGGCGGAAGCCCTTTACGCCGGCGAGGTGGGGTATATCGCGGCATCAATTAAAGAGGTGCGGCAAGCGCGGGTGGGCGACACCGTAACCTTGGCGGATCGCCCGGCGGCGGAACCGCTGGAGGGGTACCGGTCGGTGCAGCCTATGGTATTTTGCGGAGTGTATCCGGCGGATGGCGCCCATTACACGGACTTGCGGGACGCTTTGGAAAAACTGCGGTTGAACGACGCTTCGCTGAGCTTTGAGCCTGAGACCTCGGCGGCGCTGGGGTTTGGGTTCCGGTGCGGCTTTTTGGGGCTTTTGCACATGGAAATCATCCAGGAGCGGCTGGAGCGGGAATACAACCTGGATTTGATCACTACCGCGCCCAGCGTGGTGTATAAGATCAAAAAAACAAACGGCGAGGAGATTTCCATTGACAATCCCACAAATTACCCGGATCCGGCTACCATCCAAAGCGCGGAGGAGCCCATTGCCGACGCCCATATCTATTCGCCCTCGGAGTACGTGGGGAACATTATGGAGCTTTGCCAGGAGCGCCGGGGCGTGTTCAAGGACATGAAATACATCGACACTGACCGGGTGGATATTCATTACGAGCTGCCCTTAAATGAAATCATCTACGATTTTTTCGATGCGCTGAAATCCCGCACACGGGGATATGCGTCCTTCGATTATGAGCTGATGGGTTACCGGCCCAGTCAGTTGGTGAAGCTGGACATTATGCTCAATGGTGAGGTGGTGGATGCCCTGTCGTTTATCCTGCACGCGGAAAAGGCCTATCCACGGGCGCGGAAGATGACGGAAAAGCTGAAAGAGAAAATCCCACGCCAGCTGTTTGAGGTGCCGATCCAGGCTTGTGTGGGAGGAAAGATTATTGCCCGGGAAACTGTGAAGGCCATGCGCAAGGATGTGCTGGCAAAATGCTATGGGGGAGATATCACCCGGAAGAAAAAGCTGCTGGAAAAGCAAAAGGAAGGGAAAAAGCGCATGCGCCAGCTGGGTACCGTGGAAGTGCCGCAAGAGGCTTTTATGGCTGTGCTGAAGCTGGACGAGTAGTTGCAGCTGGAATTTTTAAGAAAGGAAGGGTGCGGAGCTTCCGGTGTTTTGTGGAAGAGCCGCACCCTGTTTGGCTATATGATTGGGTTATATCTGCATGTGCCTTTTTGCAACGGTAAATGCCCGTATTGCGATTTTTATTCCCTGCGGGGAAGCAAAACGCAAATGGATCAATACGTGAAAGCGCTTTGCGATAAAATGAAACGATGGGCGGAGGGCCGTAGCCGGCCGGCGGTGAAAACCGTCTATTTTGGCGGCGGCACGCCCAACTTGTTGGGCGCGGCGCGCCTTTCGGCGCTGCTGGGCCAGGCCGAAGCTTCGTTCGGCCTGGCCGCCGCCGCGGAGGTCACCCTGGAAGTAAACCCATCTCGGCTGACGGATCGGGCCTTCTTTTCAACCCTGAGGGAAGCAGGGTTTAATCGGCTGTCTATGGGGATGCAGTCGGCCAATGAGGACGAGCTGCGGCTTTTAGGGCGGAAACATACGGCGGAGGATGTGAAACGGGCCGTGCGGGAAGCCCGCGCTGCCGGGTTCTCCAATATTTCCCTGGACATGATGCTGGGTCTGCCGGGAGGAAGCTGTGAGAAGTTAAAGCACTCTGTGGCTTTTGCGGCGGAGCTGGGGGTGGAGCACATTTCCGCCTACATTTTGAAGGTAGAGCCGGGCACGCCTTTCGCCGCCGGAGGAGTACAACTCCCTGAGGATGACGAAACGGCCGATCAGTACCTTTTCTGTGTGGAGGAGCTGGCAAAGCGGGGCTACGCGCAATATGAGATCAGCAATTTTGCCCGGCCCGGCTTTGAAAGCCGCCACAATCTGGTTTACTGGCATGAGGAGGAATACCTGGGGCTTGGCCCAAGCGCCCATTCCTTTTTGGATGGCCAAAGGTTTTTTTATCCGCGAAGCCTGGAAAAATTCCTGACTGGGGATCCGCCAATTCCAGACGGCAAAGGCGGGAATTTTCAGGAGTACGCCATGCTGAACCTCCGGCTGACAGAAGGTCTGCGCCGGGACAGGTGTGTGGAGAGGTTTGGACGGCAGGGGGAAATCGCTTTTGCCCGGGCTTTGGAAAACATAAAAAAATGCCCGCCCGGGCTGATCCGGACGGACGGCGAAACCATTTCTTTTACCCCCGAGGGCTTTTTAGTTTCCAACGCGCTGATACTGGCCCTGTTGGAGGGGGCCGATCACTAGCTCCGGGTGCATCCGGCTATAATGGAAAAGGTACTGTTGTATCAGGCCGGCGTCCTCCCCAAAGGATTCAGGGGAAATACCGGGCAGGAAAGCCTTTACGGCACGCTTGATCCACACGTCTATGGGGAAGCACTCCGTTTTGTGGAAGCCGTACAACAGAACGCATTCCGCCACCTTAGGTCCCACGCCCAACACCTTTTTCAGCTCTTCCCGGCCAAATGCCGCGGGAGAGCTTTTGATTGTCTGCAAGTCGATTTCCCCAGTCGCCACTTTTCGGGCTGCGTCGATCAAATACTTAGCCCGGTAGCCGGCGCGCAAGGGAGCTAAATCCTCCGGGGAAAGGGAGGAAAATGCCTTGGGCGTGGGAAAAGAGAAAAGCTCCGTGCCGGGGATCGGGCTACCGAACAAGCGGCAGAGGGTCCGTAAAATGCCCTTGATCCGGGGGATATTGTTGTTTTGGGAAATGAGGAAGGAGCAAAGGGTTTCCCAGGGGTCTTGACGCAGGAGCCGGATGCCGGGGTACAGCGCGACGGCTTCCGCCAACACAGGATGAAGCCTTGATAGCCGATCCCGCTTTGCCTGGTAGTCCTCGTCCAGGTCAAAATAATTTCGCCAAAAGCTGTCAAATTCCTGCTGGGAACAAAACAGGAGCAGGGAACCCCCTTCCCGGCGAAGCCGAAGAAAATGATTTCCAGCTGCGCCCTCCCACAGGCCACCGGAGGATTCCTCCCACCGGAACGCCTGGCCGCAGTCCAGGGTTTGAGCGGGGTCGAAGCTGGCGGGGACGCGTAAAGGGGTCACCGGTTTTTCTCGTCGGCCTTTTGCCGAACCTCTGGCTTCCGAGCGGTGAGCCAGAAAATGGCACGCTCGGCGGCATCTTTAGAGTTTCCCCAGTCACCGTCTGCGTTGCGGTAATCAAACATGCGGCAAAAGTGGGTCACATCCCCGCTGAGGGTGCTTAAGAAGCCCTTGACCAGCCGCGCGGTTTCTTCCTCGAACGCGGCCTGCTCCTTTTTCGGCAGCTTTTGAGCGGCTTCCAAAACCATGCCGTAATGAGGAAGGCAGATGTAGGGCTGCCGGGCATACAACTGACGGAATTCCGGGTCGGTCTGCCACAGCGTTAAAGTGTTGCGCACCAGGTGCTCCATATTCGTATCCAGGTTTTCGCAGATAAAGCAGCTTTCCTGCCGGGCGTGGATCGCCGCTAAAGTCTTTTTTACCGATGTTTTCCCCTCCGGGAACACCTGAGCGTCTACCTCGTGGAGCAGGCTTTCCAGGATCAGCGCCACGGAAAGCTTGCTGCCCCTGGCCAAAATCTGGTTGAAGTGCTCCTCGCAGAAGCCAAGACGGTTGGTTTCCACGCGGACGTCCGGCTCCATCATGGCCGCGCCGGTAATATAGGTGGCCATGCGGTCCTCCAGCATATCCCGCATCCGACAGAAGGGGCAGCCATCTGCGGGCTGGAATACGTCGTTGATGGGAATAGAGCAAATATCCTCTCTCATAAAAGAACCACCCTTCCAAAATATACAAGAAGTTTAGGTATAAAAATGCATGATTCATAAAAAGAAAAATATGATGATTTTCAGAGTATTTTTCCGAGACGGAGATGGAAATTTCCCTTATTTCTGTTCAGTATATCACAAAAATAGGGAAAAGAACAGCCCAAAAGAGAATATAACCCATAAGGAAAAATGCAAAGTACGCATGCATGAAACTTTTTTCTGCCGATTGAAAAAATAACTGTCCGAAAAAAAGACTTGACACAATTTTTTGTGGATTTAAAATTCCCTTACCACTTGGTGTTGTTGATTTTTTTAAAAAGGAAAAATACGTCAAAAAACCGGAAAAGACCAGGAAATCGGAGCTTTGTTGACATAAATCGTTCGGTAAAATGTTCGGTGGAAAACTGGAAAACCGCATGGGACAAGGTGTTCTTAACATTTTCCACCGAGTTTTCCACAACTTGGGTTTCCAAATAAAAGTGCAGTTATGTCAACAGGGAAAAATTTCAAACAACGGATAGCAAAAAAGAATTTTTATTCAAAAAATCCCGCCAAAATGCATGTTTACTCCAGCCGCCCATTTCAATAAGGAAAGGGAGAGCGTCCCTTTCTTATGCTTTGCCCTCCCTTCCCCGCATTATTTCTTGAGATTTTCAGAAAAGGGTGCTATAATGATTAAAATCGGGGTTCAGACCTTGGATTTTGGATATTCAATATTTAGAAAGGGCGGTATGCGCGGGTACGTTTGGATTTTCCGCAGGCCCTGTATTGCGATAAAGGATGTGTGCCGCGTTTTGGACAAGCAGAGGGAAAAACCGCAATTCCACCAGCGGAAAGGCGAACCGGACGAAACCGTGCGCGGCACGGACGTCATCGCCGGGCGCAATGCTGTCAGCGAAGCCCTGCGGGCTGGACGGCCCATTGACAGCCTATATGTTCAAAAAGGGGAGAAAAACGGACCGCTGGTCCCCCTGATTGCCAAGGCGAAAGCGGAAGGGATCTCCGTGAAAGAGGTGGATCCCCGCAAGCTGGACCACCTGTGCGGCGGCGCGGCCCATCAAGGCGTGGTGGCTTTGGCGGCGGTGAAGGAATTCGCCGGGATAGATGACATTTTCGCCCTGGCGGAAAAGCGAGGGGAGCCGCCGTTCCTGCTGATCTGCGACGGGCTGGAGGATCCCCATAATCTCGGGGCAGTAATCCGCACGGCGGAGTGCGCCGGCGTCCACGGCGTGGTGATCCCAAAACGCCGCAGCGTGGGCTTGACCTACGCGGTGGGAAAAGCTTCAGCCGGCGCGGTGGAATATCTGCCCGTGGCCCGGGTGCAGAACCTGGCCACTTTGCTGGACGAGCTGAAGCGGCGGGGCGTGTGGGTGTACGCTGCCGATATGGACGGCAGTCCCTGGTGCGAAACGGACTTTACCGGTCCCACGGCCCTTGTCATCGGTTCAGAGGGCCGGGGTGTAGGCAGGCTGGTAAAGGAAAAATCCGATTTTGTGGTGTCCCTTCCCATGAAAGGACATATCAATTCACTGAACGCGTCTGTGGCGGCGGGCGTCCTCTGTTACGAGGTCTGCCGGCAGAGAAGCGGTTTAAGCGCAGTCGATCCCATAAGGAGGGATTCCTAACTATATGGCAGAGAAAAATGGGTTTACGCTGGAGGACATTCTGGAAGAACAGCGCAAGCAGCGGGAGGGCGCCCCACAGGCGGCTCCTGAAGTTAATACGCCGGAAACCGCCGCGCCCGGGGAGGAAGAGCCCCAGCCTGACGGCGTTCCTGACGGCGGGGAACACAAGCATCCGAATCCCAGCGACACGGCGGACCTGAACCAGTTCGCCACCGGGAATCTGCAGATCCCCAAGCAGCCGGAATATGAGCAGGAAACCTTGACGCCTCCGGAGCCTTCCGCTGAAAAGCCCAGAAAGAAAAAGAAGAAGGGCCTGTTTGGCCGGAAAAAGAAAGTTCCCGACTTCGATGAAGGCGAGGACATGTATTACGGCATCCAATTAAAGCCCATTGACGAATACCGGAAGGGCTTCGACCCCGCCACAGGAGAATTCTCTCTGGCCGAGGACGGCTACAAAGCCCTGTTTGACGACTCGAAAAAGGCCATTGACGATGAGGTGGAGGAGAATTTCCAGCGGCTCCAGCGGGAGCGCCGCCGCCGGGTGGCGGAAGCGGTGCAGACCGCCGGTGTGGACGAAAAGCAAGTCGCTGATGAATTCGGCGTGGTGGCCCCTATGCCGGTGACGGCATTTGCCGCCGACCCTTACGCCAAGCAGCACGGCATTGAGGTAGAGGGCGCGGGCCTTTCTCATGAGGATATGCCCGAAATCCAGAAGGCAATGCTGGAAACTGTGAGCGACCAAACCATGGAGATCAAGCTCAACGTGCTCAATGACACGGTAGAGCTGCAGCGGGTGAAGGACATGCCCGCCGTCAGCGAGGAATCCGTCAATAAAATTTTGGAATCTGTAGAGACCGGCGGGGAAACCGGGAACGAAGAAGCCCAGGAAGTGCCGGAGCCTGCCGGGCAGCCGTCAGAATCGGTGGAAGCCCCAGTTGAAGAAGCTTCTGACAAAAAAGAAGAGCCGCCGAAATCGGAACCCGTTATTTCCGGCCGGCCGCTGGGAGAAATACCCCAGGTGGCCAGCATTTACGAATACAGGTCCAGAAGCATTCCCACCCATGTGATCAACGCGGACGTGCTGCAAAGCGCTCTGCTTTCCGAGTCCGAGGAGCTTCGCCGTACCGCCGGTGAGGAAGAGCAGAGACGCGCCCCCCGCAGGAGGGTCAAGAACAAGAAGCTGGAGGAACAGCCCGAGGAGCGGGAGCCGGTAGAGGATGTTGGGGAATCCATAGACGATTACACCGGCCCGGAGGATGCCAAATCCATTTCCCATGAGCTGCGGGGCGACATGCGGGAGCTGACCATGCGCATGATGATCACCGGCGTCTGTACCGCCCTGCTGGCGGTGGTCAACCTGATCTTTGGCGGGCGGCTTTCCGCCGGCGGGGATACGGGTTCCGCGCCGATTGTTTATGTGGTGCTTACGGTAGTGTTCCTGGGCGTTTCTATCGGCGTTTGCTACCGGACGGTGATAAACGGCCTGAAAGCTTTGTTTTCCTTTAACGCCAATTCCGACAGCGCTGTTGCTGTGGCGGCGGTAGCTGTGGCCGTGCAGACGGTGACGTCCATCTTCTTCCGCTCGGAGCTGACCGGGAACCGCCTGCACTTGTACGCGGTGGTGCTTTCTGCTATTTTGTTCGTAAATGCTGCGGGCAAGCTGACTATGATCCGCAGGATTCACAGCAATTTCCGGTTTATCACGTCCCAGGAGCAGAAATACTGTGTAAAGACTTTTGACGATTACAATACGTCCTTGAAAATGACGAAGGACTGCGTGGTGGAAAAACCGCTGATTGCCTACCAGTGCAAGGCCGGCTTTTTGCGGCGCTTCCTGGAGCTGTCCTATAACCCGGATCCTTCGGAATCCGCTTCGCAGATGCTGGCGCCCGTCGGGCTGATTGCTTCCCTGGTGGTCTGCATTGTGTGTCTGCTGATTTCCCGCAGCGTACCCACTGCCCTCAGCGCTTTAGCGGCGGCGTCCTGTGCCTGTGTGGCTGTGGCAAATATGCTTTCCATAAATCTGCCGGTGAGCCGGCTGTGCAAAACCGCCCGCCGGGCCGGCGCCATGGTGGTGGGCTATGAAGCCGTGGAGCAGCTGGGGGATGTAAACGCCGTCCTGGTGGACGCAGAAGAGATTTTCCCCCGGGGCACCGTGGTGCTGGACGGCATTAAGACCTTTGGAAACCGGGCCGGCGCGGAACACGCCATCATGGCCGCGTCCGCACTGATGAAGGAAGTGGGTGGCCCACTATCCGGTGTATTTGACCAGGTCATCAGCGAAAACGAGGACGCCCTTCCTCAGGTAGAGGATTTTTCCTATGAGGAAGGCGGCGGGATCATCGGCCGAGTGGACGGGCAGGAAATCTGCATTGGCAACCGTTCCCTGTTGATCAACCACCGCATTGAGGTGCCTGCCAGGGAGGAAGAGAGCCAATACGCGTCCGGAAATAAAGTGGTGGTGTACATCGCCATAGAGCAGGCGGTTTCCGCTATGCTGGTGCTGACCTATTCCGCGGATCGGCGCAGGAAAAACGAGCTGCAGCGCCTGGAGGACAGCGGCATCAGCGTGCTGATCCGCACCACAGACCCCAACGTTACCGTCCAAATGATGTCCCGCTTGTTCGGTGTGGATACGGCTTCCGTAGCCGTTCTGGAAGGGGAGCTGGCTGACACGGCCAAGCGGCTGACAGAGGAAAGGGTCCCCCGGGCCGACGCAGTGGTGGCAACCAAGGGCCGTATGGAATCCATGATGAGCGTGGTCTCCGCCTGCGTGGAGGAAAAGCGCACGGCGAGTCTGGTGGTGGCCATTCAAAACGCCGCAGTGGTATTGGGCTTTGTGCTGGTGGCGTTTATGGCCTGCTTTGGTGGCATGCGTCAACTTTCTCCCTTTATCCTGTTCCTCTTCGAGGTATTTTGGCTGCTGGTGATTTTGGTGATTCCAAAGCTGCGGAAGTAGCAGCGCCGGAGGTTCGGGGATACCCCAAAAAAGCTTAAACAATTTGCCGGAACATGCGGCGCTGGACGGAAGGTTTCAGCGCGGCGCGTTCCGGTCGTTTATTGCGGAGATTCCCTTGACTTTGGAACAAATGTTTGATATGATAGACAGCGGAAAAGAGGAGTGGGAAAATGGCGGAACGGAAAAAGCAGAATCAGCGCGAAAAGCAATTGGAGGAAGAGCAGGCCCGCCGGGCGTTGCTCCAGGAAGCGCTGGAGTTCCTGATGCCCGAAGGCCGGGCGCAGCGTGCCTGCAATGCCCTGGTGGATACCCTGGGCGGGCTGGACGGTATTTTTGCCGCGCCGGAGGCAGCGTTGAGAGAAATTTCAGGCGTGGGGCCGGAAGTTGCCAGGTTCCTGCGGCTGGTCATCCGGCTTTCCCAGGCGTATCTGGAGGAGCGTTCCTGGAATTTGATCCGGATCTACGATACTCTTTCCGCTGTGGAGATGTTCCGGCCGAAATTTCTGGGGCGGAATACCGAAGCCGTCTGCCTGATGCTGTTAGACGGCAGGGGCAGAATGGTGTACAACGATGTCATCTGCGAAGGCTCCTTCAGTGAGGTGCCTTTACAAGTCCGCAAGCTGCTGCGGCTTTGTATCGACTACCAGGTGGACGAAGTGTACCTGGCTCACAACCATCCCAGCGGCGTGGCGCTCCCCTCTCAAAACGATCTGCTGGTAACGGACCGGCTTTTAGTTGCGCTGAACAGTATTGATACAGTTTTATGTGACCATATTATTTTTGCAGGGGACAGCTACTTTTCCTTTTTGGAGGGCGGCATCCTGGGCCGCCAGGAAAGCATTATGCGCCAGGCGCAGGAGGATGAAGCAAGAAACACCCGCTTGCTGGAAGCCAGGATCCGGGATCAAAAGGAACGGCAGGTCAGCCAATGAGCGGACATCCGGCGGATTTCCGTCTGAAAGCTTCCGTAAAACGCACAATATGATTTTTATTGAGAAGGGGGAATATGGCTTTGGATTTCAAGCTCGTATCGAAATTCCAGCCTACCGGCGATCAGCCGGAAGCCATCAGCCAACTGGTGCGTGGCGTTGATTCCGGCATGAAGGAACAGACGCTGTTAGGCGTGACCGGCTCCGGCAAGACGTTTACCATGGCAAATGTCATCGCCCAGATCAACCGCCCTACGCTGGTGCTGGCCCACAACAAGACCCTGGCCGCCCAGCTGTGCTCGGAGTTCCGGGAGTTTTTCCCGGAAAACGCGGTGGAATATTTTGTGTCTTATTACGATTATTATCAGCCTGAAGCTTACATCCCCCAGACAGATACCTATATTGAAAAGGATTCCGCCATCAACGACGAAATCGACAAGCTGCGGCACAGCGCCACCAGCGCCCTTTCCGAACGGCGGGATGTGATCATTGTGGCATCGGTGTCCTGCATCTATTCCCTGGGTGATCCCATCGATTACCGCACGATGGTTATCTCCCTGCGTCCCGGCATGGAAAAAAGCCGGGACGAGCTTTTAAAAAAGCTGGTGGAGCTGCAATATGAACGCAACGATGTGAATTTCATCCGCAACAAATTCCGGGTGCGGGGGGACGTGGTGGAAATTTTTCCCGCAGCCTCCAGCGACAAGGCGGTGCGGGTGGAATTTTTCGGGGATGAGATCGACCGCCTGCGGGAATTTAACCCTTTGACTGGGGACGTGACGGCGGAATTGAAGCACATTGCCATTTACCCTGCTTCCCATTACATTGTGCCCCGGGAAAAAATGGACCGGGCCATTGCCGATATCAACGAGGAAATGGAACAGCGGGTCGCCTGGTTTCAGTCCCAGGGGAAGCTGATCGAAGCCCAGCGCATTGAACAGCGCACCCGATATGATATGGAAATGCTGTCGGAGATCGGCTTCTGCAAGGGCATTGAAAATTATTCCCGGGTGCTTTCCGGCCGGGAACCGGGTACCGCGCCTTTTACCCTGCTGGACTATTTTCCTGACGATTTTCTGTTGTTCGTGGACGAGTCCCATGTGACCCTGCCCCAGGTGCGTGGCATGTTTGCCGGGGATCATGCCCGGAAGGAAATGCTGGTAGACTACGGTTTCCGCCTGCCATCCGCCTTTGATAACCGGCCTTTGAATTTCGATGAGTTTTACTCCCATATCAACCAGGCCATTTTTGTCAGCGCCACGCCGGGGGATCTGGAGCTGGAGAAATCTGCCCAGGTGGTAGAGCAGGTCATCCGCCCCACCGGCCTGCTGGATCCCAAGGTCACCGTAAAGCCCACGGACGGGCAGATCGATGACTTGATTTCCGAGATCAACCTGCGGGTGGATAAGAAGGAGCGCGTGTTGGTTACCACCCTGACCAAGAAAATGGCCGAGGACCTTACCGCTTATCTGGAAGGGTATGGGGTCAGGGTGAGGTACATGCACCACGACATTGACACCGTGGAGCGCATGGAGATTATCCGGGACCTGCGCCTTGGAGAGTTTGACGTGCTGGTGGGAATCAACCTGCTGCGGGAAGGCCTGGATATTCCAGAGGTTTCCCTGGTGGTCATTCTCGACGCGGACAAAGAGGGTTTCCTCCGCAGCGGGCGCAGCCTGGTGCAGACCATCGGCCGCGCCGCCCGGAACGCCGGAGGCCAGGTCATCATGTACGCCGACGAGGTAACGCCCTCTATGGAGTACGCCATTACCGAAACCGAGCGCCGCCGTGCCATTCAGGAAAAATACAATGAAGAGCATGGAATTACGCCGAAAACCATTACCAAGAGCGTGGCGGAAATTCTGGAAATTTCCACCCATAAGGACGATGGCAGGAAGAAAAAGAAGCGTTATACTCCTGCCGAACGGGTGGAAATGATCGAAAAGCTGAAGAAGGAAATGAAGGCTGCCGCCAAGCTGCTGGAATTCGAGCACGCCGCCTATCTCAGAGATAAAATTAAAGAGTTAGAAGGCGAGCAAAGCCGGGCCTTTGCCGCCACCCAAAAGGTGCCGAAGGGCTGATGTCGCAGTGTTGAAAGGAAAAAACATGAAAAACTATCAAATCTTAATGGAGATAAACCGGAAAGAA
>CAYSQF010000042.1:0-17392 GCA_964433105.1 uncultured Acutalibacter sp.
AAACGACGATGCTATCCGCGCGGTAAAGCTGATTGCCGGCGCCATGGCTGACGCTATCATTGAAGGCCGCGAGGGCCAGATGGGTGCCGCTGCCCGTGACGCCGAGGAAGAGTCCGCCGAGACCGACGAGGAAGCTCCCGAGCAGGAATAAACAATTCCATCTAAAAAAGAAAGGTTGAGATAAATATGAATTTTACTGCTAAAGATGTTGCCGCGCTTCGGGAAAAGACCGGCTGTGGCATGATGGACTGCAAAAAGGCTCTGACTGAGTCTAATGGCGATATGGATAAGGCCATCGATTTCCTGCGGGAAAAAGGCCTGGCCGCCGCCGTGAAAAAGGCCGGACGCATTGCCGCCGAGGGCGTGGCGTTTGCCACTGTCAGCGAATGCGGCAAGGTAGCTGTGGTGATCGAGGTCAATGCAGAAACCGATTTTGTAGCTAAGAACGCTGAGTTTCAGGCCTTCGTCAAGACCTGTGCGGATACCGTTATCCACCAGAACCCTGCCGATGTAGACGCGCTCCTCCAGTGCAAGGCTGATGGCTCTGAGCTTACTGTAGACGCTTTGTTGAAGGAGAAGATTTTGACCATTGGCGAGAACATCAAGATCCGCCGTTTCGCTCGCTATGAGGGTTCTGTCACTTCCTACGTGCATGGCGGCGGCCGCATCGGTGTTATCGTGAAATTTGACACTTCCGATGAGATTGCCGCTACGGAAGGTTTTAAGATTTATGCCCATAATGTGGCTATGCAGATCGCTGCCTTGAACCCCGAGTATTTGGACGAGGCTGCCGTTCCTGCTGACCGGAAGGAAAAGGAAAAGAAAATTCTTACCCAGCAGATTGTAGACGAAGGCAAGCCTGCCAATATTGCCGAAAAGATCGTGGCGGGTCGGCTCAACAAGTTTTTTAAGGAGATCTGCTTGGTGGACCAGCAGTATGTGCAGGACAGTAAAATGACAGTTCAACAGTATACTGACAGCGTTTCCAAAGAGCTGGGCGGCTCCATTAAGATTGCTGCATACACCCGTTTTGAGAAGGGCGAAGGCCTGGAGAAACGGGAGGATAACTTTGCCGAGGAGATCGCCAGCTTGGTAAAGTAAGCTCTTGGATTTTGTTTATTAGCTTTTAGAAAGCCGAACCGAAGGGGGATACCCTCTGGTTCGGCTTTTGTTATATCTCTTTGCGCCATTACGCCAGCTGTTCCAACAGTCTGATCAGTTCCCGCCAGTCGTGAATATGCAGGTGCTTGCATTTGGGAGGTTCTTGCGTTTTAGCGTGTTCATGGCCGGTGTACCAGATGGGAAATAGACCGGAAGCAGCTGCGCCTTCCACATCGCAGGCCACATTGTCCCCGCAAAACCACACGTCTTGCGGGGAAAACCCAGCCTTGCGCAGGGCAATATCAAAAATCCGGCGGTGCGGTTTGCGGAACACATACTCGCTGGAAGCGATGACAAATTCAAAATGATTTTCCGGTAGACACGTATCGATCCGACTTTTTAACCCCGCACCGCTGAAGGTGATGTTGCTTACCACGCCTGAGCGAATTTGATGTTCCCATAAATAGTCCAGCAATTCCGGAATGTGGGGGAGGGGCTGGTCGGGATTTGCGGCGTCCCAGAAAATGCGCTCCTGTTCCGAAAAGCTCAACTCTGTTTTCAAACCATAATATTCCAAAATATAGCGCATAAAGGACTGTTCGTGGACTTCCGCCACCAGCGCGGATTCTCCATAGCCATAGCCCATACCGTAATCAGCCAGTGTTTCATTCGCCAGCTTCTGCATTTCCTCCGGCGTGACATTTCCCGGATTTTCGCAGTGAAGGAGAAGCGCCCGGTATCCCCTGGCACCATCAAAGGGGGAGACTCCCTGCAAGATTGTCCCGCCATAGTCGAACAGGATCATTTCCGGCTTGCGCGTTTTCATGTGAAAAACTCCTTCCGTTTCCTGCCAAAAATATTTTTAATCTTTCCCTTTTTCAATACTTTCCCTATTTCTGCACATGTGGCAAACGGAACAATTGCCACCGCAGCAGGTCTTTCCGGCTTTTTTATCCCGCCACAGCTTGCGGATGGAGAAAAACAACCCAGCGGCCAAAAGCAGGCAGATCACAATGGTGGAAAGAATAGCAGGCATAGTAATATCTCCTTTTGGTTTATATTTGCATTATAAGAACAGCGCCCCCACGTGATAAACGGCAAAGGTGACAATCCAGGCCACACAGATTTGAAACAGAGCCGTAAGCCCTGTCCAGCCCCAGCTTTCTGTTTCTTTCTTGATGGTGGCCAGCGTGGCTGCACAGGGGACATAGAGCAGGGAGAAAGTCATCAGAGCATAGGCGTTGAGCGGGCCAAAGCCCAAAGTGCTCAAAGCGCTGAGCATAGTGGACATGCCCGCGGCCGAATTGATATTGGAAATACCAAACAGCACCGTGCAGGAGGATACCACTACCTCTTTGGCGGAAATGCCGGCAATGAGAGCCACAACGATTTGCCAGAAGCCCAACCCGATGGGAGCAAAGAACGGCACAATACATTTGCCAATCATAGAGCCGAAGGTTTGGGACATATCAGTGCAATATCCGGAAGGGCCGAAGTTTAAAAGGAACCACATCAAAATGGAAGCGATGAAGATCGTGGTGCCCGCCTTGGTCAAGTAATCCTTTACCTTTTCCCACACATAGATACCGATGGTTCTGGCGCTGGGGGCCTTGTATTCGGGCAGCTCAATCAAAAGGGAATTTTCCCGTTTCTGCTTCCGATCCACCAAATGCAGGATAAAGGCGCACAACACCGCCACCAAAAGGCCCAGCAAATACATGGAATAAGCGGCCAGCATAGCGTGCTTCGGGAAAAAAAGTTCGGAAAACAGCACGTAAATTGGGAGCCTGGCGCTGCAGGACATGAAAGGGGTGATCAACATGGTTTTGTAACGATCCCGTTTGTTTTTCAAAGCCCGGGAAGCCATAATTGCCGGCACGGTACAGCCGAAACCCAGGATCATGGGGATAAAGGAATGCCCGGAAAGCCCCAAACGTCCCATAATACTGTCCATTACATAGGCTACTCTGGCCATATAGCCGCTGTCCTCCAGAAAAGCTAGGGCAAGGAACAGGATGAAAATGTTGGGGAGAAAGGTAAGAATTCCGCCCACGCCGGCAATGATGCCATCCACCAGCAGGGAGATCAAAATAGACGGGGTGCCGATCGTTTCCAGAAGAGAGAGCACAGCGCCGGAGAAAATATCCAACCCGGTTTCAAAATACCCTTTTAGCCAATCGCCTACAGTAAAGGTCAGGAAAAAAACAAGCGCCATGATCAGCAGGAAAATGGGAAGTCCCCAAAAGCGGTGGGTGAGAATATCGTCTGCCTTATCTGTAACGGCGGCTTTCTTTTCCTTGTTTACCAGGACCTCTTGTATGATTTCGTCAATAAAATCATACTTCTGGTTGATAATGTCCTTCTCGTAGCTTCTGCACAGGACCTTTGGACAATCCACGGGACAGCTCTGCGTAATTTCCTTGTCTCCCTCTAACAGCTTCAACGCATACCAGCGCAGGTTTTGCAGCTCCGGATATTTTTCCCGCAGCAGGGGAATCAGCATGTCGATTTTATCTTCTATTTCGTCGCTGTATACCATGGCATATTCTCGATGGTGCTGATGCTTGTGCCGGGTCTGTTCTGTGTGATGGTGCTCCAACGGAACTTCGGATGGCTTGTTCTGGTGATGGGCGGCGGCATGCATTAAAATATCCAGCCCTGTCTTGCGCCGGGCCGAAACGGGAATTACCGGAATACCCAGCATTTCCGGCAAACGGTGCAGATCGATTTCCATGCCCCGTTTCTCCACAATATCCATCATATTCAAAGCAAGGATCACAGGTTTCCCCAGCTCGATCAGCTGCAGGGTAAGATATAAATTCCGCTCCAGCGCAGAACCGTCCGCCACATCGATGATTACATCGACATCGTCGCTTAAGATAAACTGCCGCGTCACCTGCTCTTCCATGGTGTAGGAAGTCAGGCTATAGGTTCCCGGCAAGTCAACCAACTTGTATTCGTGGTCATGAAAACGGAAGCGGCCCTCCTTTTTTTCAACCGTAACACCAGGCCAGTTTGCAACCTTCAAATTTGCGCCGGTAAAGGCATTAAATAATGTAGTCTTGCCACAGTTTGGATTTCCCACAAACCCAATGGAAAGCTCATGCGCCATGGCCGCCGCCCCCTTTCTTTACGTGAATGTGGGTTGCGATGTCATACCCCATGGCAAAGCGGGTCCCTCTAACCGTTACGATCATAGCACCCCGGCGCTTTTTTCGCAGCACGGCAATCTCCGAGCCTTCGATCAGCCCCAGGGATTCCAGCCGTCTTTCCAGTTCGACCGGTAGATCCAACTTTTCTACGGTATATCGGCTGCCGCCGTTTCCCTCCTGCAAAGTCATACCCATACCTCCTTAAGGAAACACTGAATCAATACACTTACGGCACTTAGGGTGCATTGTGGGGTATAAACTCGTTGCTCAAATTGGCAAAAAACATATACTACATTAAGTTAGCGCAAGGCTATTGAATTGTCAAGTGGTTTTCCGGAATCTTCTCGAATTTTCTGTTATTTTAAGGCTTTTTGTGATATAATTAAAATTAAACGTTGGAAAGGACATAGCATATGATCGATCTTCATTTACATTTAGATGGCTCTCTTTCCCCGAAATTGGTTTTGGAGCTGGCGGAGAAACAGGGAATAGATCTGCCCCGGCAGGACGATCAAACCCTGGAGGGGCTTCTCTCGGCTCCCACTGACTGTCAAAGTTTAAACGAGTATCTTGATTGTTTTACGCTGCCGCTGCGAGTCCTGCAAAGTGCGGAAGCATTGGAGCGCTCCGCTTATGAACTGGCAGTCCGGCTGGCTTTGCAGGGGTTGCTCTATGCTGAGATACGCTTTGCTCCCCAGCTTCACACAGAAAAGGGCATGACTCAAGCCCAGGCGGTGGAAGCGGTACGGCGGGGGATTGCTGCTGCCATGAAAGAGCACCGGGAATTCCAGGCTCAGATCATTCTATGCTGCATGCGAGGCGGAGAAAACGAAAAAAACAGGGAAACACTGCGGTTGGCTTCCAAATTTTTTGAGTACGGCATTTGTGCGGTGGATTTAGCTGGGGCGGAAGCACAGTATCCTACCGGAGAATATCGGGAGCTTTTCCGTGAAGCGACTTCCTTAGGTCTGCCGTTTACCATTCACGCCGGGGAAGCGGACGGCCCTCAAAGTATTTGGAACGCGTTGTCCTTTGGAGCCAAGCGCATTGGTCACGGCGTCCGGTGTGTGAACGATCCTGCCCTGGTAGATTTTCTGGCGGAACGCCAGGTGCCGCTGGAGCTTTGCCCTACCAGTAATCTACAGACAAAAGCGGTGCCATGCCTTGCCGAATTTCCCTTGCGGCTCCTGTTGAAACGAGGAGTGCCTGTCACGCTGAACACAGATAATATGACGGTATCCGGTACGACTTTGGCCGGGGAGTACCGCCTGGCAGAAAGTTTGGGATTAACAGAGGACGAAAGGCGGAAGCTGCTGGAAAATGGGGCAAGGGCCGCGTTCCTTTCACCGGAAAAGAAAGACTGTCTTATACGAAAAATTAAGAGCTGCCGCTGGCCGGAGCCAGAAAGATAGCTATACATGCAAAAAGGGCGTTGTGGATTCCACAGCGCCCAAGCTTTGTTTCTAACAATACAATTCTAATTTAGTCGAGGATCATCAGATCCCGGATATACTTGATTGTATACTCCACACCCTTTTCACCCTTTTCGCCGCGCCAGGTCTGGGAGTGTGGCTCAATGGAGAGATACCCGTCATAGCCATGCTTGTAAAGGATACCGAAGAACGCGCGCCAGTTGATGGAATCCAAACCAGCAGGAGGGTTGTCATACCAATCGTTCTTAGCGGTCATGCGGGAAATGAAGGATTCCTTCAGCTCGGGGTGGGCTTCGATGAGCTTCTTATGCTCCCATTGCGCAGGCTCCTGGGATTCTCCGCGTTGGATCACGCCCTTGATGTGGCAGTAAGTAAAGCGATCACCCCATTCAATTCCCTCGTCCATATAGGCACCCTGTGGGCCTCCATGTACAAAGCTGTGAGAAGGATCGTATTTAATACCTAAACCGGGGACTTCGTCAAGCACCAGCTTCCATTGCTCGGGCGTACGGATGTAGTTGTCGCCCATGCAGCAGTTGACAATAGCGGTTTCCATGCCGTGATCCTTGGCATAAGCAACAATCTGGTTCAGCACCTTGATTGCGGCGGTAATGTTCTTGTAATAGCTGAGCTCTGGCACGTAAGCGCAGCTGCATAGATAGTATTTGGCTCCCAGATATGCACCAAAATCGATTACCGCTTTTACTTCGTTCCATTCTTCCGGAATGACGTTCCCGTCCTTGTCCAGGATATGGCTGGCCCAGCGGCCGACAGCGCCAACCTCAACGTGGGTGCGCTCAGAAGCGGCTTTGATTGCCTCTTGCCGGGGAATGACCTCTGTCATAGGACGGCCGAAAAAGTTGCTGGGATTGCAGTCAAACTCCACAAAATCCAGGCCAAGCTTTTGAGCATAATCCAGGCTTTCAGGGACAGGCTGTTGAATGATACCAAGCTTCATGAGAATCCTCCTAAAAATAAATTTGAAAAAGCATTACAGCTTTGGTTCCATGTTATAAAGTGACATCCAATATTAAGTCAATGTTAACATATAATTTTTGATTTTGCAAGGGAAAATTGTGAAAATGTTTTAATCCTCTTATGGCTGCAAAAAAAGAAAAGTTATAATTTCCAAATTAGAATTATATTTGAGCCTCTCTGAGATATCCTAAAAAATACAAAATCAATTGGAAGGAGGCATGAAAATGGAAGTATATGTCTGCGACGTCTGCGGCTATCGGTATGACCCTGAGATTGGGGATCCCGATAACGGAATCGCTCCCGGCACAAAATTTGAGGATCTGCCCGAGGATTGGGTTTGTCCTCTCTGCGGCGTAGGGAAGGATCAGTTTTCCCAGGAATAATGCGGCAGTTTTAAAGCGGTCTTTCCATAACGGAAAGGCCGCTTTTTTGTGTGTCCAATTTATGCTTGTCAATTTAGATGGTTTCATACCCATGGGCCTGCGCCAGCATCATATCTTTTACTTTCATCAGACGGATCTGTGTGGAGCGTTCATTTTCATCCAGCTTCATGGTGATATACTTGATGTTGGTTTGCAGCTCGGGAATCATTACATGTTCCAGAGCATTCACCCGGCGCCGGGTTTTTTCGATTTCCGCTGCCATCAGCTGGCAGGATTTTTCACATTCCGCCAGCTTCAACATATCCGGGAACACATCCGCCAAGGATTTTACCGCATCGTCCAGATCAATGGATGTGAAAGCAAAGCCGTAAGAAAACATATCGTTTTCGTCAGGGGTTCGGGTTTTAAAGGTAAACCTTGGGATTTCGACGCTCATCACGTTTTCTACATCGCTTTCCAGGGTGACCTTCTGCTTTGGGGCAAGCAGGGCGGTATTCAGCACCTCGTCCTGCATGCCAGCCCTAGCCAGCAGAAAATTTTTATTGGCGGCCCGGATACCGGCTTCCACCTTTTCCCGCAAGGCCTTATTTTCCCTGACTTTCTCCAAAAACTGCCGCATCAGCTCGTCCCGCTTGTCTTTTAAAAGCTTATGACCGCGGGTCGCTGTCACCAGTTTCTTTTTCAGCTTGGTCAGCTCCATACGGGTGGGATTTACTTGCGTGCCAGCCAACGTGCATCACACCTTTCCGTAATACTGATCCAGAAGCTTGTCGTTGATTCGCTTCAGTTCGCTTCTGGGCAGGATGGAAAGCAACTTCCAGCCCAGGTCCAGGGTCTCTTCAATGTCCCGGCTGGTCGTGTAGCCCTGGGAGACGTATTCATTTTCAAAGGCATCAGCAAATTTGGCGTAGAGCTTATCGATGTCCGTTAAAGCCGCCTCACCTAAAACAACCATCAGTTCCTTCGCTTCTTTGCCGCGAGCATAAGCCGCAAACAGCTGGTTCAAGGTGCTGGCGTGATCCGAACGGGTCTTGCCTTCGCCAATTCCCTTGTCCTTCAAACGCGACAGGGAAGGGAGCACATCGATGGGCGGGGCCACATTTTTGCGGTACAACTCACGGCTTAAAATGATCTGTCCCTCAGTGATATAACCGGTTAAATCGGGAATGGGGTGAGTTTTGTCATCCTCCGGCATGGTCAGAATGGGGATCAGAGTGATGGAACCGGTTTTCCCTTTTTGCCTGCCGGCCCGTTCGTACAAGGAAGCAAGGTCCGTGTACATGTAGCCAGGATAGCCGCGCCGGCCGGGCACTTCCTTCCGCGCGGCAGATATTTCCCGTAGGGCGTCGGCGTAGTTAGTGATATCGGTCAAAATAACCAGTACATGGTAATTTTTCTCAAACGCCAGGTATTCGGCGGCAGTCAGCGCCATGCGCGGGGTTGCAATCCGTTCCACAGCGGGATCGTTGGCCAGGTTTACAAACATGACCGTCCTGTCAATGGCCCCAGTTTCCTTAAAGCTCTGAATGAAATAATCGGATTCTTCAAAGGTGATCCCCATAGCGGCAAAAACCACAACAAAAGGCTCACTGGTACCGCGCACCTTTGCCTGCCGGGCGATCTGAGCGGCCAGCTGGGCGTGGGGCAGCCCGCTGGCGGAAAAGATAGGCAGCTTTTGTCCGCGAACCAAAGTGTTTAGCCCATCAATGGCAGACACGCCGGTTTGGATAAATTCCTGCGGGTAATTCCGGGCGGCGGGGTTCATAGGCAGCCCGTTGATATCATCCCGGCGGTCGGGCAAAATTTCCGGCCCACCGTCGATAGGACGGCCCAGCCCGTCAAAAACCCGGCCCAGCATATCTTCGCTGACGCCCAATTCCATGCTCCGGCCAAGAAAACGAACCTTGGAGTTGGAAAGGTTGATACCGGTAGAGTTTTCAAACAACTGCACCAAGGCATTACCCTCATTGATCTCCAGCACCTTGCAGCGCCGCTTTTCACCGTTGAAAAGCTCGATTTCGGCCAATTCGTCATAAGAGACATTTTCCACGTCCCGGACCAGCATTAGAGGACCGGCCACTTCCTGAATCGTTCTATATTCTTTCGGCATCAGAAGTCCCCCTTTGTCTGTTTCAAATCGTCAAGCTCCCGATCCAATTGGGTGGAAACCTTTTCATAGGTTTCCCGCACCTTGTCAGGCTCGGTATACTTGAACCGCCCAATCTGCTCCCGTACGGGAAGCGAAATCAGCTTTTCTACATCTATGCCGCTATTCAATGCGGTTTGGGCTTTTTCGTAATATTCAATGATGAGCAGCATCATGTCGTGCTGCTTTTCCAGCGAGGTATAGGTGTCCACATCGTCAAAGGCGTTTTGATGCAGGAAGTCTTCGCGGATGGAGCGGGCGGCTTCCAGCTTCAGCCGATCAGGGGCGCTCAGAGCGTCCATGCCTACCAGCTGTACAATTTCATCTAACTCGGCTTCGTCCTGCAGCAACCGCATAATTTTGGTGCGTAGGCTTACCCAGTCCTCTGCCACATGGGAATTGAACCAGGGTTCCATGGTATCCAGATACAGGGAATAGCTGGTCAGCCAGTTAATTGCGGGGAAATGCCGCTTGTATGCCAAGGAAGAGTCCAGGCTCCAGAACACCTTGACAATGCGCAGAGTAGCCTGGGAGACTGGTTCGGAAATATCGCCACCGGGAGGGGATACGGCGCCAATCACAGACAGTGCGCCTTCCCGTTCTTGACTTCCCAAAGTTAACACCCGGCCAGCCCGCTCGTAAAACTGGGCGAGGCGGCTTCCCAGGTAGGCGGGGTAGCCTTCTTCGCCGGGCATTTCTTCCAGACGGCCGGACATTTCCCGGAGCGCTTCAGCCCAGCGAGAAGTGGAATCGGCCATCAGGGCCACGGAATAGCCCATATCCCGGAAATATTCCGCGATGGTAATGCCGGTGTAAATGGACGCTTCCCGGGCCGCCACGGGCATGTCAGAAGTGTTTGCAATCAGCACGGTACGCTTCATCAGGGAGTAACCGGTTTTGGGATCCACCAGCTCTGGAAACTCATTCAAAACATCGGTCATTTCATTGCCGCGTTCACCGCAGCCGATATAGATCACAATGTCCGCTTCAGCCCATTTTGCCAGCTGGTGCTGGACCACAGTTTTCCCGCTGCCAAAGGGGCCGGGCACAGCAGCCACGCCGCCTTTTGCAATGGGGAACAGGGTGTCAATGACCCGCTGGCCTGTGATCAGCGGCTTGTCGGGAGACAGCTTCTGCTTGTAGGGACGCCCCCGCCGCACCGGCCATTTCTGCATGAGCTTTACCGGGACTTCGCCGCCATCGGGGGTTTCCACCGTGGCCACAGTGTCCGTCACCGTAAAGCTACCGTTTTGAATGTCCTTAATCTTTCCGATCACACCGGGGGGAACCATGATTTTATGGGAAACGATTTCCGTTTCTTGTACCGTCCCAATGATATCGCCGCCGGTGACAGGATCCCCAGCTTGGGCCGTGGGGACAAAATCCCATTTCAGATCCCGTTTTAAGGAAGGAACTTCGACGCCGCGCTGCAAATTGTTTCCGGAAATTTTCATGATGTCGTCCAGTGGGCGCTGGATCCCGTCATAGATACTGCTGATCAGGCCCGGACCAAGCTCTACGCTCATAGGCTCCCCGGTGGATTCCACCGGTGCACCCGGCCCCAGCCCGGAGGTTTCCTCATATACCTGCACGGAAGCCTCGTCGCCGTGAATCTCAATGATCTCGCCGATCAGGCGTTTGTCGCTGACGCGTACCACATCGAACATGTTGGCGTCGCGCATGCCCTTGGCGATCACCAGAGGTCCGGCCACTTTTTTGATGGTGCCCTTGCTCATAGTAATGACCATCTTCCTTCGTTAGTTAATTGATAATAAGAGTTTATTTCTCGTTGAAAATGATGTCAGAACCAACCGCCTGTTCTACAGAACGCTTTACCATGTCGATTCCCATGCCCGTGTTGCCGTGTACGCCCGGGATGGGAATGACGGCGGGCAAAAGTTTTTCGCGGCAGCGTTCCAGTTCCGGCTCCAAATCTTTACAAAGCGCTTCCGTGATGTAGATCACGGCGTAGTCCTGCTCTGTCAGACTGCGCAAAGTACGAGCGCCGGTTTCGCTGTCGGAGACGGGGAAAACGTCCAGTCCTAAAGCGGCAAAGCCATAGATGCTGTCCCGATCGCCTAAAACCGCAATCCTATACATACATATCCCTCACTCTCTCCCGAATCATGCCATCATCCAATTCATTAAGTTTACCGGACAGGATGATCCGTACGCTGGCGATTTCACTGCGCCGGGCCAGCACATAAGCGAACAGAGGACCAACGGTAAACGGATTGGTTTTCTGCTCCTTGATGAGGGCCATTACCTTGTCGTCGCACCATTTTTCAAAAGCAGAATAGGATTCTTTCAGCTTTTCCGCCGCTTCACCGTACGGGGTAGAGAGAAGGTAGGCAAAAATTTCATCCTGATCAGTGCAGGCGGCAGCAGAGAGGGCCCCAATATCCAGAGTGCCGCAGGGGACAAGGGCGTTATCCAGAAAGACCTTTGCTTTCTTTGTTTTACAGGCGCGCACCGCCACTTTGATGTCGGAAACAGCGCAAAGCAACTGAGCATACTGTTCCAGCAGCTCGTCCTTGCTATTCTGGCCCGCTTCCAGTATATCTGACAGGCAGGCGCGGTCCAAGATCACATCGCACAGCTGGCCGTCACCCGTTTGCAGCATGGTGTGGTAGGCGTTGTCAGCGGCGTCAGCCATATTGGAAGGCAAAAGGGAAAAGTCATTTTCCCGTACGCAGCGCATCATGGTTTCAGGTTCCACCGTGCCGCCGGGCAGAAAGACATTTACCGGCTCCGTCCCGGTGACAACGCACTTTACAGCTGCTTTCAAATTGTTGTAATCCGTGGGATACAGCAATACGTTAAAAGGGGAGAGGTCGTCTGTCAATTCCCGGATGAACTCCCAGATTTTTTCTTCCTCAGCGGCGAGAAGCGCTTCCGCAGAGGTTTCAGAACCGGTCCCCCAGCCCTTATCGGTGAGGACGCGAAGGCATTCTTCATAAGTTCTGCAGGCTAGCAGCTGATCCAGATCCATACGGGCGAGCAGGGAAAGCTCCCGGGAACGGACCCGCGCCACCGCGTAAATATAAGCATTGCTCATGCACGACCACCTTCTTTCCGGGATCACGGTCCGGGGAACAGAATACCGCCTGCCAGGTCGCGCAGATCGGCTTCCGCATCCTCGAAGATAGCCTGGAATGTGCAGTTGATGTCGATTCCGCCGCATACTAGGAGAAAGCCGCTGGCAATGTCACAGGGGACGTCGGAAATGGCGATTTCTGCCTGGGGTGCAGCGCACTTCAGAGAAGCGGCAAAATCTTTTGGAATACGGGCTAAATCCCGGCGATTCAGCCGCATTTCCGATTTTCCCGCCGGCGCGTATTTGGCGGCGAGCTGCAAAAGCAGATCGAAATAAGCTTGATCGGGCGCGGTTTCCAGCGAAGCCCTGGTGGAGTCGATGGCGTCCCGGATTACCTGCTGCTTAAAGGCGAGCATGGCGTTGCGCCGCTCCAGTTGGGCGGCGGATTCCGCTTTGCTCCGAATCGCCTGCGCCTGTTCTTCTCCAGCCTGCAGAATACGTTGGGAAGCTTCCTCCGCTTTTGCTGTGGCGGCTTCTAAAATTTGAGCAGCCTGAGCTTTGGCGGCATCCAGCTGCTCCTTGGCTTCCTGCCGGGCATCGCTGTCAATTTGACTGAGAATATTTTCCAGTCCGGTCATGCTATCGCTCCTTCCTTTCGTTCTCCACGGCACAGCTGTCCGTGGGAAGAATCGGTGCTTTATACATTCAGACCACCGACGCCAAAGACGGCAAGGATGGAGATCAGCAGTGCAAACACGGCATAGGTTTCCACCATCGCGGGAAAGATCATGCCCTTGCTGAACTGGTCGGGTTTCTTTGCCACCAGTGCAATGCTGGAAACAGCTGCCTTTGCCTGCTGGAGGGCTGAAACCCAGCCTACGATGGCCATGGGCATGCAGGCGGCAAAGTACAAAAGGCCCTTGATCAAGGAAATTTCAGCGCTGCCGCCTAGAACGCCGATCTGAGACAAGGTCACAAAGCCGATCAGTAGGCCGTAAATACCCTGCGTGCCGGGAAGCAGCTGCAGAATCAGTACTTTGCCGAACTTGCTGGGGTCCTCCGTAACAACGCCCGCGGCAGCCCGGCCGGTCATGCTCACGCCGATGGCGGAGCCGATGCCGCCCATCAGAGTGGCGAGAATTGCCCCAAGCAGAGCAAAAACGATACCCATTGTGTTCCAATCAAAACTTGACATTTACTTTTCCTCCGTAATCTTGAAATATTTTGTTTTCGCGGCAAACGGTTGGAATTTCCTGCCGTCTCCGCTGTAAAACTTCCCGAAGAACTCCACATACTGCAGACGGTTGGTATGGACGTACGCGCCCAGCAGGTTGATAGCCAGGTTCAGAACGTGACCGACCACAAACACCACCAAGAAGAAGATAGCACCCAATACGCCGCCGCCCATCATACTGCCGATCTGGTTAAACACCGTGGCAATAACGCCGGTGGCAAGGCCCAGGGCCAGCAGACGGGAATAGGAGAGGATGTCACTCAAATATCCCGATACATTGTATAGCCCATACAGACCTTTCAGCAGACGTTTCCCGGGGTTTTTCGACTCCCGGCCCGATGTGAGGACAATGCCGATGGCGCCGATTCCCGCAAACACGCCGGCAATAGTGCCGACAATAGGGGGAATGTTGATGGATAGCCCCATCATGTCCCGGAACATCTGGGTGGAAACCAGCAAAAGGATTAAGCCGCCTACCAGGAAATACCAGAACACCACGTCGTACAGGGCATCGGCAATCTTTTTCTGTTTGACCAATTGGTAAAACTGCACGCCTAAACCGGTAAACAAATGGATCACACCCAGCAGGAAGGAGAACAGCAGCAGGCGCATTGGCTCATCCAACGGAGTAAACCAGACAGGTTTCAAGGTGATTTCCGTATGGAAGAAGGTTTCGGCAATCACAGGAATGGCGTCACCAAAATAACTGCCAAACATCACACCCCAAAAGGCAGTAGAAACACCGCAGAAAAAGAACATCCACAGGGATTTCCGCAGACTTGCTTCAATATTTTTGAATTTCCAAAGCACAATGCCGCAGGCAATCACCACTAAAAGTCCGTAGGCAGCGTCGGAAAGCATCATGCCAAAAAGCAGATAATAGAAAATACACATGACGCTGGAAGGATCCACTTCCCGTTTGCCGGGCATGCCGTAGCCCTCCACAACGCTTTCCACCGGAGCCGCCAAAAAGCGGTTTTTCAGTTTCACCGGTGGGTCATCCTCAGGCCCCGGTGTTTCCACTTCCACATAAGCCTGGAAAGAGGATTCCAGTTCCCGCTCTAAAGCAGGTGCGTTTTCCGCAGGAATGTACCCTGTGACTTGAAACACATGGGGGCTCTGCCACAAGTCGCCCAGCACCCGGTATTTGTCGGCCCGCATGGAGTAATAATCCGCCGTAAACAGCAGGTTTTCCCGCTTATCGCCGTAAGAGACAATCTCCTCTCGGGCCTTCTGTATCTCTTCCTTTAACTGGATGGCCTGCTTTCGAAGAGCTTCCACTCTTTTGGAAGGGGGAAGCTTGGAGGGCGCGGCTGGATAGGAAAAGCCCATGGAGCGGAGGACCGCTTCTACCCGCATGCCGTATTTCGCGTGGCAGACCAGAAACACGCAGGTCTGCTGGGATTGCACACTGATGATCTCAGCATCCAGGGCGGAAACGTCCGGCAGGGCGGCGGCAAGCCGCGCCTTTAAATCCCCCTCTGTCAATTCCTCCGGGAAAGTTCCGATGAATACGCTGGTGGAGTCGGTCCCGATCGTGCGCATGGAAACATCCAACCCCATCCAGGGCGTTAAGGCTTCTATTTGGGCATCTAACCGAAGAATTTCTGTTTCGCTGTCCAGAACCTTCTTTCCAAGAGCAGAAATGCGGGACGCGGTTTTGGCAAAGTCAGGGGCTTCCCGGGCCGTCTGCTCATAACGGGCAAGGTCAATGGGGACGCGGCCTGTCAACATGGCAGGCAATCCCTTCTTGGGCGGCACGTTCTCATCCAGAATGGAAACGGCCCCCATGAGAAGCTGCGCGTTCTTTTCAAAGGTCTGCCGGGCGGTGTCGGTGTCTGTTTTTGAAAAAAGCTCAGTGGCCTGCTTTGGCGTATCAATTTCTACAACGCCCCGGCGCTGCAGAAGCTCCAAAATCTTTTTTCGGCTGTTTTTCAGCGCGTAGACGCTGATACGCTTCATTTCAAGTTTCGCCAAATCAGTCTCACCTTCCTTTCGAAGTTGGCGCAGCGGCTCCCGTCTGGCCAAGCACAAACTTTTTGATATTTTCCGCCGCGCGCGGCAAAGCGTTTTCAGCGGTTTGCCGAAGTCCTTTTTGCTCCGCGAGCGTCTCTTCGCTGGCGCGTGTCTTCAGCTTTTCCGCGTCGGCCCGCGCAACGCCGCAAAGAATCTCAACCTTTTTTGCCGCTTCCTTTTCCGCGTTGGTAATCAGCGTTTCAGCTTGTTCTTTTGCCTTAGAGATCAGCGCTTCACTTTCTTCTCTGGCATGCAGCAGCGTCTGACGGGCCTTTTTTTCCGCGTCGCTGACGGCCTGCATGGTTTCTTTTGCCAAAATTATTTCACCTCCTGCTTTTCCCCGTATGAAATCGCCGCAAAAGGGGCGAAAACAGGGAATAGAAGCCCCAAAAAAGGAAAGGCAGGAAACACCAGTCCGGCTTTGGGTAAATATTACCATTATTATATCCTTTTTCAGCACGTATGTCAAAAGTTAAAAAAATTTTTTGGAAAGTTATAGGACAAAATTTCCAAAATGTGCACAAGTAAAATAAAAACGGGATGACAAAGAGGTTATCTCTCATTTGCCAACCCGCTTGAAATGCTTAGTAAATCTTTTTATTCTTCCACTTCGGAGCTTGAAGCAGTTTCAGAGCTTTCGGAAGCCGCGGAACTAGCCTCACTGGATATTTCCGAAGAAGCGCTTGATGTGCCCATCTTGTTGTCATCGGTGACAAACTTGGTGAGTTTAATGCTGTCCAAGGCATTTTGGTTAATCTCGACGCCTTCCACATTCTTGGCCTGTTCCTTGACGTAATCTGAGAACTCCTCGCCCTTCATGTTGTAAAGAAGGTTGTATTCCTGGGTTTCATCGCTCATAGTATCCTCAAATTTGTCGACAATAGGAAGCTTGCGAAGCACATAATAGCCGGTAGTGGTTTCCACCAGAGAAGTCTGGTTATCTTCCAATCCTTCCAGAGCTTCCTTGATGGAAGTGTCGCTCAGGTTGTCCTTTAAAGTGGGAGAAGGGGCCTGATAAGTGGAATTGCTGGACGAACCCAGGGCATCCTCCGCGTATTCTTCAGCAGCTTCCTGCACTGTGATATCCCCGGTGCTGATCTTATCCACATAAGTTTCCAGCTCGGATTTCCGTTCTTCCTTTTCTTCATCAGTCAGATCCACGCTGTTCCCATCGTCATCGGTGGTGGTGAGAGAAGCGTAGAAATACTCGTAGCTGAAATAATTATCGGTGAAATAGGATTTCAGCTCTTCCTCTGAGAGCGCCAGTTCGCCGTCTTCACCATACATGGCTTCCATCACTTTCTCGTATTCGGCGTTGTACAGGACGGAAGCAAGCCGATAAGACTCCTTGGCAATCCCCAAGGTTTCTTCCAGATAGGTCTTAAAATAGGTCCAGCTGTTGTCTGTGTTGGTCTGAATGGTGTCCAACTCTTCCTCAGTAAGCTCCAGGCCCAGCTCATCGAACTTGCCGGTGATGTAATAATAACACTGCAGACTGTTTAGGGCTTCTTCCCGGATCCAAGTCTGGCTGTCCTTATCTTCAATGGAAGCTTTCAGCACTTCTTCGCTGGAAGAAACCTTTTGCGTGGCCTGCGAATAGGCGCTATACAAATAATAAATATAGCTGCCGATGGGGAGCGTGTCGTCTCCCTTTTTGGCGGCCCAGGTCTTGTTTTCATCATAGCAGCCGGCAAAGCTCAGGCATAAGGCAACGGCCAAAACGGCGGCAAATACTTTCTTCAAAGTGCTTCTCATGGGATATCATGCCTTTCAAAATGTTGGATTTGCAAAGAACGAGAAATATTATAGCGCATTTTCCCGGATTTGTCTAGCGAAAAACGGGAAAAACAAAAAAGAGTTTGTATCGTTACAATAGATGTGAGACCAAGGGGATAGAAAAAAGCGATTGAGT
>CAYSQF010000043.1:0-17080 GCA_964433105.1 uncultured Acutalibacter sp.
ACCAAGGACGGGGCGGAGTAGGTACGGGAGGCCAATTCACTGTTGAGCAGGTACAAGCTGCGCGGATCATCGCCGTAGAGCTTCATCTTGGTGATTTGATCATCGGAGTTTTTCTCCTCCTCGCCCTGCTCCTTGACAAACCAGTTCAAAAACTGCGTGGTGCGGTAGTCATTGGCAGCGGTTGCGGCAGCGTAGATTTCGTTAATCAGCGAGGTCACATATTTTTCATGCTCCAGAGCCACCTGCAGCGGGGAGATCAGGTCGGTGAATGTTTTGTCCGGTTTGCCGATGGCAGACAGGGTGACAGTCACACTGTTGTTGTGGAGATAGCGGTAAAAGAGCATGGCATGATCCATCTCCTCCTTTGCCTGAACCTCATACCAATGGGCAAAGCCGTCCAAGCCCTTAGCATCATAGAAGTTGGCAATATCCAGATACAGGTAAGCGGAATACATCTCCTTGTTAATTTGATCGTTCAACAGCGCTGAAACCTTTGTGTCCATAAAATCATCTTCCTTTTTTCTTTTCAGCATCATTTTTAGCCTTGCTTGTTTATTATTGTTTTACAATAGAAAGAATGAAATTACAAGAGCTTTTTCAGCAGCGCGGGAAGAGTTTACAAAAAATTCACAAAGCATAGGTTCGGCCGATGTATTGGATGGATACTGGATGATTGGAAATGGTCGGTACGCAATGTGAAGCGGGCGCAGAACTGCAACGTCATTTTATGAAAATTTACGGAGACAACGCCAACTCGAAGCTGAGCGATGAACGCTTTGCCATGATGAGCAAGCGCTGCGGTGGCGAGCTGACCGCTTTAAAAGCGGAGCCGCGAAGCTGCAAGAGAAAATCCGAGCTGCTGTTTTACAAGCACCGCCCTTTATAGCCTGCTGATTTTTATTTGCTGTTCTTCCTCATGGTCCGCATACATCGGGTACACACTGTAATTTTCTTTGGCCCCGCAGGGGTGGCGATAGTCATTTTCTGCAGGTTTGGACGAAACTTCCGGGAAGTCCTGTTGGTAATGTACATCCTGTTATGCGCGACCTTTTTCCCAATGGTCGTAGTTTTGCCGCATATTTCGCAGCGCATGGCTTTACCTCCTGTCATATCGAATGTTTTCCCTCGGCAGGGACGGCAGGCGTCTGAAATCCAATATAGCAGGAGCAAGACGGAAATGGCAAGCCCAGCCATAGGACAGAAGCAAACCGACGCTCCATAAAGTTCTTTAGGCTTGAGCGGGACGGAAATTCTACAGAATCAAACCGGTGCTGGCAATTTCCATTTTCCTGTGCTATACTGTAACCTGTCGGCAGAACGGCAGCAAAGATGAAAACCGAAGGAGGGAAGCGGCAGTATGACTGAAAAGGTGCAGCGTGCATAGCAGGGGCTATTGCACGGAAAATCATAAGGCGGTGCGGCAATAACCGTTCGAAACCGCCGTAAATGTGTAATAGCCTTTGCTCATCCGAAAAGCAATGTAAAATTTTAGGAGGAGCATTATGCGCTATGCACGTGCGCGGGATATTTTGCCCGCGGATTTATTGACAAAATTGCAGCAATACATAGACGGGGCATATCTTTATATTCCCCGAAAGGAAGAAAACAAGTTGGCCTGGGGGGAACGGACCCACAGCAAACAGGAAACCGCCGCCCGCAATCTGGCCATATTTCAAGAAGCGGAGACCGGACAGGAAATTGCCGTCCTGGCCAAAAACTATTTTCTCACCGAAAAGACCATCCGCCGCATCCTTTTGGAAGAGCGCCGGCGGCAAAACAGGCAGGCTTAAGAAGGAAGATGTATGGAGTACAAAGTTGACAAATACCATTGCTGCACCTTGCGGGATATCCCGGAGTTGAAAACTACGGCGGCCGCATGGTTTCACAGTAAATGGGGCGTACCGGTGGAAGCTTATCTCGCGTGCATGACCGCATATCTTGCCAATGAAATCGAACTCGGCTGGTACCTGTGTCTTGAAAATGACAGGATTATCGGCGGGCTGGGCGTGATCGAAAATGATTTTCACGACCGGAAAGACCTTACCCCCAACGTTTGCGCGGTATACACGGAAGCGGATTACCGCCGCAAGGGGATTGCCGGCCGCCTGCTCAATATGGCAGCAAAGGATCTGAAAGCAAAGGGGATCACGCCTATTTATCTCGTTACAGATCTCATTGGATTTTACGAACGGTATGGATGGGAATTCTTCTGCATGGTGCAGGGCGATGGCGAACCCCATATGACAAGAATGTATATTCATAGATAGTCTTCCGCTGGTCTGGCAGAAAATCGCAGGTGTTTGGCCGAACCCGGCTCGATACGCGGTTTTTACACAGGCGTCCGGCTCTGGGCACGTTGATTTCCCAATATTTAGAAAAGAAAAAAAGGACCCCGGCGTTTCATCCAGTACGCGCGAGGTCCCTTTTGCTTCTATTACGATCCGTTTACATGTTTATTACGGCAAAGCTTTGACCGCTGCTTTCTCAATTTCCAGCCCGGCTTTGTATCGGGCAATATACTTCTGGAAGCCCTTTACATCCGCCTCATTTGGCTCCAGGCAGTCCCCGGCGGTGTCTCGGAACACCCTTTGCGCCAGGTAGTCCTCCAGGGTCTCCCCTTCCTGCCGCTCCTTCCGGTACATCGCCAGCAGTGCCATACCCCAAGGACCGCCCTCGCCCGCAGTTTCCATCACCGCGACAGGAACATTTAATGCCCCGGCCATCAGCCGCTGACCGACGCCACGCGTCTTAAACAGCCCGCCATGCCCGTAAAGCTTGGCCAACGCCACGTGCTCTTCCCGGAACAAAATATCCATGCCAATCTGCAAAGTGGCCATCGCGGCATAAAGCTGAGCACGCATAAAGTTCGGCAGGGTCAGCCTACTGTCAGGGCTGCGCACAGTTAGGGGCCGCCCATCCTCCAACCCGGTGACCGGCTCTCCGGAATAGCAATTATAAGTCACCACGCCGCCGCAGTCCGGCTCACCCTCCAGCGCCTGGAAATACAGCAGGTCATATAGCTCCGACTTGGAGAGGGGCTTCCCCGCCGCCCGCAAAAGCTCCCAGAACAGCTTCACCCAGGCGTCCAGATCGGAAGTGCAGGTGTTACAGTGAACCATTGCCACGGGCCGGCCAACCGGAGTGGTGACCATATCGATTTCCGGGTGCACCCGGGACAACTCCTTTTCCAGCACCGTCATAGCAAAAATAGAGGTCCCGGCAGACACGTTTCCCGTGCGCTCCGCCACGCTGTTGGTAGCCGCCATGCCGGTTCCTGCGTCCCCCTCCGGCGGGCACATGGGGATTCCGGCTTCCAGCTCGCCGGAAGGGTCTAACAGTCTTGCCCCTTCCGAGGTCAGGCAGCCAGCAGACTCCCCGGCTAGAAGCACCCGTGGCAAGATGTTTTCCAGTTTCCAAGTCACGCCCTGGCCCTCCAGCAATTGGTCAAACTGACCAACCATCCGGGCGTTGAAGCTGCCAATTCGGCTATCAATAGGGAACATGCCCGAAGCTTCTCCCACGCCCAGCACCTTTTCTCCGGAGAGCTTCCAGTGCACGAACCCTGCCAAAGTGGTGAGATATCCCAGATCTTTCACGTGCGGTTCCCTGTTTTTCACGGCCCGCCAAAGATGGGCAATGCTCCACCGCTGGGGGATGTTAAATTGAAACAGTTCTGTCAGTTCCGCCGCTTCCGCTTCCGTAATGGTGTTCCGCCAGGTGCGGAATTCGCAGAGCTGCCTGCCCTCCCGGTCAAAAGGAAGATATCCATGCATCATGGCTGAAACACCGATCACGCCTGGACGTGTCAGCTGCGCGCCGCAGGTCTTCCGCACATTTTCCTTCAAATCGCTGTATGCGGACTGCAGCCCAGCCCACACATCCTCCAACCGGTAGGTCCAGACCCCGTTTTCCAGCCGATTCTCCCAGTCGAAGGAGCCAGAAGCAATAGGGACATGGTTCGGCCCAATGAGCACCGCCTTGATTCGGGTGGAACCAAGCTCCATCCCCAGCGCCGTTTCTCCCTGCTCCACAGCGGCTTTGCTTTCCTGCTTTTGGAAATCATTCATCGCTACCCCTCTTTTCTTAAAAACGCCCAGTTTCAAGCTGTCCAAAAAAATGTAGAGCTTAACTCACATCCAATTCATCCGTATACTCGGCCCCATGCTCCGCGATATACTGCTTGCGGCCCTCCAGGTCGTCCCCCTGCATGATGTCAAACATATAAGCGGCATATTCCGCATCCCCTGGATTGATCTTGATCAGCCGCCTGGTTTTAGGGTTCATGGTGGTCAGGCTCATCATATCCGGTTCGTTCTCACCCAGACCTTTAGAGCGCTGGATCGTATATTTCTGGCCTTCCAACTTCTTCAAAAATTCCGCCTTTTCCGCTTCGTCGTATGCGAAATAGGTTTCATCCTTCGCGGTGATTTCATAAAGTGGGGATTCCACAATAAACACCTTGCCTGCTTCGATCAGGGCCGGGGTCAGACGGTAGATCATAGTCAACAGCAGCGCCCGGATTTGGAAACCATCCACATCTGCGTCGGTACAGAAAATCACCTTGCTCCACCGGAGATTGTCCATATCAAAGGCATTCAAGTTCTTATTGGCCTTTGCCTTCACTTGAACGCCGCAGCCCAGCACCTTCATCAGGTCTGTGATGATCTCGCTCTTGAAAATTTTGTCGTAACTGGCCTTTAAGCAGTTTAATATCTTGCCGCGGATTGGCATCACCGCCTGGAAATTGGAATCCCTGGCCTGCTTCACCGCGCCCAAAGCGGAATCGCCCTCAACAATGAACAATTCCCTTTCTTCCACATTGCGGCTTCGGCAGTCCACAAATTTCGCCACACGGCTGGTCATGTCCATTTTTCCGGTCAGCTTTGTTTTCAAGTTTAGACGGGTTTTTTCAGCGTCCTCTCGGCTCCGCTTATTCACCAGCACCTGATTGCCAATTTTTTCCGCGTCTAGGGGGTTTTCAATGAAATAAACCTCCAGGTTGTGACGGAGCATCTCCACCATTGCTTCCTGGATTCCCTTATTGGTAATGGCTTTCTTGGTCTGGTTTTCGTAGGAAGTCTGGGTGGAAAAGGAAGAAATGACAATAATCAAGCAGTCCTCAACGTCCTGGTAGGTGATCTTGCTTTCATTTTTTGTATATTTGTTGTTCTGCTTTAAGTAAGCATCAATCTGGTACACAAAGGCGTTACGCACCGCCTTATCCGGTGCGCCGCCGTGCTCCAGCCAGCTGGAATTGTGATAGTATTCCGTCACATGGACGCGGTTTGAAAATGCCGCCGCCACATTGATCTTGACGTTGTAAAGCGTCATGTCCTCCCGATCTTGGACTTTCTTTTCACTTTGCCAGAACTGCACCGGGGTAAGAGGATCCTCCCCCGCCAGCTCCCTGGCATGATCCAGAATACCGTTTTCATAGTAGAAGTCGGTAGTTTCAAATTTACCGGGGGCCGTCTCGTTTTTAAAGTGAAAGGTAATGCCCGCGTTCACTACGGCCTGACGCTTTAAAATGTCCAGGTAGTATTCCTGCCCTACGGCAATATCCGTAAATACCTGCAGGTCCGGCTTCCACTTGATAATGGTGCCGGTATCTTTTTTGGCATAGGACTCCTTTTGCAGTCCCCCCACATTTTCACCGTGTTCGAAATGCAGGGTATACCGGAAGCCATCCCGGCGGATATCTACATCCATGTATTCGGAAGCATACTGCGTAGCGCAGAGCCCCAGGCCATTGAGGCCCAGGGAATATTCGTAATTCGCGCCAGAATCGTTGTTGTATTTGCCGCCGGCGTACATCTCGCAGAAAACCAGTTCCCAGTTATAACGCTCTTCCTTCTGGTTGTACTCTACGGGAATGCCGCTGCCATGGTCCTCCACCTGCACGGCATTATCTGAAAACCGTGTAATGGTAATCTCACTGCCCCGGCCCTCTCTGGCCTCATCGATGGAGTTGGACAAGATCTCAAAAATAGAGTGCTGGCATCCGTCGATTCCATCGGAGCCAAAAATCACCGCAGGCCGCAGCCGGACACGATCCGCGCCCTTTAAACTCTGAATGCTGTCATTACCATATTCCTGTTTTTTTGCCATGCCTCACATATCCTTGTCTGTAAAGTGATAAAGCTTTTCATATGGTCATTTTATGTATGTAAAGCTGATTGACTTCATACAAAAGCGACCTTATCGTAAATTCAGCAATACCGATTTACGATGTAAAAGTAAGACCATTCTTCCTAAAGATAGGGGTCGTTTATAACGACCCCTATCTTCTGCTATTTCTTTTGCTCTGGGGAAAAGGTTTCACCATCCGGGGCCGCTTTAGGTGGTTCCGGCAGATCAGAAGCTTGTTTCCCTTCCCCATTCTCCAGCTGGGAAGAAGTTTTGGCAGTGCTGCCGGGCAGAAGTTTCCCCGCCATCACCTGCTGGAATTCTTCGCCGTCTAACTTTTCTCGTTCGAATAACACGCCGGCAAGACGGTGCAGCTCATCAATGTGATCTTTCAAAATCTGCTCTGTCTCCTGATAGGCAGCGGAAATAATGGCCTGTATCTCCTCATCGATTTCAGAGGCCGTCTGCTCGGAGTAATTGCTGATATGCCCCATTTCCTTCCCCAGGAAGGGGTTTGAGTCATCGGAACCGTAGGTGATAGGCCCGAGCTTTTCGCTCATACCATATTTAGTGACCATTGCCCGGGCAATTTTCGTTGCCCGCTCAATGTCGTTGGAAGCGCCGGTAGAGATGTCATCCAGCACCAAAGCTTCCGCCACACGGCCGCCCAGCAGAACCACCAATTCCTCCCGCATCTCGTTTCTGCTGCGGTAAGAGCGATCCTCGGTAGGCAGGTGCATGGTATAACCGCCGGCCACCCCTCTGGGAATAATGGAAATCTGATGCACCGGATCCTGGGTGGTACAGTAATAGGAAGCAATGGCATGGCCCGCTTCATGATAGGCCGTTAATTTCTTTTCCTTTTCGTTCATCACCCGGCTCTTTTTCTCGGTACCCACCACCACCTTAATGGTGGCATCCTCAATTTCCGCCATAGTAATGGCTTTATGATTTCTTCTGGCAGCCAAAAGCGCCGCTTCGTTTAAGAGGTTTTCCAAATCCGCGCCGGTAAAGCCCGCGGTGGATTTGGCAATCGTAGAAAGCACCACATCCGGGGCCAGGGGTTTGCCCTTCGCGTGGACGCGCAAAATGTCTTCCCTCCCCTTGATGTCGGGGTAACCCACCATCACCTGACGGTCAAACCGGCCGGGGCGCATCAAAGCGGGGTCAAGGATGTCGGGACGGTTGGTAGCGGCAATCATGATGACGCCTTCATTGGCGCCAAAGCCATCCATTTCTACCAACAGCTGGTTCAAGGTCTGTTCCCGCTCATCGTGGCCGCCGCCTAAGCCGGCGCCCCTCTGACGACCCACAGCATCGATCTCATCGATAAAAATGATACAGGGATGGTTCCGTTTGGCCTTATCGAACAGATCCCGGACGCGGGAAGCGCCTACGCCCACAAACATCTCTACAAAGTCAGAGCCGGAAATGGAGAAAAACGGCACGCCTGCTTCTCCCGCCACAGCCCGGGCCAGCAGAGTCTTGCCGGTACCGGGAGGGCCTACCAGCAACACGCCCTTCGGGATACGCGCGCCCAAGGCATTATATTTGGAAGGGTTTTTCAGAAATTCCACGATCTCCCGAAGCTCTTCTTTTTCTTCATCCGCTCCCGCCACATCGGCAAAGGTGGTCTTGCGCTTTTCATCGCTGATCTGCTTAATCTTTGCCTTGCCGAAGTTCATCTGCTTATCGCCGCCGGTCATGTTCCCCAGTCGGCGCATCATCAACACCCAGAAGATAATCAGCCCGGCAAACAGTATCAGCGTAGGCAGCAGGCTGACAAACCAACTGGTCTCCACAGGGCGGATGATATCCTGCACCATTTTTGCTTCGGGGTGTTCCTCGTTATAAAGCTGGATGGACGAGGTGACGTCCCGATAGAACAGGTCAATGCTGGGAAGCTCAAAGTTCAGCTGTGAGCCTTCCTCGTCGTTCAAATACAGCGTAAGCTCTCCGGTACCCAAATCCAGCTTATATTCCTTGACCTGCTGACTGTCAAAATATTCAATAATATCGGAATACTTATAGGTTTCCACACTCTGAGTGTTCCTGTTCTGAAACAGGAAGATGATGATAAAAAGCACCACCACCGGGATTCCGATATATAGCAGAAGATTTCGCAAGGTCTTACGATTACCGTCCAAAGCATCGTCCTCCTATATCTTTAATTTCCAAATGAAATGGTTGGCTGGCTTTCAGCCGCTTATTCGTACACTTCCGGCTTTAAAACGCCCACAAATGGCAGATTGCGGTATTTCTCATCGTAATCCAGCCCGTAGCCCACAATAAATGCATCCGGGATCCGGGCGCCAACATAAGTGGGATACACCTTCGCCTGACGGCGCTCCGGCTTGTCAAACAAGGTACAAATCTGAATGCTTTTAGGGTTGCGCCCCTGCAAAAGCTCCATCAGATAGCTGAGGGTTTTGCCGCTGTCCAAAATGTCCTCTACCAGTACAATGTCATACCCAGAAAGCTCAATATCCAAGTCCTTGATGATCTTTACCACCCCGGAAGAAGTAGTGCCGGAGCCATAGCTGGACGTGGCCATAAAATCGATCCGGGCAGGGATCGTGACAGCCCGCATCAAATCCGCCATAAACACCACGGATCCCTTCAGCACGCTGACCAACAGCAGTTCCTTATCCCGGTAATCCCGGGAAATCTCCTGTCCGATCCGCTCTACGATCCCGGCAATCTGCTGTTCGCTGAAAAGAACCTCCTGAATGTCATCCATCATTGTACCATGCTCTGTCAAACCTCATCCCTACTTTCTTTTCCATTCCACATTTTCGCTTCCCTACGAGCTATTTCCCAGCCGCCCGTTCCGGCCTTTCCCACACTGCCGGTACAAGCGCGGCACGGGTATGCTCTGTCACTTGAAAGCCCTGGGCAGCCCCGGCGCCTTGGCACCAGACCAGCCGTTCCCCACATTCCAGCAGCACCGCAGCCCCCCGCAGCCCGGCGGGCACACCGCATTCTTGAAATACTTGCTTCATGCTTTTGGAAACATTCCGGCCAGCCGGAGAAAAGCGGTCTCCTGCCCGGCGAGTTCTAGCGATCAAAGTATTTATTATTGTATCATAATCCAAGGCGTTTTTGAAGTCTAAATTGTGAATTTTTTGTCCTGATTTTTTAAATGGGCCTTCCTTTTTTTCCAAGACCAGCAATCTTCCATCTGGCAGCGGCGTTTCTGCCCGGCTTTTCTCCGCTTTTCCAGGCAGGGAAACGGGTACGGCAAAGCTTGCGGCATGGCTCTCCCGGACGGCCGACAGGATCCCTTGGTGCCGACACAAGGTGATGCCCCCGGGAAGGGAAACGGCTCCACCTCGCTCCAAGCAGTCCTCCACCAGGTCGAGATGTTTTTTCCCCGGTTTCTGACAGCCACAGCCGTCCAGCCACAGTCGGAGCGCGGCAGAGCGGACAGCCGCGTGGGCCTCCAAAAGCATCTGCGCGTTCAGTCCATACTGTCCGGAAGCCCGACGCAGAAGCTTTTCTCCCTCCGCACGGATAAAGTCACGGTCCCGGGAAAGCAACTCTGCCGTTTGGGAAAAAGCGTCTACCACCTTTGGGTTCAGCTGGCGCAGCACCGGCAGAACCTCCAGCCGTATCCGGTTCCGGGCAAATTGACCGGATAGATTGGTGCTGTCCGTCTCATAGGAAAGACCGTTCTCCCGGCAGTAGGCCTCGATCTCCTCCCGGCTGACGCCCAGGAAAGGCCGCAGTACTTTTCCCCGCGCGGCGGGGATACCACACAGGCCATCTAAGCCGGCACCCCGGCACAGGTTGAGCAGAAGAGTCTCAGCGTTGTCCCCGGCATGATGTGCCGTGAGAATCCGGTCATTTTCCCCCGGAGCAAGAGAGTGGAAAAACTCGTACCGGACTTTCCGGCCGCACTCTTCCAGTCCCATACCTCGCTGGGCGGCCAGCGCGGCAATATCTGCCTTGGAAACCACAAGACGAAGCCCCGTCTCCCCGGCAAACCGCCGGACCGCAGCTTCGTCCCTCTCCGATTCTTCGCCCCGCAGCCCGTGGTTCAAATGCGCCAGGACGATCCTTTCGATGGGAAGCCTTTTCCACAGCCAGTGAGCCAGGGCGGTAGAATCCGCACCGCCGGAAAAGCCCACCACGACCAAGCCAGACTCCGGCAGCTCGGAAAGGTCCCCATTTAATAGTGCTCCCTTACTCATGGCGGATAACCTCCCGGGAGGTAAAGCGCATGTACTGGCCCTGCCAGTGGACCGGGATGCTGTCTGTGCTGCCGTGGCGGTTTTTTGCCACGATCAGTTCCGCCGCGTTCTGATCCAGATCTTCGGTGATCTCCCCGCCTTCGCTGGTAACGTTATACGCTTCACGGTGCAGGAAAATGACCACGTCAGCGTCCTGCTCGATAGAACCGGAATCCCGCAGCTCGGAAAGGCCGGGGCGGTGATCCTTTGCGCGCTCGGTGGGGCGGCGCAGCTGGGACATTGCTACCACCGGCACATCAAGTTCCTTCGCCATAATCTTCAAGCTCCGGGTAATCTCCGTGATCTCCTGTACCCGGTTGTCAATGCGCCGGGCACTATTCATCAGCTGCAAATAGTCCACAATGATCAGGTCCACATTCCCCAGCCGCCGAACCTTCGCTTTCATTTCCGGCACGGTGATGCTGGGGTTGTCATCAAAATACAGCTCCGCCTTGGAAAGGATATCCCCCGCCTCAATCAGCTTGACCCAATCGTTTTCAGAAAGGTCGCCGGACCGCAGGCTGGTACCCTCCACCACGGCTTCGGTTGCAAGCAGGCGAGAAACCAATTGCTCTCGGCTCATTTCCAAAGAGAAGAAAGCCACACGGCGACCCGCCGCAATGGATGCGTGCCTGGCGATATTCAGCCCAAAACTGGTTTTCCCCACGCCGGGCCGGGCCGCCATAATGATCAAATCCGACCGGTTCAGGCCGGTGATGATTGTATCCAGTTCCCGTATCCCTGTGGGGATTCCCTTGTACTTATCCCGGTCCGGGGAATTCAGTTGATCCAGCCGGTCGTAGGTTTCCAGCAGGATCTCCCGCACAGGCTGCAAGCCCTTGGCGCTTTTGCCCCGGCGGATATCGTAAATCCGCTGTTCCGCCATATCTAACAGCAGGGAGGATTCTTCTGTCCCGCTGCTGGCGTCGTCCAAAATCTGTCTTGCCGCCTGCATCAGCGTACGCACATCGTACTTGTCCCGGACGATTTCCGCATAAGCGGTCACATTGGAGAGGGATGGCACAATCTGCGCCAGCTGGGTAAGGTACACCTTGCCGGTGGCTTCGTCAAAAGCTTCGTTTTCCTTGAGCTTCTCCAACACCGTGACAAAATCTACCGGCAGGTCCAGGGTAAACATTTCCAGCATGGCTCCGTAAATCATCTGGTTGTTTACCCCGTAGAAATACTCAGCCCGGGGTAAAACCTCAGCCACCGCCGCCAAACAGGAGGAATCCAGCAGGACTGCGCCCAGCACGGACTGCTCCGCTTCCAGGCTGAAGGGCATATTCATGCCCGGCTCCGCCTGGGTATTCAATTCGTGAAATCCATAATCCGAAGGCATTTTTGCTCCTTTCCGGCTTGACCGTTTTATCCTGCTTTCAAGATATCTGGCTGAAATCCCGGTCTACTTCGTCCTGACGCAGGACGGCGCTGGTCTTATAAGGATATCCGCACAGCACGCTGTCCAAATACCGCACCCCGCAGAAATAAGGGCAAATGGAGGTATTTTTCACAGCGCAGCGGTGCTCGTCCGTATGTTCCGCTTCATTCCAGGGGCACTTGGAATCCCCAAAATCGGCGCAGGAAAAGTCAATGTCCAAATTGGCTCCCCGCAGCAGTTTGATTCTTTGATCCAAAAAAGCTCAGTCCTTTTCACAGACCGCCACCGTCATGGTCGCGGAAATGCCGCTATAGAATTTTACATCAAAATTATAAGAGCCAAAGGCCTTGATGTCCCCGTCCAGGACTACCTTTCGCTTTTCCACCTCAACCCCAAACTGCCGGCCGATCTCCTCGGCAATCTCTTTGGCGGTAACAGAGCCGAAAATCTTATTGCCCTGGCCGGGCCGGGCGTAGATCTTCAAGGTCTTGCCACTGAGGGTGTCCGCGTTTTTCCGGGCCTTTTCCGTCTCTGTTTTAATTTTATACTCCTTGGCAGCTTCGGCATTTTTCAGCTCGTTCATGGCCTGAGCATTAGCTTCCTTCGCCAGCTTCCTGGGCAGCAGGAAATTCCTGGCGTACCCGTCGGAGACATTGCAAAGCTCTCCCCTTTTGCCGATGGACTTTACGTCTTGCAGCAGAACCACTTTCATTTTGATTGCCCCTTTCATTAAGCAAGCGGCCGCACAGCCGCAGTTTTCCGTTTCAATCTTACCCTTGAGCGGTCACGTCGGCCAGTTTGGCATCCAACGCGCGGATCAGCGACCGGCGGGCGTCGCTCATGCTGGTATTCGGGATTTGCGCTCCAGCCATAGTGAAGTGGCCGCCGCCGCCAAATTCCTCCAGGATCAGCTGGACGTTGATATCCCCTAGGCTTCTGGCGGAGATGTTCACATCCGCCCCGGTGCGGTACAGCACAAAGGATGCCCGCACCCCCTGGATGGACAAAAGCTCATCGGCAGCCTGGGCCGCCGCTACCCGCATATCCTCGAAATCCCAGTTGGAGGTGGCAATAGCGCAACCCTTGTAAAGCTCCGCCCCGGAAACCAGCTGGGCCTTCTGCTTATAGTTATCCAGTGTGTTGGAAAACATCTTTTTTACGGCTACCGTATCCGCACCCCGCCGACGCAGGAACGCGGAAGCTTCAAAGGTACGAACGCCGGTTTTCAACACAAAATTCTTGGTGTCCAGGCTGATACCGGCCATCAGCGCTTCGGCGTCGATCCCATCGATGGCGGAGCCTTTGATGTACTGCACCAGCTCCGTTACCATTTCCGAAGCGGAACTGGCATAAGGCTCGTGATAGAAGATCAACGCGTTTTTGATGTGGGAAATCATCATCCGGTGGTGGTCGATCACCACGATCCGGGGAATCTTCTCCAATAGGCTGGAGCTTTCCACAAAGTTCACCGAATGGGTGTCCACCACAATGAGCAAAGACCGTTCTGTGGCGCTTTGCAGGGCTTCCTGAGGGCTGATGAACACTTCCTCGCTGGAATAGGCCTTCTCCACCCGGTCCACCAGCGGCGCTGCCAATGTCTGACTGCGGTTCAGGACAATGCTGGCGGGTTTTTCCAGCCCTTTCCGGACAGCTGCCCACATGCCCACGGCAGCGCCCACACTGTCTAGGTCGGAATTCTTGTGGCCCATGATGTACACCCGGTCGCTGGCCTTTACATGATCGGACAAGGTAGCGGCAATTACGCGGGTCCGAACCTTGTCCCGTTTTTCCACGCCTTTGGAAAGGCCGCCGAAAAATTCGTAAGTATCCCCCTGCTGCTTGACGGCCACCTGGTCACCGCCGCGGCCCAGAGCCATGTCCAGCGCCTGCCTTGCCCAGCGCTCACTTTCCGCTGCAGTGTCCGCTCCACGGCCCACCCCAATGGAAACAGTGGCGCTCATGTTGTTGGCGCTTTTGATCTCCCGCACATCATCCAGCACGGGGAAGCGCCGCTGTTTTGCTTCTTCAATGTGAGCGTCGTCCGTGATAATCAGATACCGACCGTTGTTCAGCCGACGAATGAACCCGCCCAGGTTGTCCACCGCCCAACGGCGGAGAACCGCTTCCACATCGGAGGTCACCCGGGAATCATCTCCGCCCATGCTGTCGCGGATCAGCTCTTCCCAGTTGTCAAACACGGCCATGCACACCACGGTCTTTTTCTCCCTATATTCCCGATGGATTGTCTTAAAGTAGGTGTCATCCACAAAATAGAGGATGTAGCCGTCCTGTGCCCTAGCGCCATAAACCGTATATTCCCGGCCCCTGTGGGACACCGAGGTGCCCTTCTCCCCCATTACTTGCCGGAAAGTTTTGGGGTAAATAAAGCGCAGGACATTTTCTCCCAAATACTCTCCTCCCCCGCACAGGGACGCCACAAAGGCCTCGTTGGCCCAGACCACGTCCCCCGCCGGGGCCACCACTGCAACGGGCAGGGCAAATTCCGTCAGAGCATGCTCTTCTTCGGCGGTGAGCACCCGCTTCGCGCTGCGCACTGCAGCGGAAACGTTCCAGTGGTATAGCAGATCGGACACGCCTACAGCCAGCAGGGACATTCCCGCCGCCGTCAGCTCAATGATAGCAGCGATCTTGTTGTAATGCCAGGTGAAAACAGCCATTGCCACCATCGCCAGCCCCATCAGGTAAAAGAGGGGGGAAACCATCCAAATCCTCTTTTTTCGCGATCCTTTCCGCAACGCCCCCACCGCCTTTCAAATTCCGGACCTTTTGCCGCGCTTGTCCCCGCTTCCGTCAAACCTCCATAATGATTGGCAGGATCATGGGATTTCGCTGGGTTTTGCGGTAAAGGAACCGGGACAGTTCCTCTTTCATGTTTTGCTTCAATGCGCTCCAGTCCCGAATGCGCTGATTCGCACAATTCTCCAGAGTATTATACACCAAACGACGGGCTTCGTCCATAAGCTGTTCAGATTCTTTCACATACACAAACCCGCGGGACACGATGTCCGGGCCTGACACCACATGGCCCGTGTCGGAATCCAGGGAGCAGACAGCCACAATCAAGCCATCCTCCGCCAAGTGCTTCCGGTCCCGCAGCACAACGCTGCCAACATCGCCTACACCCAGGCCGTCCACCATTACGCTGCCCGCCGGCACATCGGCCAGCTGGCGCATGTGATCCTCCTGGATCTCCAGCACGTTGCCAATGCTGCCGATAAAAATATTTTTGGACGGAATTCCCATGGCTTCCGCCAGCCCAGCGTGCTTACGCAGGTGCTTCTGCTCCCCGTGGACCGGGATAAAATACTTGGGCTTTACAAGGCCCTGAATCAGCTTCAGCTCCTCCTGGCAGGCATGGCCTGATACGTGGACCTCGTACATGGACTCGTAAATTACGGTACAGCCCTGTTTTAAAAGCTCATCCACCACAGCGCCAACAGTCTTTTCGTTCCCCGGGATAGGCCGGGCGGACAGGATAATAAAATCGTTGGAATTGATAGCCACCTGCCGGTGGTCGGAAAAGGCCATCCGGGTCAGGGCCGACATAGGCTCCCCCTGGCTGCCGGTGGTGATCAGCACCAGCTGCCCCGGCTCATAGCGGTTGATCAGGTTCAGGTCCACCAAAACCCCCTCGGGTACATGGAGATACCCCAGCTCGCTGGCGATCCCCATCACGTTGACCATGCTCCTGCCGGAAAGTGCCACTTTTCTACCGTATTTTACGGCACAGTTAATGATCATCTGCACCCGGCTGATGGAAGAGGCAAAGGTGGCCACAATGATCCGCTTCCCCTCGGCCCGCATAAACAGGGAGTCCAACGAGTTGTTCACCGTCTGCTCGGTCTGGGTGTAGCCGGGACGTTCGGCGTTAGTGGAATCCGCCAGCAGGGCCAGCACACCCTCCTTTCCCAGCTCCGCGAACCGGGCAAGGTCGATCATTCTGCCTTCGGCGGGAGTACAGTCGATCTTAAAATCACCAGTGTGGACCACAATGCCCGCAGGGCTGTGGATGGCCAGGGCCACCGCATCGGCAATAGAGTGGTTTACGTGGATAAATTCCACGTCCATACAGCCCAGCTGGACATGGGAACCGGCGGGTGTTACGTGCATTTTGGCTGTCCCGGTCAGGTTGTGCTCTTGAAGCTTGCTTTCCAGCAGGCCAATGGTAAGAGCCGTCGCGTACAAGGGCACATTTAGCTTTTTCAATAAATAGGGCACCGCGCCGATATGGTCCTCGTGCCCGTGGGTGATTACAATGCCCCGGATCTTATCCCGGTTCTTTTCCACAAAAGTGAAATCGGGAATCACCATATCCACGCCGAACATTTCCTCATCGGGGAAAGCCAGACCGCAGTCCACGATGATCATATCGTCCTGGCACTCATACACGGTAAAGTTTTTTCCGATCTCATTTAAGCCGCCCAAAAAGTAAGCGCGGATAGGCGGTTTTTGTTTTTGCCTGCCTCTGCCCCGTTTCTGCGGGGGGCGGGCAGCCGTTTCTGCGGCGGCCCGTTTGGCCTGCTGTGCCGCCGTAATCGGAGCGGTGCCCAGGCTCTGCCGCCGTCCGGGTTCCACTGGTGCGGCTTTCTCCCGGGCGGCTTTTGCCTGAGCGGACATGCTATTTGCCCCACCCGACCTGGAAGCGGCGGTTTTGCCGCCTGCTTTCGAGGGCGTACGGCTCTGCCCGACCCGGTTCTTTCCGGCCTGTGGGGACCGTGCCCGGCTTTCGGCGGGCTTTGCCGCGGCGCCAGACGCCGTATTGGTGCTCGATGTCTTCTGGGCAGGCTTCCGGCCTGAGATCTTCCCTATCTTTGGCGCGTCCACCGCGCCTTTTAAAGCCTGATCCTGCCGCCGCTCTCCCAGTTCGTTTCCGCCGGCCAACTGCCGACGGGACGCTGCATTTTTCTTTTCTGCCACTACAATTCCTCCTGCATTCCTACGAATTTCCAATTTTTTTAGAAACGGCAGCGCGCCGAAAAAACACAGATAACACCACAAGCGCCGGCTAGCATTCCGGCGCTTCCTTTCCGAATACTGTTTTTCAAGCGGGCAAGTGCCCGCATGTCCGTGCTGGGGAGCGATCCCCACGAACCCGCTGTCCGTTCTATATAAAGCGGTATTCCCGCTTCTATTGCTGCTCTCATCCGGACCTGTGCCCGGTAAAGTTTATTTTATTATACCCAAAGCGCGGCGCACTGTCAAGCATACGCGGCGTAGGACTTTTTCATACCCATTTTTGCTTTTTTGCGGGGAAATATGCCCTCTCAAAAATATTTTGAGGGATAAAGCAAAAGCTATTGACAAAGTATACTAAAATGAT
>CAYSQF010000044.1:0-15954 GCA_964433105.1 uncultured Acutalibacter sp.
CTTTATCCACTGCCGGAATGTTTCACAATGGATGCCAAGACGATTTGCGATTGCACGCTGTGAGAATTTCCCATCCAAGTATTCTTGAACAGCACATACAATCACATCTTTGTCAAATTTATTTCTCCCCATAAAGAATGCTCCCTTCCAGGTAAACAAGCGAAAAAATAAAAGCTTGCTGCCTGGAAGGGAGCATATCAGACATCTTTCGGGGCCGGGCTTTTGTTAGGATGAAAATGCCGCTATGCGGCTTGCTTTCTTAGCTTATCTTATGTGATTTTCATCTGCCGTTTCAACAGCTCCAGTGCGGCCTTCAACGGCTTATACAGCACCAAGGCCAGCAAAAAATTACCCGCAGCATGGACCAAGTCGAAACGAAGCCCGCTGATGATCCAGGAAATCATCCACGGAATGCCCTGGGGAAGGTACACCAGAGAACAAAGTGTGCCAAAAGCCAAGCCGAACAGGCCGGAAAGGATCGCCCACTGCCAGGAGCGCTCCATCCGTCGGAACAGCCAGGCAAGCAGGGCCAACAGCGGCCAAACATACAGGTACATCAGCCACCATATGCCAAAGCCGTATAGGATTCCTTGCGATAACAGGAACACCGCCAAAGCCCCAAAGATTCTCCGCCCAAAGACCTGGGTAAACAAAATGATCAACAGGCTGACAAGCTCGATGTTGGCCAGAAACGCCAGGCATTCCTTGGAAACCAGCATGACCGCGCCCATCATCGCCATAAGGCACAAATCTGTAAGCCTTTGCTTCATCAGTATCCCACGGTGAAGGTAAATGTATACTTTCCGCCGTCAGTGACTTCCGTGTCATCTACGCCGGTAGTGGCCATTTCGCCGTCGATTGTCAGGCACCACCATTCCTGGTTGGCGTCGTCTACCGTCTCACCGTCAACGGTTTTGACAAACAGCCCATAGTCGCTTTCCTCGCCTTCAATGAGCTTTTCCTGTTCCAAGGCCCCCCGCAGGAATTCTTCCTCGGTTTCAATGGTAAATTCCTTTTCGCTGCCGTCCTGGTGGACCGCCGTGAATGTAATGGTTTTAGATGCCGAGCCGGCCGTCGTTTCTCCGGAACCGCACCCCGCAAAGCACCCTGCCAAAAGCAAAAGGCTCAGCAGCAGGGCCAGGCATCTTGTGGAAATCTTTTGTTTTTGCATTCTTTTTCCTCTTTTCAAAATAATTTTGACAGCCGAACACAAACAGTTGAGAGCTTTGCGGAAATCAATCCACAAACCCTGCTCCCCAGCTCCGGCTGTTTAAAAGAGGGTGGCCGCCCCGGCCGATTCGCACCATCCGGGGCAAAAAAGCAAGCCCTGAGGGAATTTCCCCAAAGCTGTCTTTTCTTATACAAACCGCCAAGAACCCGTGGCTGTTTTGTACGGCCCTCCGGGCAAGTCTTTCGGCTTAGGCGTTTGGAGCCGCAAAATCGCGGCCCGCACGCGGTCCCTCACCTTCCCGGTAAGCTGTGAAAACAGCTTCACCAGTGGCTGGCAGGCATCAAAAAACGTTTCCTGGTCGACTTTCAATCTGGCGCCTGCCACGAGCGGCCGCTCCGCCATCACGGCGACGGGTTCGCCGGGGAATTTCACCCCAGTTCCTGTGTTCGGCCGCGGCATGACCCGCGGGCACCCGGAGTCCCAACGAAACTTATCATACAACGGCGGGAAGATTTTGTCAAATCCTCCCGCCGCCAGTCTGTCGAAAACCGGATTCTCATGTTGAGGAACCGGTTTTTCGACACTCTGATATATTAAATTTAATTATTGCGAATGGTTTTGAAAAAATCCCGCAAGAGCTTTTTGCATTCGGCTTCATAAAAGCCACGGTAAATCTCAGGCCGATAACCACAGGGCAGGGAAAAAAGATCCGCAGCCGTGCCGCAGCACCCGGCCCGGTCATCCTCCGCGCCGTAGACTACGGTGTCAATATGGGCGTTTAAAGCAGCCCCCGTACACATGGGGCACGGCTCCAGCGTAACGTAAAGGGCACAGCCCATAAGGCGACGATCCCCTAGCGTTTCGCAGGCCTGGGAGATCGCCTCCAGCTCCGCGTGAGCGAGGGCGTTTTTCGCGGCTTCCCTGCGGTTCCGACCTTCCCCGATGATCCTGCCGTCCCGCACCACAACTGCGCCCACAGGCACCTCACCGTCCGCCGCCGCTTCCCGGGCCAGCTCCAGCGCCCGGAGCATAAATTCCTTTTTTGGAAGAAACACCAGCTCCATGCGATTAGAAAAACAGCGTTGTGGTGTATGCCACCATCATGGCAACAATCACCCAGAACAGCGGAGCGCGCACCACCACGGAAGCCGCTTCCCCGGCAGACAAGGGTCTAACCCCCGTTTGGAAGGTCGGCACTGGGGAAAAAAGTTCTCGACGCTTCCAAAGGCAGAGCACCAACAGGGCGATCATTCCTACTGCAATGGGGATGGCCAGCAGGAGAATGTCCGCCATCTCGGCAAAGCTGCCAAACAGTAAATCCTCATAGCTGGAAATCACGGCAATGGCATTATTCAGCGCATGGATGGAAATGGTAATCCACAAATTACCGGTGCGCACGTATAAGAATCCAAACACCAGCCCGGCGATAAATGCAAAAATTACATTGGAAAAATCCATGTGTACCAAGGAAAATACCAAAGCCGACACAACTACGGCAAACGCGGCGCCATAACGCCGCAAAGCGGAAACCAGCACGCCCCGGAAAGCAAATTCCTCCATTACGGGCACCACAATGGCGGTGCCGAAAAGCTCCGCCGCCAACAACGGCAAAGAGCTATTCCCGATCCCCGTTGACACCGGCTCGTACCCAAAGCCGCCAAAAAACTCCTGCACCCACGAAGCCGGCAGGTTTCCCAGCAGACATACGCTCAACCCAGCCAGCACACAGAGAAAGGCCAGAGGAGAACCCGTCTTTTCAAAACGGAGATATTCCCCGACATCCTTATTTCCGATCTTTAAATAGACAAAGAAGGGTAGTGCTGTGGACAGAGGCACCATTGCCGCACTAAACAGCAGATACGCCATGTCGTCTGTCATGTAATTGACCCCTGACAGCATGGAAATTACCGTAAGAGGGATTTCGATCACAAATGCCGCGGCGGTTTGTAGAAGCACCACCAGGCACAGTCGGTTAAACAGCTTGCCCGCCTCGGTCAGGCGGGGATCCCTAGGGGGCCGAAGTACAAACGCCGGCATGGGAACATAACCGACAGGCTGAAAGCCAACCGGCGGCACCTGTTGAGGGACCTGCGCCGACGGTGGATTCCCCGCTGGGGGCTGTACCGTAGGCCGCCCTGGCTGCGGCTGTCCGGGGATCTGCCCCGGGTCGGACGGATAGGGATATTGATTCATAAAAAACCTCCATATAACACAGTTCGGCGGAAAAATACATACGCGTCCGCCGCCGGATACCGTCCTTTCTCCACTGGCTTCAAGGACTCCCTTTGCTTTTCATATGGGAAAACAAAGGGAGCTTGCGCCATGATTGCGCGGCGCAACTATTACATGATTTCGCAGAGCTTTTGAGAAAAAGCCACCGGGTCGTCAATGGAAATGCCTTCGATCAGCAGCGCCTGATCATACAGGATCTCCGCGTAGGTCTTTAGCTTTTCCCGGTCGTTTTCATACAGGGCGCAGAGCTTTTCAAAAATGGGATGGCCGGGATTCAGCTCCAGTACACGCTGGGCTTTGATCTTTTCCCGGGCAGGCATGGAATTGAGGACCTTTTCCATTTCCGTGGAGATCATTCCGTCAGTGGACAGGCACACAGGATGGTTTTTCAGTCTTCCGGAAATCTTGACTTCCTTCACCTTGCCGTCTAAAGCTTCCTTCATGGCTTCCAGCATTTCCTTACTGCTTTCCGCAGTCTCCTTTGTTTTTTTCTTTTCCTCCTCGGTTTCCAGATCCAGCTCATCAGAAGAGATGTTGCGGAATTCCTTATCCTCGTATTTTTCCAGTACGCGCAGGGCAAATTCGTCCACATTGTCCGTCAGGCACAACAGTTCACAGCCCTTGTCCATCACGGTTTCGGCCTGAGGCAGACTTAAAATGCGCTCTACGGTTTCCCCGCAGCCATAATAGATGACCTTCTGCTCCGGTTTCATCCTGGAAACATATTCCTTTAAAGTGACCAGCTTTTTATCCGCAGAGGAAGTAAACAGCACCAGATCTTTCAATTCCTCCTTTTTCGCGCCGTAATTGTCGTACATGCCGTACTTCAATTGCAGGCCGAAGCTGTGGAAGAACTCCTCGTACTTTTCCCGGTCATTTTGAAGCATGGATGAAAGCTCGGAGGAAATCTTCTTTTCCAGCCGGGCGGCAATCAGCTTTAGCTGCCGGTCATGCTGGAGCATTTCCCGGGAAATATTCAAGGAGAGATCCTGGGAATCCACCAGGCCCTTGACAAAGCTAAAGCAATCCGGCAGCAGGTCAGCGCATTTCTCCATAATGAGTACGCCGCTGGCATAAAGCTGCAGACCCTTTTCATACTCCCGCGTATAGTAATCCATAGGCGCAGATTTTGGAATAAACAGCAGAGCACTGTAAGTGGCCGCGCCCTCGGTGGAGGTGCGGATAATCCGCAAAGGATCCTGCCAATCGTAGAATTTCTCCTTATAGAAAGCGTTCAGCTCTTCGTCCTTGACCTCCTGCCGGGACTTCTTCCAAATGGGCGTCATGGAATTGACGGTCTCCACCTCATAGTAGGTTTCATATTCCGGATCCTTACCGTCCTCCCCTGTCCCGTCCTTTTTCCGGGACTTTTGCAGCTCCATGCGGATGGGGTAGCGAATATAGTCAGAATACTTTTTGATCAGCTGAGTGATCCGATACTGCTCCAAAAACTCGCTGTAGGTTTCGTCCTCGGTATCGGCTTTCAGGTGCAGGGTGACCACAGTACCCCGATCCGGTTTCGTTCCGGCCTTCAGCTGGTAGCCCTCCAGGCCCTTGGATTCCCATATCCAGGCTTCCTCCCCGCCAAAGGGGCGGCTTTCCACGGTGACATGGTCGCTGACCATAAAGGCGGAATAAAAGCCCACGCCAAACTGGCCGATGATGTCCACGTCCTCCTTCTTTTCGTTATCATTTTTAAATTGCAGGGAACCGCTTTTGGCGATAACGCCCAAGTTGTTGTCCAACTCATCTTTTGTCATGCCGACGCCATTGTCTGTGATGGTAAGGGTGCGGGCGTCCTTATCCAGATCCACCCGAATAAAAAAGTCGTTCCGATCCAAGCCGGTGGCCCCATCCTCCAGCGTCCGGTAATACATCTTGTCGATGGCGTCACTGGCATTGGAGATCAGCTCGCGCAGGAAAATTTCCTTGTGAGTATAAATGGAGTTGATCATCAGGTCCATCAAACGTTTGGATTCCGCTTTGAACTGTTTAAGCGCCATGAAAAAAGACTTCCTTTCTCTCCGCCCCTCCTGCGGCTATTGCCGCTCATGGCCGAAAGGGCAGGCTTTTGACAAAATTTCGTATAAAAAATATTATAGTACAAAACCGTTCCGGTTGCAAGGACCGGGACGGTTTCTTTACAATTTGGAAATATTCTGCCGAATTAGGCTTAGTAAAAGAACAGTTTCAAGGGTTATTTCAGCTCCACGATAGTCACGCCGCTTTCTCCTTCGCCGTAGGTTCCCAGCCGGAAGGACTTGACCTGTGGGCATTGTTTTAAGTGCTGCTGCACGGCGGTGCGCAGAACCCCAGTGCCCTTGCCGTGGATAATGGTGACCTGACCCAGGTTCATGCGGGAAACCCGGTCCAGGAAGGAATCCACTTCCATTAGACCCTCCTCCACATTTTTGCCCCGCAGATCCAGACTGGTGGAGATGTCCTCGGCGGAGAGGGAGCGGATCACGGCGCGTTCCGGTTTTTTCTCCTTTTCCTTCCCGGAAAGCAGGCGAAGGTTGGAAAGCTCCACCCGGGTTTTGATGATGCCCGCCTGTATCAGCACCTGACCATCCTTTGGCTCTTCCAACACGGTGGCTTTTTTGTCGATGTCGAAAACCAGCACGCTGTCCCCCACTGTAAGAGGCCGGGGCAGCACATAGCCGTCGTTGTTCCGTTTCCGCACTGGGTCGGAAACGGCTTCCAGGCTCCGCATGCCCGAGCGTATCCGGGCTTTCTGCTCGGCGGAAAGGGATTTGTTTTTCTGGCGGCGCATTTCATCCAGCTCATTGAGCAAAGTATCCGCCTGCTGCCGGGTTTTTTGAACGATTAACGCGGCTTCCTGCCGGGCTTTTTCGATCTCCCGCCTGGCCAAAGCTTCCGCCTGGGCGCGGACACTTTCCGCCTCCCGCATGGAATTTCTGGCCTGGACGACGGCGTTGCGGGAAACCTCAATCTCGTCCTCCAGCTCCCGTCTGCTTTCCTCCAGCCTGCCAACCACCTGTTCAAAGGCAGTGCTTTCCCGGCTCACCAGTTCTCCGGCCCTGTCCACAATGCGCTCTTCCATCCCCAGCCGCTTGGAAATGGCAAAGGCGTTGGATTTTCCCGGCACACCGATCAACAGCCGGTAAGTGGGGCGCAGGGTGGCAACGTCAAACTCGCAGCAGCCGTTTTCCACGCCTTCAGTCTTAATCGCATAGGCTTTCAGCTCCGCGTAGTGGGTAGTGCAGCAGAGCTTCACGCCCTTTGAGCGCAGCTCTTCGATGATAGCCGTGGCAAGAGCGGCACCTTCTACAGGGTCAGTGCCAGCTCCCAGTTCGTCCAGCAGAACAAGGCTGTTTTCATCGGCAATCTTCAAAATGCGGATGATATTGGTGATATGGGCGGAAAAGGTGGAAAGGGACTGCTCTATACTTTGCTCATCCCCAATGTCCGCCAGGATATGCCGGTATACTGCTATCCGGCTGCCCTCCGCCGCAGGGATCATCAGGCCGCACATGGCCATCAACGTCAGCAGGCCAACCGTTTTCAAGGCCACAGTTTTGCCGCCGGTGTTGGGCCCGGTAATGACCAGGGCGTCGAAGGATTCACCCAGGGAAATGTCCGTGGGAACCACAGTTTCTTTTGAAATCAGCGGGTGGCGGGCCTGCTCAAGGGCCGTGCGCCCATGCTCGTCAATTTCCGGCACCACCGCTTTCATCCGGTACGCTGTCTGGGCCTTGGCAAAAATCAAATTGAGCTGCACGGCGTACTCATAACTTTCGATGATCGGGTCGGCAAAGGAACCGGCTTCCCCGGAAAGCTCCAGCAGGATGCGGTGGATCTCGTCCTGTTCGTTGGCGCGAAGCACACGGATCTCGTTGTTTGCCTCCACCACGCTCATCGGCTCGACAAACACCGTGGCGCCGCTGGAACTGGTGTCGTGGATCAAGCCGGGAATCTCGCTGCGGAATTCCGCCTTTACCGGCACCACATACCGCCCGCTCCGCTGGGTGACAATGCTTTCCTGTAAATGCTTCTGGTGGGACGTGGAGTGGATCAGCTTGTCCAGCTGATCTCGCACTCGGGCGGAAGCATTGCGGATCTTCCGGCGGATGGACGCCAAAGCAGGGGATGCACTGTCGGCCACTTCCTCCTCGTTGAGGATACAGGAAAATATTTTTTCTTCCAGGTATTTATTGGGAGCCAATATTCGAAACCGGCCTGTCAGGGCATTTTCCATCCCGCCGCCTTTATCGTACCACTGGGCCAGGGCGCGGATAGCCCGAAGCGTGCCGGCAATGTCCAACAGTTCCTTAAGGCCCAGTCCTCCTCCCGCCTGGGCGCGGCGCAGGGAGTTTGTCACATTTTTTAGGCCGGAAAAGGAAGGCGCACCAAATTTTGCCATCAAAACAAACGCGGCATCTGTCTCCTCTAAAAGATAGCGGGCTTCCGCGACGGTGTGCACCGGCGCTATATTCCGGGCCAACTCCGCCGCGTCATCACAGGTAGTCTCAGCGGCCACCATCTCTAAAATTTTATCAAGCTCCAAGGCTTTGTAGTTCTTGTCCATATTTCACGGTCCTTATTTTTCCATGTATTACAGCATGAGCCTTTCCGCAAGCTCGGGATAGGCAAAGCCGTTGTCAAAAATATTCCCATAGGTGCTGACCCAGCAAGGGGCAAACCCGCTCCTGTGAGCCACCGCCTGGGAACCCACATTGGTAACGGACGCGCAGTAAAAGGGAACTATGCCCTTTTCCAAAATCGTTATAGCCAAATGGTTCACCAAAGCCGCAGCAAGCCCCCGGTTCCGGTGTTCCGATCTTACGTCTACACCGATTTCCCACAGCCCGTCCCCTTCCGGAGCCGCTCCTGCCAAGCCGGCAATCTTCCCGCCTTTTTCCGCATAAAATGCAATACAGGTGGGCGTTTCTCCATTTTCATCAAAGGCCAGCGAGTTTTCAAATCCCGCTATCCCCCGCAACCTTGGAATTTCGCCTTTCTCGAGCAAATGCCAGCTATATTCTTCCGAAAGGGGAAGCCGTCGGAGCATTTTCAAATCCGGCACATAATATATGGACTGGCCGTAGGCAAAGGGGATTTCAAATATTTCGTCCCTGCTTCTTTCATCCGCCAGCTTTTTCACCTGGACAAGAAGGCTGGGAGAGGCGGAAACCACCACTGCCTTTCCAAACGCCGCAATTTTCAAGAACGGCCCAGCTGTCGTTTCATTGGAGACAAATACTGTTCCCTCTTTTTCCAAATCGGCAGGTACGCAGTGCAGCTGCGCCGCAGCATACGATTTCATTTTCTCGATTATTGCACTTATCTTCATAAGTACCTCCATTTCATAATACCACTAAGGACAACTGAAAACCTCGCTGTTGATCTTGGGTTTCACAGCAGGCTGTTGTAAAAATCCAGCGTTTTCGGCCTTTTTTGCAGAGTGTGGACCACATAGGATTCTGCGGCGGTGGTCAATTCCCGCTGAGCGCCGCCGGTCACCGTGAAAGAAAAAACCTTTTCAAAATCGGAATAAATGATGTGCCGCATGGCAGTGAGGGCACCTTTGGATAGGGCCACACAGGGGTCGCCGTTGTTGATATAGCAGTCCTGACAGTATAGGGCACCGCGATTCACCTTAAAATACATTCGTTCCGCTTCATATGCCCCGCATTCCGCACAGCAGACCAGGTCCGGCATATACCCCGCCAGGGATAGCATGCGCAGCTCAACAATGGGTTTTAAAAGCTCCGGAGGCCTTGTCCCCTTTGAAAGGAAATGCAAAGCGTTCAACACCAGACGCAGGTATTCCCCGGCTTCCACCGCTTCGGGAATCACCTCGGCGGCAAGGCCGCAAAAATACTGGGCTAGGGCAAGGCGGAGGATGTCCTCCCGCAGGCCGAAAAACACCTCGATGGGAAAAGCATCGTTGATTATGTACTTATCCCGCCCCTTGTACAAATTGAGACGGGAATAGCAGAGCAGCCCGGTGGCAGAATTTTTGCTGTCCTTCAAATTCTTCGCCCGGCGAGCAAAAGCACGTATCACGCCTTCGTCACGAGTTAAAACCGTGACAAGTCTATCGCTCTCCCCCACCGTCTGCTCCCGGATGATAAGCCCCTGGGTCTTGATCTGCATTGCGCACCTCCACAGGAAAGACAGAGCGCACTTCGGCACCCGCCGGGCCGCCCTGTATCTCAATGATGGGCTGTTTTTCCGTTCCGGCCTGATTCCTGATCTGCGTGTATTTGATATAGTCCTCAATTTTTCCCGTCCGGGCAAAAAGATTCCATGCCTGTTTTTCGTCCACAACTATTTCCCCCTTTTGTAGCGGCAGTTCAGGATGAGCCGATCAAATCGGCAAGCACGGCCCCTTCATAACTGCCTGAGGTAAATCCCTCTAAAGAAAGTATTTGCAGACGATCCCCTGGCTATGACAGGAAAATAATTGTTTGTTCGACAGGCTTCGGCTGACTTTTTAAAAAAGATGTGCTTGATCGGCGTCCATCACTCCAGGTTCGTTTTGGAAAAACCCAGGCTTTGCAAGGTCTGAGGACGTTGGCGCCAGTCCTCCTTTACCTTGACCCAAAGCTGCAAATTCACCTTGCAACCAAAAAAACGTTCCAAGTCCTGACGGGCATCGGTGCCGATCCGCTTCAGCATGGAGCCGCCCTTCCCGATCAAGATACCCTTGTGGTTTTGCTTTTCGCAGTAAAGGGTAACGTCAATCTCCAGCAGGTTTTCCCGCTCCGCCATCCGCTCCGTTACAGCGGCTACCCCATGGGGAACCTCCTGTTCCAGCAGGCGCAAAACTTTTTCCCGCACCATTTCAGCGGCGATTACCTGCTCCGGTTGATCGGTGAGGGTATCCTCCGGGAAGAAAAATCCTCCCGGTTCCGTCAGCTCCGCCAGCTCGTCCAGCAGTTCTTTCATACCGCTGCCGGTTCTGGCAGACACGGGCACCACCGCTCGGAAGGAATACAGGCCCGAATAGACGGCAATCTGCTCCATCATCTTCGGCTTATCGGGCAGGAGATCGATCTTATTGATGGCCAGCACCGCGGGAATATGGCCGTCCTGAAACCGGCGGATCAAATCCTCGTCGGCCTTGGAAAGCCTGGCTCCGGCTTCCGTCACCAGCAGGCAGGCGTCTACGCCCTCCACGGTGGAAATTACCGATTGGAGCATGTAATCCCCCAAAGGATCCCGAGGCTTCAGAAGGCCAGGTGTGTCCAGAAACACCAGTTGCTCCCGATCCCGGGTCAGCACCCCCATGATGCGGGTGCGAGTGGTCTGGGGCTTTCTGGATACAATGGCTATTTTCTGGCCGATCATTCTATTTAAAAGGGAGGATTTTCCCACATTGGGCCGTCCCACAATTGCAATGTAAGCGGAACGGCCCTGTTGCATGGCATCAAATTCCATCAATATCTCCTTTCGGGCCGCGTTCCCACACGGCGATTACCCATTTTTCCTTCTATTTTTAAAAATGTTTCTGATTCCTTCCGGGCCAACGAAAACAAAAACGCAGGCAGCGCCGGCGGATAACACCAGCAGGCATAGCGGCGCCGGGTGACAGCACAGCGTCCGCAGAGCCTGCAAAAGCTCTGGACGCAGGAAAATGGCCCCACCCACAAAAACCGCGGCCAGGGCCGACAAAAGCACCGCTCCGGCGGCCAGGTCCTTGACCAGCCGGATCTTCGAGCTTAACCTGTTTTCCGTAAAATCGCACAACTTTTCCACTGCGGTATTCATGGTTTCCGCCGCCATTACAACGCCAATGGTGAGAAACAGGCAGGCAAGCTCCCCACGGGGCAGCCCCATGCGGAAAGCAAAAAACACCACGTAACAGCACACCACCAGATGGACGCGCATATTTCTTTCAGAACAAAGGCAATTCCAAATGCCTCGGAACGCATCCCGGAAGCTGTCAAAAAAGGTCCGCTTCTTCCCCTGGTTATTCATCCGGAGTATAGCTGCTGCTGGATGGAAGCCCCAGCTCCTGCATGACACGCTCTTCCTTTTCGCGCATGCGCACCCGATCCAGACCGCCTTTTTCATGGTCATAGCCCAGCAGATGGAGCATGGAATGGGCCGTCAGGTAGCCTACTTCCCGCTCCAGGCTGTGGCCGTAGGTTTGGGCCTGCTCCATCGCCCGGGGAACAGAAATTACGATATCCCCCAAAATCTTGGCTCCGGTTTCGTGATTGACATCGTACTGGCCGTCCTCCCCCATGGGGAAGGAGAGCACGTCTGTAGCGGAATCCTTGTTCCGATACTGGCGGTTCATCTCCCGGATCTGCTCGTTGTCCACAAAGGAAACGCTGATCTCGGCAGGGTCGGAAAAGCCCTCCAGTTGCAGGACAGCATGGCAGCAGCGGCGAATCAGCATCCGCAGGCCGGTGGGAATCTTGACCTGCTTCTGCCGGTTGGAAATGATTACCCTGATTTTCTCCATACGATCTCCCGTTCCTTTCCTTGAATGATCAATCTTGCGGTTACTTGGGGCGGTCGGACCTTTCATACGCGCGGATAATGTCCTGCACCAGCTTATGGCGCACAACATCCTTTTCCGTAAACCTGAAAATCGCGATATCGTTCACGCCCTTCAAAATGCGGACCGCGTCTTTCAGGCCGGACCGCTTTCCATCGGGCAGGTCGATCTGGGTAATGTCGCCGGTAATGACCATTTTAGAGTTGAAGCCCAGGCGGGTGAGAAACATTTTCATCTGTTCGTTCGTGGTATTCTGCGCTTCGTCCAAAATAATAAAGCTGTCATCCAGGGTGCGGCCGCGCATGTAGGCAAGAGGCGCCACCTCGATATTGCCCCGCTCCACATACCGCTGGTACGTTTCGGCTCCCAGCATGTCAAACAGCGCGTCGTACAACGGGCGAAGGTAGGGATCCACCTTCTGCTGAAGATCCCCGGGCAGAAAGCCCAGCTTCTCACCGGCTTCCACGGCGGGGCGGGTCAGGATAATGCGGTTGACCTCCTGCGCCCGGAACGCGGTGACCGCCATTGCCACCGCCAAATAGGTTTTCCCGGTGCCGGCGGGACCAACGCCAATGGTGATAGTGCTCTTCTTGATGTTGTCGCAGTAAGTGCGCTGGCCCACAGTTTTGGGCTTGATGGGCTTGCCCTTCGAGGTGATACAGATGCAGTCCCCCGCCAGCTTTGCCACCTTGTCCTCGCTGTCCTCAGCCACCATGCGCATGCAATAGCGCACGTTCTGTTCGGTCAGGGTCTCCCCGCTGCCAATCAGCGTGACAAGACTGCGCACCGCCCGGGCAGCCCGGTCTACCGCCTGAGGATCCTCCCCGGTGATTTTCAATTCGGAGTCGCGGAAAATCAGGGATACGCCGTATTCCCGCTCTAAAAGCTTAATATTCCCATCAAAGCTGCCAAACAACTCCGCAGCCTGTTCAATTCGATCCAAATTGATTTTCTGTTCCAAAATTTGTCCTTTCTAACTGTTAAACATCTAGAATTTAATATATATTATAGCATATTTCCCCCAGGCGCTTCAAGAAAAAAAGATATGAGAAATATCTAAAATTTTTCATCAAAATTCAGCAAATCTACCAAAACTGGCTGTACTATTCCAATTTCTTCCTCGCACCGGCACTTTGCGTTGAGGATGCACATTCCATCCGGGAAGATATATTCCAATTCTTCCCGCAAAACGCGGCCCCCGGCAGGGATCTCCGCCCGCTGGGCTTTCCGGAGCTTCAAGAGGGCCGCTTCCTTTAGCTCTTTCTCGGTGAGGGATCTCTCGGTTTCTTCCAGAAATTCGTACACTTCCTGTTGAAAGGAAACGGGCAAAGGCGTGTCCAGCGCTTTGAGGGTCCAGTCTTTTTTGGTTATTCTGCACTCCTCTTTTGGAACGCTGTTCAGCCCCAGGGGGACCCGTATCCCAAACAGGGTCAAATACGAATTGATCCTCCGTTGCCCGCTGGGGACTTTTTCTCGTTTGATCGCGGAAACCTGCACTGTGAAAGTCCGATAAGTTTCCGCGATCACCCTTCCCCGGGCCGCGCCCAGGCTTTGATAGGGAACCTCCGGCGGCGGGTTGTAAGGATTCAGCTTCTCCTGGTATAAACCGGAGATCAAAAGCTGGCCCTTGCTCACCGTCTCCCCCAGCTTCACTTCCGGTCTTCCACGCTCCGCTTCAATGGCCACCACGGTCCCTTCCCGAACAGCTACGATGTTGGACAGCCGGCTGTCATCGGTGATCGACGGGGTTTTCTCCCCTTCTTGGACTATCACCTCCGCAAAACAGCCGTCCGTATTGACGGAAGCCCATTTCAGCTCCGGCAGGTCCCCGATGATCCCCCTTGCCGCAAGCTTTGGAGAAAAGTCGGATTTCCACGCTCCCTGATACACGCCGCTTTTACCGGCTGCCGTCAGCACCTGCTGGTCGCTGAGAAGCTCTGTCCCGCTGACGCTCACCCCCCAGACAAATCCGCTAAGAAAGCAGTAAAGACCTATGCCGCAGGCCATTCCGGCGAGCAGGCCCTTCCGCCGCCAAAGGCGCAGAAACTGAAACGGCAGACCTTGTTTTTTTACGCAGCGGAGTCGCACCCGGCATCGCCGCGCCAGCGGGCGCAACCGCCGGTACTCCCTGGGGCGGCAGCAAACAGACGCTTTCCCCTCCCGCCGGGAAAAATTCCAAAACCCGAAGCCGCTCCTGGCCGCCAGGTTCAAAAAGCGGACCGGATCGCCCAAGATTTCAAACTCCGCATAACCGGTGGCCAGATGAAATATTTTTTCCAGCATAGCATTTCCACCTCTCAGAGGCCGTGAAACCCGGACGGTCTCCCCAGATCAATAAGCGTATTCCACCGCACTGATGAAACCTTCGATTACCGCCGCGCTTTCCGTAAGCCGCTTTAGGCGAAGCTCCCGCCCGGAAAACCGCACCGTGAGCCGGCCGGCCCGCAGGATCACCTTTTCGTCGTCGTAGTCCACGATTCCGTCACAGCCGTCCACTACGACGCTCCGATTCCCGGTCAGCTGAATAAAAGGCCTTCCTTCCACCGTGATTCCCCCTTTTCCAGGACATAGTTATGAATTTTGGGCCGAATGTATAACGGGCTGTTTTCATAAATATAGGACAAAAAGGAGGATGGCCATGAAACTTGGTTTGAAATTATTTCGCGGCCTGCCAGCAAAGCTGTGTGCCTTTGGAGTACTCGGTCTGGCGGCAGCCCTGCTTGCTTTTCCGGAGGAAATAAAAACCGGAGTGGGTCAAAGCATTCTATACTGCCTTACAGTGTTGGCCCCTTCCCTGTTCCCCTTCATGGCGCTGGTTAGCTTCACGGTAAATTCCGGCGCGGGGGAAACGCTGGGAAACTGCTTCGGTTGGCTGACCCGCCGACTGTTCCGTCTGCCGGAGGTTTGCACCGCGCCAATCCTCATGAGCTTTTTTGGGGGATATCCCGCTGGGGCCAGAGGGACTTCCCTTTTGCTGGAGCAGGGAAAGATCACAAAACAACAGGCAGGGCGGATGATGCTATTTTGCGTCAACCCGGGAACGGCCTTTGTTGTCACCTTCCTGGGTGGGGGCGTACTGGGAAGCTTCCGGACCGGCTGGATCTTATTTTTTTCCGTCACCTTCGCCGGGCTTCTGTTGGGGGTTCTGTCCGGCCTGAAATTCCCCGTGCCGCAAAAAAGCAGCTGTGCCCGCACTCAGCCGGCGCAGGGCACCTTGATACGTTCGGTAAACGATGCATCCCGCAGCGTGCTGACCATGTGCGCCTGCATTGTGCTGTTTTCCGGCTTTTCCGTAATCCTGCACAGCGCACACATATTCCAGTTCCTGTGCCGGACCGCTTCGGGGTTGGGGGTCTTTACCCCCGGAGAAGCCGCTTCCTTTCTTTCTTTCCTGTTGGAGGTAACCGGCGGCGCGGGCACGGCGGCAAGCTTTCACGCAGGCCCCGCCTTATATGCCTTTGGGCTGGCCTTTGGCGGGCTTTGCGTCCACTTGCAGGTATTTTCCTGCTTTAAGGCTTTTCCGACACCCTATGGGAAATTTTTTCTCTTCCGCTTCCTTCACGGGTTTTTGGCGGCGATTTGCTGCATTCCCCTTGCAAAGGCCTTTCCCGGCGATTTCGTAGAAGCTCTCGCCACCGCAGGGGAAGTACGAAGAATCAGCGCCCTTTCCGGCACTCTGGCCGGCGGGCTTTCGCTCCTGCTGATGTGCATGGCTTTCCTGTTGATTACCACAAAGGAAGAGCCGCGCGACAAGAAAACGACAGATAAAAAGCCATTGTAAAGACGGGGAAAAAGGATTATAATAAATCTAACAGACAGCAAAAGGCAGGAGATCAATCATGTTTGGAAAGAAAAGACGGAAAAAGTCTCTATTTGGCGCAGGGATTGAACCCAGTTGCCAGTATTGCCGCAGAAACGGCGGGCGCCAGGGAGCGCCTGCGTTGTGCACCCTGCATCTGGAACCGAAGAACGGCCGTTGCAAACAATATGAATACGACCCTCTTCGTCGGGAACCGCGCACCGCGCCACCCCTGCGGGACGGCCATTACAACCAGGAAGACTTTAAGTTATAAAA
>CAYSQF010000045.1:0-15906 GCA_964433105.1 uncultured Acutalibacter sp.
GCGGAGCGTTGGGATCCAGCAGCCAGGTTTTTGCAAAATGGGTATCGCTGACCTGGAACATAGGCGGTTCCAGCATCGTATCAATCTTCAAGCAATAGGGATTACGGGGCGCAAACGCATCGCCGATAATGTTATTGTACAGCGAAGGCGGGGTGCCGGTAATAGAATACAAGGTGGTGTTTTTCTCCGCCAGCTGCGGCAGTGAGGAAAGCAGCGCCCAAGTATAAGGATGACGTGGATCGTAGAACACATCGTCCACTGTGCCAAGCTCAATAACCTGTCCGGCATAAAGCACCGCCACACGGTCCGCAATATTGGCAACGACGCCTAAGTCATGGGTGATAAAGACAATGGTGTAGTTAAATTCCTTCTGCAAATCCTTGATAAGCTTCAAAATCTGCGCCTGGATTGTCACGTCCAAAGCGGTGGTGGGTTCGTCGCAAATCAAAATCCGAGGCCGGCAGGACAGGGCAATAGCAATAACGATCCTCTGCCGCATGCCGCCGGAATACTGGAAAGGATAATCGTCAAACCGTGACTCCGCATTGGGGATGCCAACTTTCCGCATCAATTCCAACGCCTGAGAGCGAGCCTCGACCTCTGTGCACCGCTGGTGCTTCATGATTATAGATGTAATCTGCTTTCCAATCGTGATAATCGGGTTCAGGGAAGTCATGGGATCCTGAAATACGGTAGCAATCTTACCACCGCGAACCTGGCACCAGTCCTTCGAATACTTCATGTAGGCAAGATCCAAAACGCATCTGCCATTGAGCATGTCTGCCGTTTCATCAACATAACATACGCGGGGCGTGATATCGTCATAAAGGGCGTTGCGCTGGGATTCATCGTTCCAGTCGATGCCGAGCTGCATTGCCTTTTTGAAGGATGCCAGCAACTGTTTCGTCATCTTGGAACGCCGACGGAAATCATAGCGAGCAACCGAAAGGTATATCTCCTTTGCCAACAATTCATTGCGCTTTGCAGCATCCGGCGAAATCTGTTCCGAAGTTGCCTTATCATACTCAGAGGTAAGAGCGGCCATCTTTTCATCAAACTGCTTTAAATAAGCAGTGTCATGGGCAGCGGCAGCACTCTTTTCTTTTTCCATCCGCTCAAAGCTCTTTTCCAGTTCTTTGATCTGGGTATCCAGAGCGGAAATAGTACGGCCGGCTTCCTTGGCCTTGACACGTTCCTTCATCAGCTCCATAGTGGCCTTTTGATTAAACATGTCTGCCCGCTTCAGCCTTAGATCCTGCAGTTTTTGAGCTTCCTCTTCCTTTTCTTTTTCGCTGACGGTGGCTTTTTCTCTCTTTTCAGATTCCAAATCCATCATTTTGCGGTAAATGTCAACGCCGGACTCAAACCGGGAATACTCATCCAGCTTTGCCTGGATTGCCGCAATCTTTTTGCGGGCGGAGTCGGTGAGCTTTGCGTTGGTTTCGGCCAGTTCATCATCGTCAAAAATGATGTGGCCGTTGCTGACAAAGCCATTGGAATCCAACATGCCGGCAAAGGTTTTGGTAAATACGGATTTGCCGGAACCAGACTCGCCAACAATGGCAATAGATTCGTTTTCGTAAATATCCAGGGAAATCCCGCGAATGGCGGTCAAAATACGGCCGCGCACACGAAACTTGACGTCCAGATCCTTGATGGACAGCAATACTTTTTTCTCGCTCATCTCACTGTCCTCCTTACATATGGGTCCTGGGGTCAGACGCATCGCCCAGATTCTGGCCCACCACATACAACACCACAGTGATGAACGCAGACACAGCGACAGGGCTCCAGAACTCAAAGCCCCAGCCAGGTGTAACCATTGCGCTTTCAGCTTCGTAAATCAAGCGGCCCAAAGACATTTCGGACATACCCATGCCGATATAAGCCAAGAACACTTCATAAGAAATATAAGAAGGAATTTCTGTGGCAAGCTGGGTCACAATAACAGACGTCATAAACGGCAAAATGTTCTTAATAGCGATCTTAAAGGTTGAGGTTCCCAGGCACTTGGACGCAAGGTTATATTCCCGGTCACGAATAATGATAACCTGCGTTCGAATAAAGTAAGCAATAAACAACCACCCGGTTACCGTCAAGGCCAATACCATCGTCCAAAAGCTGGCCGTGAACAGCATTACCATTACAGAAATCAGCAATACATAGGGAACGTTTGCAATGATATAGTAGACCTCCATCATAATGGCGTCCACACGTTTGGAGAAGCCCCAAATTGCACCTACAACCACACCAACAGTCATGTTGATAGCCGCAACGATCAAGGCCAGTGAAATGGAGATCCTGGCACCGGACCACACTGCGTCAAAAGTGGACTGCCCCGCAGCACCGGTACCCAAAATCCAGTGGAAATTGTAGCCCAGGCGCTCCATAGCAGCCGTGGGGCTTAAGTGCTTGGTGGTGGCGTCCGCAATGTTCCCATATTTGTCATAGGACGTCAGCATGGGATAAACGTAAGCAAAAAGAATGATAACCGCAAGCAAAATCAAAATGACAATGTTCAGCTTTTTCTTAAAGAAAACGCGGAAAACAGACTGCCAGTAAGAATATTTCGGGGCGGCGATCTTTTCGGATTCCAAATCGCTGTGATCCGCACGGGAAAACAATTCCTCTGTGGACAGCCCCAAACTGCTGTATTCGTTGCTGTAATCTTTCATAGTCTCCCCCTCCTCAGCGAGCCTTTGTGGTAAACGAAATCCGCGGATCGACCATCGACATCAAAATGTCACCCAAAATGATGGACACCACCGACAACAGTGCATAGAACAAGGTCATCCCCACAATAACGCCGTTGTCATAGGCGCTGATGGCATTGGTCAGCATGCCGCCGGCGCCAGGCACCGAGTACACACGCTCGGTGATGATAGAGCCGGTCAGCGCACCCAGTATACTGCTGGGAATACCGTGGATAATGGGGATAGCGGCATTTTTCATAATGTGTTTGGAGAAAATCTCGCTTTCCGTTAAACCGCCGGATCTGGCAAATTTTACATAATCGGAATTCATCTGGTCAATCATGTACCGACGCATCCACTTCATCAAGTTCGCAATTGAGGGAAGCGACAGGGAAATGACAGGCAAAACATACATTTTCCAGTTCATAGCGTCCACATTAAACGTGGTGGGGAAACCAAGCTGGCCGCCAATGGCCTTGAACAGGAAGATATAGGCCAAAGAAGGCACGGCGATAATAAACACAATATAAATCGTGCCCAAATGGTCTACCAGCTTATCCTTCTTACGGGCCATCAAAACGCCCAGCGGCAGACCGATCAAATATGCCATCACCGTGGCAATAATGCCAATGGAAAAGGAGTATCCCACCTTGGACAGACCGTTCTTTACCGTTATGACATTGGTATAATCATCGGTAAACCGGGCCTTCAGCATATCGCTGCTTTCCAGGGAACCTGCCTGGTAAACAGCGGAATGCAGATCATCCGCGCTTTCCTCCTGCAAACCGGTTGGGAACGTAATAGGGGATTTTACATAGGACCCCTGCGAAACCGTCATTGTCGTGAATACGTCAACGTCCCGGTTGATGGAATAGGAAAGTCCCAAATTGATGGAAAGAAGGTTCTGGTGAATAAAAGGGAAGCTGGAATCTACATAAAGCAGATATTTATGCTTTGTGCCGTTTCCAATAATAGCGGGAGCAAATTTATCTCCGCCGTAGGCAGGATCGTGCAAAGTAAAGGTGATCCCTCTATTTTCGATATCTTCCTGAGCGTAATGGATGCTGTCCACCTCAAACAGGTTGGAAAAATAGCTTACCAGCCGCTGGAACAGCGATTTATCTTTATAGGCAAACAAAAGCTGCTTGCCGCCATCCGCGAGCTTTTTCGGCGTGACCATGATTGCCTTGTTCCGCTGCACGGTGTAGCCCCGGGATTCGTAGTATTCCGTGAATTTTTTCACGTATTCCGCGACTTCGGGAGAATCGGAATCCGCAGTTTTGCCAAAGCTTGCCACAGAATCCCTTGTCTCGGCGTCCAGCTCGCCGTTTCTGACAAGCTCACTCAAATAATCGGCATAAGGTACGTAGTCGATATAGCCGTACTCTTCCCACTTGGAATACCGGTACTCAATTTTCGCGTTATTGTTTTTCTTGGAATAGATCTCATCCGTTGCGAAAACAAGCTGCCGATCCAGCAGGGAATAAACCATGACCATAACGACTGCCACAACCACGATCGTCGCCAAAACACCGTGGAGCAAACGTTTCAAAAAATACTTTGCCATAATTCCCCTCTCCCCTTCTCTGTGAGGAAACCCTTGCCGGAAACCGCCAAGGGCTTCACCACAGAGAAGTGTTATTCTTCTCCGTGTAACCGACTTACACGTAAGGGAGTGGAAGAACAACTCCACTCCCTCGTGCATGTCAGTTGTCAGTCATAAAATATTGGTCAGACTCGCCTACTTCTTTTTAGAAGAGGCCCATCAGCTTAACCATGTAGCCGGAATAGTCAGGCAGCAGGGTATCCAGGAAGGTGCTGGCGTCACCGTAGTCAGGGCCCCAGCCGGATACATCGTAAATGTCGTAGTTGGCCTGGTAGCCGTAATCGGTGTAGTAACCTGCGTAATACCACTCATCCTTGTCGGTGCAGTTGACCGTGTTAAGAACGACAGCGCCGCCCAACACGTCTTCCCAGCACTGCTTCAGATACTGGCCGCGGTTGTTGTAAACCTCATTGCTGCTGTTTACAGGCAGATCCAGCAGGATCGGGTTGTCAGCGTCAACGGTGATCCCCTCGGCAGCCAACTCTTCAACAGCGGTGGCCAGCTCGGCCTGGGCGTTCTCGGGGCTGTACCAGCCGTCGAACTGGTCGCCGGACTGGGTCTCCTCGTCAAATACCTTGATCGGTACGCCGTCAGCGTCGATCTGGGCCTGAATCATCGCGCCGTACAAAGTGCCCTCGGGGAAGGTGGTGTCAGTCCCGTTCACGGACACCGTCACGTCCTTGGTCAAAGTATAGAAGTTGGCAGGCGTGTAGGTATTGCGAATGTTGAAAAGGGCTGCATCGTCGCCGGTTGTCTGGGCATTGTAGGTAACGCGATCCAGAGCAAAGGCAAGGGCACGGCGGAAGTGTACATTCTGCATGGCCGCATGAGTGCGTTCTTTATCTTCATCAGTCTGGTCGGAAACAACCGTGGTTTCGTCGTTGGTGTTGGCGAAAGCCACACGGTTCAGGTTGAACCAGTTGCAGTAGGTGGACCCGCTGGTGTCGGTAACATAAGTATATTTGTCAAACCACCCATCGCTCTTGGCAGTCTCCAGGTTGGAGGTGTTCAGGGTCTGCAGGTCAGTAGTGCCGGCCTGCAGGTCGGTGTAATACTTGGTGGTGTCGGAACCATCGTTGTAAACATAGGTAAAGGTGTTGATCGTGCAGTTAGCCGCATCCCAGTAAGTGGGGTTGAGGGTAAACACGGTGGAGTTTGCCTTGGTCCAGTTGGTGCAAAGGAAGGGGCCGCAGTAAGCGATAGAGTCGGGATCAAGGCCGAAACTGCCGGCGCCGCCGTCTTCATAATCTGCACCAAAGGTGCCGCCCAGGGACTCGTAGTAAGAACGATCCAGAGGAGCAAAGATGGCGTAGGACAACATGGTCAGGAAATAAGGAGTGGGCTGCGCAAGAGTGTACTCCAGCGTGTAATCATCCAAAGCCTTAACGCCAACCTGAGAGAAGTCGGTAACAGTGCCGTCGTTATACTCTTTCGCGTTCAAAATAACGTCGTCCAGCAGGTACTCCAGACCGGCCTTGGCGTCCAGCACGTGCTGCATGCCGGCAACCCAGGAATCGGCGGTGACGTCACCCAGCTCACGGCCCTGGGAATCGACCCACTTCATACCTTCGCGAATCTTGAAGGTATAAACCAGCTGATCCTCGGAAACCTCGTAGCTCTCAGCCATGCAGGGAACCTGTTCCCCTTCATCGTTGTAATACAGGAGCGGGTCATAGGTGAGCATGGTGAACTGAAGATCGGCGGAACGGGAGCTTGCCATAGCGTCCCAAGACTGAGGGTCGGAAGCGGAGGCAATGGCAAAGGAATCCTTCAGAGTGTAGCCCTTTTCTTCCAGATAGGATGTGACCCAATCGCGGTAGGTTCCATCGCCCTTGGTCTCGTTCCAATGAGCCTTGATGGCGTTCCAGTCCTCAGTGGTGATCGGCTCGGTGGTCACAATGGCCTTTTCATAGTTGCTACCCTCGCTGGAGGACCAGGTGGTGTATCCAATGGTGTAAGGAGCCATGCGGCCGATACGGTATGCACCGCCGGAAGAGGTGAGGGGCAGGAAGCCGGCGGCCTCCAGCCACTTGGCCTCGGCAAGAGCCATCAGGGCCTGGCGCTTGTCGTTGTCTTCCAGCTCTGCCAGGGCGGTCTGATAATAATCGTAGAACTCGCCAAACTGGGCGTTGTAAATCTCGCTGGATTCAGCGGTATAAGCATCCAGATCGAATTCGGTGTCTCCTTCGCCTTCGGAGCTGACTTCGCTGCTTTCAACCGCAGAGCTTGCAGACGTGCTTTCCGCAGCGGAAGAAGCAGGAGTAGAACTGGTTGTGCTGCTGCCATTGCCGCCGCAGCCGGACATGGCGACAGTCAGCACCAGGACCGCAGCCAGCAGCAAAGACAATGTGCGTTTGGTTTTCATTGTGCTTTCTCTCCTTTTGATAAAAATGAGTACCCTTCATATTGTACAAAAGCATACCTGCTGTCTCTCCGCAAAACAGGAAACCACCGCAGGTACACCATTGTGCCCACTGATTTTATAGAAAGAGCGGGAACTGATCTCGCAGGATTTTTTGCAGGCCCCGTCTTAATATAGGCCCTATTATACGTTACCGGTTGGGAAAAGTCAAGAAAATTTGCAAGTCTTTTTCACAAAAAATTCATATTTGGCGCAATCAACTATAAATTATGCTCCATGTTTTAGAGTTTTTGGACTTTTTGGCCGTACAAATTTGCATAATTTCGGAAACCAACCCTGCATTTTGAAAAAGCAGCCGGGAAAAACAGGCAAAATTTGTGCCTTTTTCCCGGCTGACGCCATATACTTGCGTTTATTTTTCGAAAATCCCGCGCTGTTTTTCCGCGATCCGTTTTCGTCGTCGCGCCGTTTCGCCAGCGTCCAAAAGCAGCTTCCCTTCCTCGGAGATCAAAAGGACGCTCCCCTCCCCCGCATCCGGAGGAAGCTTCTCGACCGCGATGGTGAAAAGGCGCTGTTTCTCATCCTCGCAGACAGCATATTTCCCTTCAAAACGGTCAATCACAAGTGTCCGCATGTTTACGCGCCCCTTTTCCGCTTTCATTACTTGTAGATCCCTTTTTCCGCGTTGACTTTGAAGCCGTCCTCTCCCCAAGTAAACACCAAGGTACCGTTTACATCTGTTCGGTAGACTTCCGAGCAAAACTGATCCAGGCGCTGGAGCACAGCTTCTGAGGGAAGGCCGCTGTTGTTTTCCCCTACAGACACTACCGCGTTTTCGGGAGACACCGCCGTTAAAAAGGAGTTTGTGCATGACGTCGTGCTGCCGTGATGCGGAACCTTAAAAAGATCGGCGGACAAATCCGCTCCGGAGCGAACCAGATCCCTTTCCGCATCTGCCTCTACATCGCCGCAAAACAAGGCTGAAAAGCCATTATATTCCAACCGCAGCACAAGGGAAGCGTTGTTGGTTTCCTCATATTGCCGAACCGGCCCAAGGACTTGCAACTCCGCGCCGCCCAGAGGAAGCCTGTCCCCAAGAGAAACGATTTCCTCAGGGATTTTCCCTTTCTCCAGTCCGGCGGAAACTTCCCCATATGCCTCCGGAAACCAGGGAGAACGGACAAAAGCGCCAGTTTCCACCTCGGACAGCACCTGGGACATTCCACCGATATGATCAGAGTCCGGGTGGGAAGCAATGGCGTAATCCAGCGCTTCTATTCCATTTCGGGCCATGTAATCTACCACTGTGTTTCCCGAAACAGCCGTACCGGCATCCAGCAGGGCCGCGTGGCCCTCGCAGACAATCAAAATCGCGTCAGCCTTTCCCACATCCAACACATGGATGCTCAGCGGCTCACCGGTGTCCCCGCCAAAGCCGGAAACGCGGAACGCCTCCCGCCAGAAGCTGCGGCCTGGGCTCGTTATGGAAAACACCAGCACAGCCACCAGCAGGATCCAAAGCAGGCATTTGATCGCCCGGACAGGCTTCCGATCAGTCATCGGCGGTTCCGGAATCTACCGGGTCGGACTTCTGCATATTCCGCTCCAGCCACTGGGTGTAAGTCATCAACACCTGCCGAGGTTTGGACCCTTCATGAGGGCCAACCACTCCCAGCTGCTCCATCTCGTCAATCAGCCTGCCGGCCCTGGCATACCCCAGCCGGAGCCGCCTTTGCAGCAGGGATGTGGAAGCCTGTCCGGCTTCTACCACGCATTTGATGGCTTCATCCATCATGGGGTCCACGGAGCTGCTTTCCCCTTCCTGGGAAGCGTTCTTTTCCCCTTCACCGGCGGCGTTGCGCTCGATCTCCCGGATTACCGTTTCATCATAGTCGATGGCCTTTGTCTTTTTCACAAATTCAACAATGGATGAAATTTCCCCATCGCTGACATAACAACCCTGCACGCGGATAGGCTTATTGGCCCCAACCGGGGCAAACAGCATATCACCGTTTCCCAGCAGCTTTTCCGCGCCGCCCGTATCCAGGATGGTGCGGGAATCCACAAAGGTGGAAACCGTTAACGCAATGCGGCTGGGAATATTTGCCTTGATCAGGCCGGTCACTACGTCGACGGAAGGACGCTGGGTAGCTACCACCAGGTGCATCCCGGCGGCACGGGCCAACTGGGCTAAGCGACAGATGGAATCCTCCACCTCTTTTGGAGAAGCCATCATCAGATCAGCCAGTTCGTCGATAATGATGACAATCTGGGGCATGGCCGGCATAGGCTGGCCGTTTTCATCCTGGAAATTTTGGGATTCTGCCAGAGCGTTATACCCTTTTAGGTTCCGCACATTACACTCCGCAAACAGCTTATAGCGATTCATCATTTCGGTAACCGCCCAGCTCAAAGCGCCCGACGCCTTTCTCGGGTCTGTCACCACTGGGACCAGCATGTGGGGCAGGCCGTTATATTCCGTCAGTTCCACGGCTTTGGGATCAATCATCAAAAACCGCACTTCATCGGGGTTTGCCTTATACAACATACTAATAATAAGGGAATTAATGCACACTGACTTTCCGGATCCGGTGGTGCCCGCTATAAGCAGATGGGGCATTTTGGACAAGTCGGCCACCACGGGCTGCCCAGCGATATCCCGACCCAAAGCGACAGAAAGCTTTCCCTTAGATGTCTGGAAGGAATTTGACTCGACCAGCTCCCTCATACGCACAGTGTTCCTCGTCTTGTTTGGCACCTCAATACCCACCGCGGCTTTCCCGGGAATAGGCGCTTCAATCCGCACGCCAGTGGCCGCAAGGTTCAAGGCGAGATCATCGGAGAGGTTGGTAATCTTACTGATTTTCACACCTGAAGCAGGCTGGATCTCATACCGGGTCACAGAAGGGCCGCGGCAAATGTCCAGGATTTTTGTCTGCACGCCAAAGCTTTTCAGCGTATCCACCAAAATGCGCCCGTTTTCTCGAAGTTCCTCGGTTTCCCGGATGGGATCGGCATGAGGGCTTTCCGCCAGCATCGTTACAGGAGGGTAACAATAGGTTCCCCCAACAGACTCCGCCGCCATATACGTGGCCCTTTGTTCGGGGGTCGCTTCTTGATGGTCCTTTTCCGCTTTTTCCTGCATAAATTTCTGTGTCAGTTCCTGCACCTCTTCGGGAATAGAAGGTTCCTCTTCCCCATCTTTCACAGGCTCTTTCGCCGCAAAAGCAGCCGCTGTTTCCGGTTCGGCTTTGGAAATATTGTCAGGTGCCGGCTGAGCATCCTGCGGTTTAGGAGACTCCCCCGCAGCTTCGGCAGCAGGAGTTCCCTGGGGCTGGGCTTCAAACCCAAACGCTTTCCCAAGCTTTTCCAGTGTCCCGCGATTTTCCTTTTTTTCCTTTTTAGGCTCCGGCTGGAAGAGGACAGGCGTTTCCGAACGCACCAGGTGCGCGGGAAGTTCCGGTTCCAGCGGGATATCAATATTCGCGTGCTCCCGCTCCAAAATTTCACGCTCTTCTTCCCTGCGCTGTTTGGCGTTTTGCAGGCCTTCGGAAACCACATCCACCGGCTTTTTGATGGTACGGAACAGGCCGATTAGCGTAGTGCCTGTAAGGACCATCACCGCCACAAACAAAAGCAGGATTACAATAATCTTGGCGCCCAGCGCTCCCACGGCCTTCAACAAGGGAAGCCCAAGCATGCCGCCGACCACGCCGCCGCCAACGCCGGAATTCAGTAAATAGAGGGATGTGACATAATCCCAAAGCTTCGTGCCCTGCTGCGGCAGGTCCCCACTGAATATGTAACCCGCTGCGCAGCACAGGACAATGATCAGCGCGGTCAGCCAGATCTTTCCACCAACAGAACCACGAGGCTTTTCCAAGGTCGTGACAATGGCTACATAGATCATCAACAGAGGCCAGAGCAAAGCCCAGCCGCCAAATAGGCCCAATACCGCGTTGTGTGCCCATTTCCAGAGATTGTCCCCCGGGATCAACACCAAACACGCAAGCAAAACGGCGCAGGCAAAAAGTACCACCGCCCGCACCTGATTGCGTTGGCGGATGGCTTCCGCGGTCATTCTGCGGTCAGAGCCGCCCCGCCCCTTTTGGGACTGCTTTTTTGCGGCACCGTCTGGCTTTTTGCGATTTGCCGCCGGCTTTTTCGACGTTATTTTCTTTTCTGCCAAAAGGTTTCCCTCCGTTCCTTCATCAGAACCATTTTAATGTCCCGCCAAAATCGTTAAAAAGTATTTCCCGTAAACAGGTTTTTCCCCATAATGTGTTCAATGATCCCCAAAATCGTTACCGCCCCGCCCACGACCAGCGTATAGTAGGCAAAAATCTCCAGCTTGTTGGTAGTGACGATCCAGCGTAAAAGTTTGATTGCCAGAAAGCCCACAACAGCCGCCGTGATAACACCGACAATCATAGGTGCCGCGCCGACTTCAGCGCCTTCCGTGCCAATATCCTTCAGGGAAACCAAAGCCGCCGCGGCTATGGACGGGATCCCCAGGACAAAGGAATAATCCAAGGCCGTCTGCTGATTGATCCCTCGCAGCAGCCCGGCACTGAGTGTAGAGCCGGACCGGGAAAGGCCGGGAAACACAGCCGCAAGACACTGGGTGGTCCCGATAATGACCGCATCAATTGTATGTATCTTTTTTCTGCCCTGGGAAGGGATTCGTTTTCCTTCCCGGTTCACCACAGTTTTTTCCCGTTTCATCCGCTTGTTGGCGGCAATTCCCAAAAACAGCAGAGCGCTGGTAACAAGCAACGCCAAGCCTTCCATAACGATTCCCTGGTCGGAAGCAAGCATTTCAGAAAAATCCTTCACCTTCATCCCGGTGCCCGGAATAGGAAGGAAAAGCAGGAACAGGGGAAGCAGGCCGATGACCAGCATCATCAAAAGCCTGCGGTCCCGATTCATTTCACTCCACTTAAACCGCCGATGGACCAAATCCCCGCACAGGGAAACAAATTCTTTTAAAAGCCGCCAAATCAGGTCACGGTAAACAAAAACCACAGCCGCTAAGGTTCCCAAATGCAGCATTACATCAAAGAGGATGCCGGGCAGTTCAATGCCAAACATATGCTGGGAAATAGAAAGGTGGCCGCTGCTGGAAACCGGCAGGAATTCCGTTGCCCCCTGGATGATTCCCTGAATAATGGCGTCAAATATTGTCATAAGTTTCCTCCTGATCCATCGGCGCGGGGCCGGCAAGGTTAATCCACCTTTTTCTTCCCCGTCGCTTTCGGTTTTTTCTTCTTCTTTTCGCTTTCGATCATCTGATTGAGACAGTCCATTGCGTCGGAAAGGGAACCAAGCGAATCGATCAGTCCTTCCTCCACTGCATCGGGGCCGTCCAACACCGTTCCGACATCCATGACCAGTTCCTGGGTATTCATGGCCAAGGTGGTAAACCGTTCCCGGCTGATCCCGGAATTCTGGGTGACGAAATTGGTGATCCGATCCTGCATCCTCTGAAAATATTCCAGCGTTTGGGGGATGCCGAGTACCAGCCCGTTCATCCGCACCGGATGGATCGTCATGGAAGCGGACTCCGCAATAAAAGAGCGTTTGGCCGCCACCGCCAGCGGGACGCCGATGGAATGACCCCCGCCCAGCACCAAGGAAACAGTGGGCTTCTTCATGCCGGCAACCAGCTCGGCCAGGGCAAGACCAGCTTCCACATCCCCGCCAACCGTGTTCAAAAGCATCAAAAGGCCGTCGATCTCCGGGTTCTCCTCCACCGCCACGATCTGCGGGATCACGTGCTCATATTTGGTAGTTTTATTCTGCGAGGGCAGGATGTAATGACCCTCGATCTGCCCAATCACGGTCAGACAGTGGATGGTATGCCCATTGTTCCGGGTGGTAACGGAACCGCTTTCCGTGATCTGCTTTTGCTGCTCCGAGATGAATTCCTGTTCACCGCCCTGCTGGTCTCCGTCTTCGCCTGCTGAAGAACGGTAAGCCTTTCTTTTTGTGGATTCCTGTTTCATGGCAGAACCTCCTTTTTTTCACTCAAGGATAGTTTGCCGAAAACAAGCCGGATCATACGGAGCACAAATAAAAGACAGGCTTTTTACAAAAGAGAACAGGTATACATAACCTGTTTACCTTAATATTATAACATTTGTTTGCAGCGGCTTCAAGAAAAAACATGACGTATTACGAAAAAACTTCATTGCCTGCCGCATGGATTCATGTTATACTTTAATAAATAAAGCTGCGGGTGGCTGGTACAAGAACCTTCACAGCGCAGCCTGCGTTCCAGAATTATGCGGCGGTGTCTTTATTTCATACCAACTTGGGAAAGAGGGAAAACTGAAAATGGAAAGTATGCGGGTCGCTTTGGAAATCGTCCTGCCCCTGTTTCTGATGATGGCTGTTGGCTACGTGATCCGGCTGTCCGGTCTGATGAACGAGACATCGGTGCGGCAGACCAACAAGGTTATTTTTAAAATTTTCCTTCCTCTGCTGGTCTTTCGGAATATCTATACCACCGAGCTGTCGGAAAGCTTCGACTCCCAGCTGCTCATCTACGCCGTGGCGGGCGTGGCGGTACAGTTTCTGCTTTCCCTTTGCATAGTCCTGCTCACCGAAAAGGAAAATGCCCGGCGGGGCGTTATGCTGCAGGGCATGTTCCGCAGTAATTTTGTGCTGTTTGGCATTCCGGTCTGCACCGCGTTGTTTGGCGACCAGGCCGCGGGGCTTGCTTCAATTTTAATTGCTGTGATCATCCCCATTTACAACGCGCTGGCCGTCATTTCCCTGGAAATGTTTAACGGCGGGCATCCCAGCTTTCTCAAAACACTGAAAGGGATCCTGACAAACCCCCTGATTCTGGCATCTGCGGCCGGTATCCTCTGCCTGTTGTTCAACTTCACCCTGCCGGACGTGTTGGATTCCACCATTGCCAGCTTAGGCGGCATTGCCACACCTCTTGCCTTTGTGATCTTAGGGGCTTCTTTCGGCTTCAAGGAAATCGGCGGTTGTATCAAAGATCTGACTGTCACCTTGGTGGTAAAGCTTCTCTTTTTCCCAATTATTTTTCTGGGTCTTGCTATCCTGCTGGGGTTCCGGGGTGCGCCGCTGGCAGTTTTGCTTACGGTATTTGCTTCTCCCATCGCCGTATCTTCCTTCACAATGGCCCAGCAAATGGGCGGCGACGATAAGCTGGCGGGCCAGCTGGTTATTTTTAGTTCCCTGTTTTCTATTTTTACAATGTTCCTATTTATTTTCCTTTTACGCCAATCCGCTTTTTTATAATTTAACGAAAGGAGAAAATTATTATGGGCAGCACCATTTCGGAAAAGATCATACGTAACCATCTGGTAAGCGGTAAAATGCGGCCCGGGGAGGATATCGGTCTGAAAATCGATCAAACCCTGACCCAGGACGCCACCGGCACAATGGCCTATCTTGAATTTGAAGCAATGGGAATTCCCAGGGTGAAAACCGAGCGCAGTGTAGCGTATGTCGATCACAATACCCTGCAAAGTGGATTTGAAAACGCCGATGACCACCAGTACATTCAATCCATCGCGCAAAAACACGGAATCTACTTTTCCAGGCCCGGCAACGGCATCTGCCACCAGATCCATCTGGAACGGTTTGGCGTCCCTGGCAAAACGCTGATTGGCTCAGACAGTCACACCCCTACCGGCGGCGGTATCGGCATGTTGGCCTTTGGCGCTGGCGGGCTGGACGTGGCGGTAGCTATGGGCGGCGGGGAATATCACATCAATATGCCGAAGATTGTAAAGGTAAATCTCACGGGTGCGCTTGCACCTTGGGTTTCCGCCAAGGACGTGATCTTAGCGATCCTACAGCGGCTTTCCGTCAAAGGCGGCGTGGGAAAAATCTTGGAATACGGCGGCCCTGGCGTCAAAACTCTGTCTGTTCCAGAACGTGCCACCATTACCAACATGGGGACAGAACTGGGGGCAACCACTTCCATTTTCCCCTCCGATGAGCTCACGCGGCAGTTTTTGGCGGCCCAGGGCAGGGAAAACTGCTGGGTTGAGCTTTCCCCCGATGGTGACGCGGTCTACGATGAAGTCCTCAACTTGGATCTGTCGGCTTTAGAGCCGCTGGCGGCCTGCCCTCACAGCCCCGATGCGGTGAAACCCGTCAGGGATTTGGAAGAAATCCAAGTAGATCAATGCTGTATCGGCTCCTGCACCAATTCTTCTTATTTGGACATGATGCGTGTCGCCGGGATTTTAAAAGGAAAAACAGTCCACCCAAATGTGAGCTTGACCATTGGATGCGGTTCTAAGCAGGTATACAACATGCTGGCTTTAAACGGCGCGCTGGCAGACTTGATTGCCGCTGGCGCCAGGATTCTGGAATGTGCCTGCGGCCCCTGTATCGGCATGGGTCAGTCTCCTCGATCTGGCGGCGTTTCCCTGCGTACCTTCAACCGAAACTTTGAAGGACGCAGCGGAACGGCGGACGCCCAGGTCTACCTGGTCAGCCCTGAAACAGCCGCCGCATCCGCATTGACCGGACATTTCACAGACCCCCGCTCCCTGGGCAAGCCTATATCTGTAACCATGCCGGAAAAATTCCTGCTCAACGACAATTTGATTCTCCCACCGGCTCCAGAAGCGTTAATGGAAACTGTCGAGGTTCGGCGCGGCCCAAACATCAAGTCTTTTCCCGTTTCAGAGAAATTGCCGGAAAGCTTGGAAAAGAAGGCGATTTTAAAGGTAGGCGACAATATCACTACCGATCACATTATGCCTGCGGGTGCAAAGATCCTCCCCTACCGCTCCAATATTCCCTATCTGTCCAATTTCTGCTTTGCCGTATGCGACAAGAGTTTCCCGGATCGCTGCAGGAAAGAGGGCGGCGGCATTATCATTGGAGGGCACAATTACGGGCAGGGTTCTTCCCGGGAACATGCAGCGCTGGTTCCCCTGTATCTGGGAATCAAGGCGGTGGCCGCAAAATCCTATGCCCGCATTCACTGCGCAAACTTGGCAAACGCGGGGCTGATCCCCTTACAGTTCACAGACGAAACAGACTATAACCAAATCGAGCAGATGGACCTTTTGCGTCTGCCCTATATTCGGGCAGAACTGGAACAGGGCTGTGATGTGACCTTGATCGATGTAACGAAAGGCATTGAAATTAAGCTGACCGCAATCCTTACCAAGCGCCAGCGGGAAATGGTCCTCGCCGGAGGCCTGCTCAACTACACCAAAAGCGGCTCGTAAACCACACAGTAAAAG
>CAYSQF010000046.1:0-15643 GCA_964433105.1 uncultured Acutalibacter sp.
CCGCGCCACCCCTGCGGGACGGCCATTACAACCAGGAAGACTTTAAGTTATAAAAAAGGCAAACAGGGCCTGCGGCATAAGCCGCAAGCCCTGTTTTTGAAAATATGGATTTGTCAGCCTTTAATCTTACCGGGATCGTAAAAGAAGCCCAGCATAGCGCCGTACTGCACTACGGCAAACTGCACTGACGGCTGATTCCGAATCTGCATGGTCTGCGTCTCGCCCCGGAGACTGCCGTCCCGGACGCACTGCACCGTATGGAGGACATCTTTAACGTACTGCAGGGTTAACGGATTGGGAGACTGGTTCCTGTGACCGGGCATGATGGTCAAAGTCTTCCACCCTTCCAGCTCCGCCAGCAGACGCTCCACGGACTGCTGGAATTCCGGAAGAGGACGGCTGTGGCCCAGTTGGAGCCAGATCGGCCCGGAACCAATACCATCGCCGGAGAACAGCAGGCCGTGCTCCTTGTCGGCAAACACCGCGCTGCCCGGCGTATGGCCGGGAACCAGCATGGTTCGCAGGGTGCGGCCGCCAAGAGGGAATTCCTGCCCCTCATCCAGGTTCCGGAAATAGTCCTCCGGGAATTTCCGATCCAACATTTCCTCCGCCACGCTCCAGTCCTTCCGGTTCAGATAAACCGGACAGCCGGCGCTGTGAAACTCGTCCATAGCGGGACCGGCATGGTCGTAATGGCCGTGGGTCAGCAGCACGTCAATGGGCAGGTCGGTCAACTCCCTTGCCTTATCGTACAGGCCAACGCATTCCTGGAGAGTGTCAATAAATACCGCGCGGTCCGTGCCGCAAACAAGATAAGCATCTACCGCGGTGCCCGGGGCTTCCTCATTGAAGTTCCAAACCCCTTCCGCCAGCTTTGTGATGGTCAATGGGTCCATAAGCTTTACTCCTTACTGCGGGGAAGCCGCGCATCCCCGCAACAGCCGCCAGGCAAAATACACGATTTGGCGGCTGCATGGGAATCCACGGCTTTCCGTAAGATTATTTACTGTCCGATCTTGGCGTTCAATTCGTCCAGAACAGGCTGGATAGTGGGCATCTTTTCCTCTACCCAAGTATTCCAGTTGGCTTCGATATCGCCGTCCTTCACAATCAGGTTGGCATACTCGTCACCGTAGTCCATGGAGGCCAGGTTTAAGGCCTGCGAATCGTGGAGCGTTACAGTCCAATCAGGCTCCAGTGGGAAGGTTTCATCCGTGGAATTTTCCTGGTGGTCAATGTGGATCTGCTTTGCGAGATCGCGCAGACTCTGGCTGTAAACAGGATTCTCAAACTGGAAGTCATCAGACAGGATCATCATGTTTACATACACCGGCAGCAGAGCATATTTGTCCCAAATATTGTCATCTGCACTCAAATAGGAGACAAGCTCACCGTTCTCATCATAGTCCCAGTCAACGCCTTCAATACCCAGTCGGATCTTCAGCTGGCCCTCATCGGTGCAGGAATAATCCAGCATGTCAAGGATACGTTCCATCTTTGCGTCCTCAATGTGGGGAGAGAAAATGTTGACTGCCCAGAAGTTGGTGTTCGGAGAGCCGTGGAAGTTGCCTTCCTCATCGGTCATGGTGACCACCTGCACGTCATTTTCAAAATCCACATTCAAATCGTTTTTCATGTGCTGTTCGAAATCCTGCAGGTTGGAAACGATACCTTCGGCCACAACAGCAGCAGAGGTACCGGCGGTATAGAACATGCCGTAATCGTCAGGAGACTGGATAGTGTAGAATTCAGGGTCAATCAGGCCGTCCTGATAGGCTTGATTCAGAAGCTTCAAGGCTTCCAGAGTGGACTGGTCGGCAGGGCCCCAATGATACTGACCGTCTTCGCCCAGGTAATAAGGGGTACCGGCAATACCGGACCAGGTGTTGTAAGCCTGAATCATATAGCCCAGGTTGCCGGATCGACAGGCAATGGGGGCAAAGCTGGAGCCAATATTTCCGGGATCTGCCTCCTTAACCTTTGCGGCGTAATCCATGACCTCGGAAAGCGTCATTACGGACTTGACTTCCGCGCCGGCGGCTTCACCCCAGTCCTTCCTTAGGAACAGGGACATGTGGGTGGTCAATTTCTCGGTGGGGCGATTGTTGGAGTAGATAGGGCGGAATAGGAAGTAGGTGCCGCCAAAGGCTTCTTCGGCCATGCTGGCCATCGGACTGTCGTTAGCCGCTTTCGCCAAATAGGGATATTGATCCTTCCAGCCCTCAGGAAGCATCTTTACCAGGCCCTGATCCACATAGTTGGACGCTTCGCCGTGGTTATAGTCCCAAACACACCAGTCGGGCATGTCGTCGGAGTTGATCCAAACGCGCAGACGCTCGGCAGCGTTTTCAAATGTCAGGGAAGTGATGTCCCATTCCACGTTGAACTTGTCGGTCCAATCCTTTACCCAGTCGTCACCGGCGGTGTAATCGCGGCCGTCTTCAATCTGGTAAGAAGCAAAACTGATGGTCTGTTTTTCGCTGAAGTCCTTGCCGGCGAACCAATCGTCGGTGGAAGCCGTAGATGTTGTAGACACCTCGGAATCCGTGGACGCAGTGGAGCTGGCCGAAGCACTCTCTGTCTTAGATGATGTGGAATCGGTGCTGGAGTTGTTCCCGCCGCTGCAAGCGGCAGTCGCCAGAACCAAAGCCAGGCACATCAGCAGAGCGGCCAATTTCTTGGTACGTTTCATAGCTTTCTCTTCCTTTCAAAAAAACAATTAAAAATATTTGCCGCGCCGGAAACCCGGCGAAATGGCCTTACGCTTTGATGGCTCCCACCATGACGCCCTTTGCAAAATGTTTTTGCAGGAAGGGATACACGCACATAATCGGTACCATAGTGACCACAACCGCCGCCATTTTAATGCCGTTGGTAAAGGGCCGGTTCTCAATGGAGACAAGGGCGCTGGCTTCGTCCTGAACCTGAGAATCCATAATCATGGAGCGCAGCACCAACTGCAGCGGCTGAATCTCTGCTTTTCGGACAAAGATCATGGCATTGAACCACTCGTTCCACTTGTCCACAGAGTAAAACAGCACAACCGTGGCAATGATCGGCAGAGAAAGGGGCAGCACGACCCGGAACAAAATGGTCCACTCCCCCGCGCCGTCCAACCGGGCGGATTCTATCAGGGAATCCGGCAGGCTTTGGAAGTAGTTGTACATCAGAATCATATAAAAGGTGTTCATGCCGGATGCCAGGATGACAGACCAGATGGTGTTGGTCAGGTGCAGGTCTTTCATCACCAAGTAAAGGGGCACAATGCCGCCCTGGAAAATCATAGTAAACAGCACCAGCAGCAAAATCAACTTTTTGCCCGGATAGTTCCGGCGGCTCAGCGCGTAGCCCATAGAAGCCGTAAGGAATAAACTGAGCGGTACGCCGATCACTAGAATGGTCAAGGTGGTGCGGTAGCCCACCCAGATTCGGCCATCCTCGATCAACTCCTTATAGGAATTCAGCGTCGGACTTTTTGGGAACATCAGCAGGGGCGTTTCCAGGTATTCCTTATAGCTGGAGAAGGAAATGGCAATTACGTTGATAAAGGGCAGAAGGATCGCCAGCCCCCATACGGTCAGGATGATAAAAAGGATCACGTCTACCGCGTCTATTTTTTTCCTTTTGGCTAATTTTTTTGTATTTTCCATAATTTTCAATCCCCCTCTCAACCGAACAGTCCATTGCCGCCCATGAGTCTGGAGCCGCGGTCCGCCAACACCAGGAACAGCATGTTAAGTACAGAGCGGAAAAGGGATACTGCCGTGGAGAAGGAAAAATCTGCGGCAGATTGGAAAGTGATGCGGTAAATGTACATATCCAGAACTTCGGCAACTTCCTTTACAGCCGCATTCTGCATGTTGAAAATTTGGTCGAAGCCCATGGACATGATCGATCCTGTGGTCATGATAAACATGACGATGATCGTGGGCATAATATTCGGCAGGGTAATGCGGAACAGCTTCTGCATTCGGGTGGCACCGTCAATATCCGCCGCCTCATACTGATCCATGTCAATACCGGAAATGGCGGCTAAGTAAATGATAGAACCATAGCCGGCGTACTTCCAGATATCGGTAAAGTACAACATCGGCACAAACATGCCGGGAGTCCCCAGAAAATTGACAGGGTCTCCGCCGAAAGCCATGATCACTTGATTCACCAGGCCGTCCATAGACAGGACATTGGTGGCGATACTGGCAACAATGATCCAGGACAGGAAATGCGGGAAAGTATATATTGTCTGCAGGACCCGCTTATACCGCCGCATTCTGAACTCGTTGAGGATCAGTGCCATGATGATCGGGGCAGGGAACTGGAATACCATACGGCCCAAGTTGATATAGATTGTTCTCCACAGGGCTTTCCAGAACGCTGCGTCACGAAACACGTATTCATAATTTGCGAAACCGACCCAGGGGCTGCCCCAAATACCCAAATTGGCTTTGTACTGCTTGAAGGCCAGGGAAAGTCCGCCCATCGGCATGTAAGCGAAAATGAAATACCACACCAGCCCCGGAATCAGCAGGGTGTAAATGGCGCGGTTTTTCCAAATGGCGGTTCCCAGCTTTTTGGCTTTGACCTTAAAGCCGCCGGATTTTTCCAGCTCCTGGTTGGGAATTTCCATCGCTTGATCTCCTCCTTGTCATAGTTTCCAATGTGCCGTAATTATCCTAGCACGACGTTTGTCCATAATATAGTAACAAAATTCGGTTTTCACCGGACAATCTTACGGTTTTTACAAATTTTTCTATTATGTTGGCTCTTTTTATGGTAATATGCCGATAGAGGTCCGGTTATCCACCGCTTTACTGGTCGGCCCGATTTGTGGGAGGGGAAAAGGTGCGCAGCAAACTTAAGAAAATCTGGTTTTCATTGACCGGCAGGCTGATGATCTGCCTGGTCGCTTCTCTCATTGGCATGGCCACCATCACCGTGCAGTCGTTTTGGAATTCCTGGCAGGAATCCCAAAACGAAGCTTACGAGGAATTTATCGTGGTGGGCAGCAAAATGCAGGACGAGCTGACGGACATGTTCGACAGCTATGAAACAGTGGCCCGGATGGTGGGATATTCCACCGCTGTGCAGCGGTATTTGACCGCCGATGACCCCGAACTGGTTATCCAAAGCTTTTCCCCCGCCGAAGATTATTTGAACACCGTAAAGCAGCTTTCCAACAAATGCGTGAACATTTGCCTGTATTCCTATAACGGCAGGCACCTGTACGCCGATATCCAGGGGACAGAAGCTTTCAATAAACTGCTGCGCAGCCGCATGCTGAATAAAGACGTTACAATCAGTCGCCCGTTTTTTGCCCAGGTACCCAAAAGCGACGGCAGTCCTTACGTATTTTACTGTGTACCCATTTACTCTGTGGATTCCTACTACCCCACCAACCGCATTGTAGCCGCCGTCCTCTGCGACATGGATCAAATCACCCGACAGATCGCCGGGGACAACGAGGAGGCGGAAAGCCGGGAAACGGCGGTTCTGCTGTACAGCGGGGGCATTGTTTCTTCTACCCGTTCCTTAGATAAAGAGGAAAAAGCCATGCTGGCGGAGATTCAGGAAGGGCGGGGGACTTTAGCTCACAACGGCGTAAAATATTTCACTACCCGTATCTCCATGCCGGAGCGGTATTGGGATTTTATCTACTTTATCCCGGAAACCGAGATTACCGCTCAGGCGCTCCGCTCTATGAACCAGGGCCTTCTGCCCCTTTGCGGTGCAATGGTGCTGGTGGCAGCTTTCCTCTCTTTCCTCATTTTCACCATCAACAAGAGCATCCAGCAGATCACCGACGACATCAACCGGCTGAACTATGATACCCGAAGCACTTCCCTCACGCACATTCAGGAACCGCAGCTTACCGAACTGAACACCATTGCACGCTCTACCAACCACATGCTAGACCGCCTCAACGAGACGTTTCAAAAGGAACAGCAGACCCAGCAGCGGCTGCACCAAGCCATCCAGGCGCAGAACCAGGCGAAAATCATGGGCTACCGCAGCCAGATCAACCCCCATTTCCTGTTCAACACTCTGGAATGCATGCGCTCCATGGCGCACAGCAGCGGGGAAAACGACATGGAAACCTTGATTTCCTCCATGGCCCTCACCTTCCGCTATTCCCTGCACTCCGGGACGATCGTCACCCTTTCCCAGGAGCTTTCCCATGTGCAAAGCTATTTCGCAGTGATCCGTATCCGCTTTCCTGGACGGTATTCCTTGCGGGTTTCCGCCGATCCGGCGGTGCTGGAGCACACCATGCTTTCCATGATCCTCCAGCCCATTGTGGAAAACGCCATCAACCACGCCTTTGCCGACCGGGAGTCGGGCTGCCACATTTTGGTTCAGGCCTTTTCAAAGGAAAACGGCGCTTTAGTGGTCCGCGTAACAGACAACGGCTCCGGCATGGATCAGAAGGAGCTGGACGCCCTGGAGCATCGGATGCGCACCGGTGCGGGTGAACCGACAGAAGGCAGAAGTAGCATTGGCCTGCACAACATTTTCCAACGTATGAAGCTGACCTTCGGCGACCATTTTCACATTCGGTTCCGCTCAAGAAAAGGATATTACACCTCGGTGGAGCTGACCATTCCCGGAGCCCCCGCCCTGCCGCCATTTCAGGCCTGACAATGCCCGGAAGGAAACGCGGAAAATTTAGGAGGAGCAAATATGTACCAAATGATCTTGGTGGATGATGAACCGTGGGCCCTGATCGGCCTGGAAGAGATCATTCCCTGGGAAGAATATGGATTCCAAATCTGCGGGCGCTGCTCTTCCGGTGAACAGGCCCTGCGGGAGATCGCGGAAAAGAAGCCGGACGCAGTTTGCACCGATATCCGCATGCCAAAATTCAATGGGATCGAGATGCTCTCCCAGGTCCGGGAACATCTGGGGCAGGACGTGGAATTCATCATCGTCAGCGCTTACAGCGATTTTGAAGTGGCCCGTAAAGCCATCAACTACGGTGCTGTGGGATATGTGCTCAAACCCCTGGGCGCAGACGAGGTGGCAAAAACGGTTTTACGGCTAAAAGAGCGCCTGGATCAAAAGCACGCCGTCCGGCTCCTACGGCTCGACCCGGAAAACCGGGAGAGTTTGAATTCGGCCATTGCGCAGTTGACTGAAAGACATCTGCCGGGTCAAACCTGCTTTGTGCGGTTCTCTGAAACCGAAAGCGCATGCCCTGCCGGATGGAACGCCTTTCCCCTGGAGATCGTGGGATTCCCCGGTGCCGCATGGTTTCTCTCCACCCAGGAACAACGCGCCCCGGAAGCGGCAATAGGCTGGAGTCTGCCCCATTCCAGTGCAGCGGAGCTGGGGAAGATGATCCGGGAGGCTTCCGCATCCTTCTACGGCAAGTTTTTCTATGCCTCTCACCCCACCGTGGCATCCCTACAGGCCTATCTCGGGGAAAATTACAAGCTCAGCCTTTCTTTGGGGCAGCTTGCTTCCAAATTTTTCCTCTCTGAAAATTATCTCTGTGAGCTGTTTAAAAAACACACTGGGGACACCATTTTGAGTTTTCTCAAAAAGCTTCGGCTGGAAAATGCCTGCCGTCTGCTGAGCACCAGCTCCCTGAGCATAAAAGAAGTGGCGGCCCGGGTAGGATTCAGCGATTACAGCTACTTTGGCCGTATTTTCCGCAAGAACATCGGCCAGACCCCCGACCAGTACCGAAACACCTTTTCAAAGGACCAGGTGGGAAACGGGGGATAAACGTACAAAATGCCGACCGGCGATCCTCAAAGGACCGCCGGCCGGTTTGATTTATTCGCTTTTCGCACCGCCTAGCGGGCTGTATTTCGCCTGTCGATCCAGGAAATGGGCAAGACCCGTGTAGCGCCGGGTTTTCCTGTCGTTTTCGATCATGGCCTCTATCACGCCCTGCTGCCCCACCAGGATCAAAAGCTTCTTTGCCCTGGTCACGCCGGTGTACAGCAGATTGCGGTAACAAAGCTGGGCCGGCGGGCGGAGTACAGGGATTATCACCGCCGTAAACTCATTCCCCTGGCTTTTATGCACTGTAACCGCATAGGCGGCCTCCAGTTCGTTCCCTGCCCGCTCAAAGTCATAAAGCACATCCTTGTCGTCAATCCTGACATGCATGGCCCCACCTGGCTTATCGATTTCCGTGATCACGCCCATATCCCCATTGAAAACGCCTTCCCCAGGCGTTTCGTCGTCCCGGGTCCAGGGCAGGTCATAGTCGTTTTTCACCTGCATCACCTTGTCGCCCAGGCGAAACAGGGAACCATTGATCCTCACTTCCGTTTTTTCCCGGGAGGGCGGGTTCACGGATTCCCTCAAAAGCTTATTCAATTCCACGGTGCCAAGTTCACCCTTCCTGCCGGGGCAAAGCACCTGGATATCCGACACCGGGGAATACCCATAACTTTTTGGCAGACGGGCAGCGCACAAGGACACGATCAGCTTTGCCGCTTCCGCAGGTTCCTCCTGGGGAAGGAAAAAAAAGTCGCTGTCATGCCGTCGAAGCTCGGGGAGCTTTCCCTCTACAATGCGGTGGGCGCTGAGTACGATCAGGCTTTCCATGGACTGGCGGAAAATCTCCTTCAGCTGAACCGTGGGGAATTGTCCCGACGCGATTAGATCTCCCAGCACGTTTCCCGCCCCCACCGAAGGGAGCTGGTCGCTGTCCCCCACCAGGATCAGCCGACAGGAAAGCGGCAGCGCCCGCAGGACGCTTTCAAACACGTAGGAATCCACCATGGAAAGTTCGTCGATCACCAGGCAGTCACATTCCAGGGGACTGCGTTCATTTTTGGTAAACATCGGGTTATCCCGCTCGTCCCAGTCCACCTGGAGCATGCGGTGGATGGTCTTGGCTTCTTCCCCGGTCAGCTCGCTCATCCGTTTCGCCGCCCTACCGGTGGGAGCCGCCAAAAACACCTTCTCCCCGGCGCATTTCAAAATGTGAATGATGGCGTTTAGTGTGGTGGTTTTACCGGTTCCCGGGCCGCCGGTAAGGATCAGCACGCCTTGGTTCAGTGCGGCGCGAATCGCTTCCTTTTGCTTTTCCGCGTAGGAAATGCCCCGGGCTTCCTCAATGGCCTGAATCTGCAGATCCACACCGCCCACCATCTGGGGCGGCATACGAAGCATAGCGTTCATCCGGGCGGCGATGTACTCCTCCGAAACATGCTGCTTTTGCAGGAACAGGAACTCCCGGCCGCCGAAATTTTCGCACACCAGCTGAAAGCTCTGGCACAGGGTATATACCGCGTCCTGCACGGCATCCGATTCTACGCCCAGCATCTGGGCCGCCGCGGGACAGAGCTTATCCGCCGGCAAGCAGGTGTGACCGTTGTCCAGGTTATGTCGCATCACATAGAGCACCCCGGCCTGTACCCGGCCCATGTCATCCCGGGGCATTTCCATAGATTCGGCAATGGTGTCGGCAATGGTAAAGCTGATGTCCATCCCCTCGCCGCACAGGCAGTAGGGGTCGTCCTGGATACAGCTTACAGATCCTTCCCCAAACTGCTTCCACACCAGCACTGTTTCCTCGGGCCGCACGCCGTAAGCGCCCAGGAAGGCCATCAGTTCTCGAATGCCGTACACCCGTTTCAGTTCCTGATTGATCTCCGCGGCCTTTTCCTTTGTGATTCCCTTGACCTGAACCAGACGCTCCGGCTCATTTTCAATGACGGTAAGGGCCTGGGCGCCAAAAGCATCCACGATCCGCCGGGCAATGGCAGGGCCTACTCCCTTCACAGCCCCGGAGGACAAATACTTTAGCATGGCGGCGGTAGTGGCGGGGCGGGCGCGCTCAAAGGTTTCCGCCCTAAATTGATCTCCAAAGGAAGGATGACTGCTCCAGGTGCCGTACACGTGCAGTTCTTCCCCCTCGCTGACGAAAGGGAACGCCCCCACTACTGTGACCAGCCCATCCCCCGCCGCCATTTCCAGCACAGTATATTGATTCCGGTCATTGTGGTACACCACATGTTCCACCGTACCGGAAAGTTCCAAAAGCCCGCTTTGATTTTCCGCCACCTGGCACTTTCCTTTCACCCACGCCGCACATGAACGCGGCTACCAATTTGTCTCTTCTAAATTATACAACAAATTTTCCGGTTTGCAAACCCTGAGACAGGGGTAGCGGAGCTTCAGCAGTCGGCAGATTTTATCGATCTCCTCATCGCCGGTGGAATTTAGGCAGATCAGCTGGCAGGGACCTTTTAGATCCAGCCAGTGGATTCGCTCCAGCGCCGTGCGCAAAACGCATTCGCACTCCTCACCGCTTTCTGGAGACACCACCACGGTAAATTTTTTCTCCGTCAGGGATTTTGTCCACCAGAACACCAGCAGCCGAACCAGCTCCGCCGCCCCCAGCACCATTAGGATCACGCACATGGCACCCACAAGTATGTTCAAGCCTTTTGCCTCCTCTACGTTTACTTGCCGCCAAATACGCCACGGGACTTCTTCGGCGGCTCTTTTATTCTATGAACCGCTCCGGTTCCTGGTGAAAGAAAGCAGGGTTTCCACTTTTTTTGAAATATCTCTTCCTTTTTCGGCCATTTTGCGGTATGCTGATAGATATAAAAAACTCGCACGCGGGTTTGGGAGGACATGAAAATGGAATTTGAAGCGCTGTACCAGGCGGCTTTAGAGGTGCTGGATCCCCGGAAAATCTCCGAAAGCGTGGAAGCGGGCGGCGTAGCTGCCGCATTGGAAACGGACACCGGGAAAATTTACCGGGGCGTATGTATCGACACTGCCTGCAGCCTAGGCTTCTGCGCGGAGCATGCCGCCATTGCCGCCATGCTCACCGCCGGGGAACGCCGGGTGGAAAAAATTGTAGCCGTGGGCTGGGATAAGCAGATCATGCCCCCCTGCGGCAGATGCCGGGAGCTTCTGATGCAGCTGGGCAATCCCGACGCCCAAGTGCTTGTAGCGGAGCACACCGCAGTCCCTGTAAAGGATCTGCTGCCTCATTACTGGGATTAATAAGAAAAACGGATCCTGGCGGCGCACATGCCGCCCTAAAAATATTCTCAGAAAGGAAGAGTTGTTTTGAAACTGACCCATTTACGCACCAATCATGTGGAAACCCCGCTGGGGCTGGAACTTGGAAAGCCCATTTTTTCCTGGGTGGCGGAGGAAACCTCCGACAAAAAGCAGGCTGCCGCTCAAATCACCGTACAACTGACGGACGGGACGGAAATTTACAACAGCGGGAAGCGGGAGGATATTTCTTCCTTGGGCTTTGAAGCCCCTGTTTCCCTCAGCGCCCGCACCAGATATCAGTGGGCCGTAACGGTTTGGGGAGACGGCGGCGACACGGCTTCTGCCGACTCCTGGTTTGAAACCTCAAAAATGGAAGAGCCGTGGCAGGCAAGCTGGATCGCAGCAGACTTTGAGGACAATGAGGTCCAGCCCCTGTTGGCAAAGGAATTTATTTTGACTGGAGAAATCCTTTCCGCCAGGGCCTACGTCTGCGGGCTTGGCATTTACGAAATGGAAATCAATGGTCAGAAAGCGGGCGATGAATATCTGCTCCCAGGCTTCCACTGCTACGATGCCAACCTTGAATACCAAACCTTTGACGTGACGGGCCTGTTGCGCACCGGGAAAAACGCGATCGGCCTTTCCTTGGGACCGGGCTGGTACAAGGGAGATATTGTCTTTGACCGTTACCACAACCTGTTTGGCGACACAATGCAGGCCATCTGCGAGCTGCACATTACATACAAGGGCGGCACGGAAACCGTGGTTCCCACCGATGAAAGCTGGAAAAGCTACCGCTCCCCCGTCACATTCAGCAACATTTACGATGGCGAGCATTTTGACGCTCGGATGAAAACGCCCGGTTGGTCCGAGCCGGGCTGCACCTCTACCGGGAGCGGCGTGGTAATCCGGGAAGAAACCCGGCCGCTGGTCCCGCGCCTCAGCCCGAAAATATTAAAAAAGCAGGAGTTTTCACCGGTGGAGATCCTGCACACCCCCGCGGGGGAAACCGTGCTGGATTTTGGACAAAACATGACAGGCTGGGTGGAATTTAACGCCCGAGAGTCGGCGGGAAGTCAGATCAAGCTGACCTACGGTGAGGTCCTGCAAAATGACTGTTTCTATCGGGAAAATCTGCGCGGTGCAAAGGCGGAATACCTCTATACCTGTGACGGCGCTGAAACCCGCACCAGGCCCCATTTTACCTTTTACGGTTTCCGGTATGTGAAGGTGGAGGGTGTAGAGAACGTGCGCAGGGAAGATTTCACCGCCTGCCACATCCGATCGGACGTGAACCCCATCGGCTCCATTGAAACCGACAATCCCCGGGTAAACCGGCTATTCCAAAACGCTCTTTGGGGTCAATATGACAATTTTCTGGACATCCCCACGGACTGCCCCCAGCGGGATGAACGGCTGGGCTGGACCGGGGACGCGGCCATCATTTCCGGCACGGCCTGCAAAAATCTATATATGCCCGCCTTCTTCCATCACTTCGCGCGAAATATCCAACATGAGCAGGAGCATTATGGCGGCTCTGTTCCCTTCTTTGTACCTTCCCCGCACGTGGACGAAAGCGACAAGGAGTTTTCCTGGGTGAAAAACAACACCGCCGGATGCGCCATCTGGAGCGACGCCGCCACCATGATCCCCTGGGCGGTCTATGAAAATTACGGTGACATCAATCTGCTGCGCAGGGAATACCCGGTGATGAAAACCTGGGTGGAGCGCATCCGGAAAGACGACAGGCTGGACGGGGACCGGGGCCTGTGGCTCCGGGGCGAACAGCTGGGCGACTGGCTTGCCCTGGACCGGGAGGACGGGGACACCCAAAACCCCTTTGGCGCAACCGATCTGCATTACACCGCCACCGCGTTTTATTACTATTCCACTTTGCTCACTGCCAAGGCTGCAAAAGCTTTGGGACTGGACGGGGATTGGCGAGAATATCAGGCGCTGTGTGAAAAAATTAAGGCGGCGTTCCTTTCGGAGTACTTTGAGCAGGACGGTTCCTTCAAGATCCATCTCACACAGACCGCCTGCGTGCTCAGCCTGTTCTTCGGCTTGTATCCCGCAGGCTGCCGGGATAAGACGCTGGGGCTTCTCAAAGAGCTTTTGGAAAAGAACGACCTGCATTTGAACACCGGCTTCTGCGGCACGCCCTTCCTGTGCCGCGTCCTGTCCGACAACGGCGCCAATGACCTGGCCTACACCCTTTTTTTGAACGAGGATTACCCCAGTTGGCTATACGAGGTAAAAATGGGAGCCACTACCATTTGGGAACGGTGGAATTCCATCCTGCCGGACGGTTCGATCAGCGGCACGGGAATGAACAGCTTAAACCATTACGCCTATGGCTCTATTGCCGATTGGATGTACCGGAACCTCTGCGGCCTGAATCCTTGCGAGGATGCGCCCGGCTATAAAAAAGCGATCATACGCCCTATGCCTGACCCCAGGATTCGCTGGGCCAAAGCATCATTGGATTCGGCGGCAGGCCGTTATCAGGCAGAATGGCGATACGATGGGGAAAAGCTTCTGTATTCTGTGGTTGTTCCGTTTGACTGCGAAGCGGAACTGATCCTGCCTGACGGAACCTGCCACACCCTGACAGCGGGAAGTTGGAATTTCTAACATAAAAAAGTGTAAAAATAAATAAAACAGAAACAGTCCGGTGACAGGAAATTCTTCCCACCACCGGACTGTTTCCGTCACACAGCAATTTTTATTTTAAAGCTTCCAGCAGTTCTTCCACCCGGTCGGTCTGTTCCCAGGAAACGCCCAGATCCTCCCGGCCCATATGGCCGTAAGCCGCCAACTGGCGGTAGATCGGCCTGCGCAAATCCAGACGGTTGATGATCGCCGTGGGCCGCAAGTCGAACACCTCGTTCACTGCCTGGGCAAGCCGCTCATCGCTGATCTTGCCGGTGCCAAAGGTATCAACCATAACGGAAACGGGATGAGCCACGCCAATGGCATAGGCCAACTGTACCTCGCACTTCTGCGCAAGCCCGGCGGCAACAATGTTTTTTGCCACCCAACGGGCAGCATAGGCTGCGGAACGATCCACTTTGGTCGGATCCTTCCCGGAAAACGCGCCGCCGCCATGTCGGCCAAACCCACCATAGGTGTCCACAATGATCTTCCGACCGGTCAGGCCGCTGTCCCCCAGGGGGCCGCCGATGACAAACCTGCCGGTGGGATTGATGTAGATACGCGTGCGCTTGTCCACCAATTCAGAAGGCACTACCGGCTTAATCACAAACTTGATCAGATCCTTTTTCAGCTTCTCCAGCTTTACGTTCTCATCGTGCTGAGTGGAAATGACGATGGCGTCCACCCGCTTTACTTGGTTACCGTCATATTCCACGGTAACTTGAGTTTTGCCATCGGGCCGCAGATAGGGCAGAGTGTGGTCCTTGCGCACGGCCGCCAACTGCTTTGCCAGCTTGTGGGCCAGGGAAATAGGCAGGGGCATAAGCTCCGGGGTCTCGCTACAGGCATAGCCGAACATCATCCCCTGGTCCCCGGCGCCGATCAGACTGTTTTCGTCCTTTTCCCCATTTTTCGCTTCCAAGGATTCATTGACACCCAGGGCGATGTCAGGAGACTGGTTGTCGATCGAGGTGAGGACACCGCAGGTATTGCCGTCAAAACCGCAGGCCGGGTCGTCATAGCCGACCTCTTTGACCACCTGCCGCACAATGGCGGGGATATCAGCGTAGCACTCTGTAGTGATCTCCCCCATTACGTGAATCATACCAGTAGCGGCAGTGACCTCACAGGCTACATGGGCTTCCGGGTCCTGGGACAAAATAGAATCCAACACCGCGTCGGCAATTTGGTCGCAGAGCTTATCCGGATGGCCCTCTGTAACCGATTCTGAAGTAAACAGTTTCATAAAAAAGCTCCTTTCCTAGGCACGAGGGAATCGTGCCCGCCTGCGTTTAGCGAATAAATCCTATGGTGTGATCCCGCGCAATTACCCTTGCAGACACATTCTCAACGGGAAAATGTCAAAAATCGCTTTTGGGAAACCGCGCGGTACAATAAAAAGTGCCCTCGAAAAACGAGGGCATCTATTTTCGCCTCATCTTCCGGTATCGCACCGCAGGAATTAGCACCTTGCGGAAAACGATAAGCGCTTTTCGCAGGTTGCCGGGCATCACAGGGCCTGTCCCTCTGCCACTCTTGATAAGGATTTATTCAATTTCTTGTAAATTTTATTATAGCTTTCTCCCGCCCCGTTGTCAATGCCACAAAACAGGGAAAGCGTCAAAAAACAGCAAAACCCCCGCCACAACAAGGTTCCGCTTTCCGGAAACTCATCCCAATATGAGACGGTCTCCAAAAAAGGCACGTACCAGGGGAAAAATCCCTTAGTACGTGCCTTGGAATGGCGCAGCTTATAAAGCCGCATAATGCGCTATAATTACTGGTTGATACCGGTTACAACTCCGGATCCTACAGTACGGCCGCCTTCACGGATAGCGAAACGCAGGCCTTCCTCGATAGCGATGGGGGTGATCAGCTCAACATCCATTACAACGTTGTCGCCGGGCATGCACATTTCGGTGCCCTCGGGCAGAGTGATGACGCCGGTCACATCGGTGGTACGGAAATAGAACTGAGGACGATAGTTGTTAAAGAAGGGGGTATGACG
>CAYSQF010000047.1:0-15454 GCA_964433105.1 uncultured Acutalibacter sp.
ATAAAAATCTGAATCTGCTCAAACCCGTCCGTCTTATCCTTTTGAAGGAAAAGAACGTAGTCCGGCTCGAAGCGTTCGCCATCATCAAATGAGTAAATGTGGAATTCACGCTCGTTTCTTACAAGGTAGATGCGGTTATATATCTTCCGAAAATCAGCAACACACCCATGGAAATACGCAACAAAGGCTTTCTCCTCTGATGTCCCGTAGTTATCGGTATAGGCAAACCAGTCCTCTGCCATATCCCCAAAGCATTCTCGGTATAAAAGCACAAAGCCGCGGGAGATACCTGCGGCCTACATGAGGAGAAGATCAACGAAAGTGCAGAAAAATCGAGTGTCCATAACTCAGATCTGTTATGAACACTCGATATGGTGCCGGTGGTGGGACTCGAACCCACACACCCTTGCGGATAACAGATTTTGAGTCTGTCTCGTCTGCCAATTCCGACACACCGGCAAGTATGTAACACAGCAAAAATATTATAAGCCAATCCGACGGAAAAATCAAGTTTTTTCTTTACCGAGCTTTACGGACTTCAAGGAGCGCAGTTCTTCCTGGGTGCAAGGTGTGGATCCATAGCGCGCTTTTTCATACAAAGCGTGAAGCTCCGGAGCGGCAATGCCGGCCGAGACTTCAATTTCCGCAGGAGACTGCCAAGGCTTAGGCGGCTCCTGCGCCGCTCTCAGAACCTGCTTCCGATAGCGCCGCCGGATCGCCGCATTGGGGGAACGGTCCAAAAAGGCAAGGCGCTTTTTCATCGTTTCCCCCTCGTGGGACATTTCCTCCTGCGTGTTTGAACCTAAAAACTGGACTACATCCCGGCTGTCCGTATAAGAAGCCCGGAAATGTCTGACCAGCTTATAGGCTGCGTAAAGAGCCAGCACAGCAATTACTCCTGCCGCTAGTGCGTAAAGCAGATAGGAGACAAACGCCGGGATTTGCCAGCTGGAAGCTTTCGTCTCTCCAAAAAGTGCTTCCATCGACTGCGCTGGAGCTGTGATGGCCGTTTCCGATTCCTCGATGACAGGTGTTGTTTGGGCGTGATGCCATTCCGGAAGATCCAAGCGAATTTCTCCGGATGCCCCAAACGCCACAGGGAGCAGCAAAACAGCGCTGAATACTAAGGCAATGCAGAATGCGCCGCCGGCGATTCTTTGAATTCTGCGGGCAGGCAACGCGGACATATCCCGATTGAGCACCAAATATTTCTCCAGCCGCTCTAAGCTGCGAAAAGCCAGGCAGATCAAAAAATATACGGCCCCGGAAATCAAGGAAAGCCGTTGCAGAATCGGCAGTCCCTGGAAAGCACTGAATAGGAACGTCAGCAGAAATACCAGCAGCACCCAATAAGAGGGAGTGTCAAAGGCGGAACGCTCTTTTTCCTCCACGATCCGGTTCCATCCGCGGAAAAAGCAGAGAAGCGCTCCCAGTGCCGCCCCGCCAACATGTCCCAGCAGCAGCCAGGATAGGGCGGTAATCGCCACTGCCGCCAGCAAATACTGCCATAAAGCGGGCAGTTTCCTTGCGGCGTAATCGCTGAGGGCAACGGGAATCGCAAACAGTAGCCCCCGCAGATAGACTGTCTGTGGCGGTAACAGGGACGGGAAAATATCCATAGTTCCGAAAAATTCGAACACACCGGCGCAGAGGACCGCCGCAACCAGCGCGCAATGGAACCGGGCCAGAAGGCGCAGTAACAGGATGCGGCTGTTAGAGGAAAGCAACGCCCTCCAGCTTGTCGCTTCGGCAATTTTTTTCGCCATCCGTCACACCTCCATCCAAATTAAATCGATTGTTTCAGGAGCAGGAAGCTGATCATGCTCCGATTTGTAAGGAATAATATAAACGCCTTTTTCCTTCCCGGTAAGCTCGGCGAATATCTTTAAATCCTCAGGGCGCTGAGACTTGGAAACCAGCACTAAAAGGCTACCTTCTTCCCCGGAGCGCCGGGCGGGGACGGCTTCCGGAAGGCAGGAGCAAATCGGCGGCAAGTCATTCCGCGCCTGCAGACAGGCAAATTTCTTTTTCACAGGCAGCAGACTACCCGCACCGGAAACGTGCTCCAGTTTCCATTGATCCCCGGCCAGGACATCCCGCCCATTGCTGTACAAGTTCAGCTCGATTCCTGACAGTAGCAATCTCTCCGCAAGAGAACAGGCAATGCGCACCGCCGCTTCGTTGAGCCAATCGGCGCTGCGTGCCCCAACCCCTTCCATATCCACCAAAATCGTCACCGTTTGGGAAAGGGTGGACTCATGCAGGTTTGTCAGCAGTTCCCCCGCCCGGGCGGTAGCTTTCCAATTGATGTATTTCATGGGATCCCCCAGGGAATACTCCCGCAGGCCGGCAAATTCGAAGGGGTCATCATAAATCTTTTTCCGGCTGAGCAAAATCCCCATAATCTGCGAAAAAGGAATAGAAATCTGCGCGGTAGGGACCGGACGGGGAAGCACATAAAATTCGGTAAACTGCACCTGGGATGTCAAATATTTCCGGGTAAGGAACAAATTCAGGGCGGTAATCCCCGCCTGTTCAATACGGAAATACCCACGACCGGTGCACTGAAATTCCAAAGTCCGGGTAATCCGTTGGTGCGGCGCAAGGGCAAACACATCGCGGCGGTAAGACTGGTCGCTGACCGAAGAATTTTTTCCATCCGCAAAACGCAGGCGTTTGTCCATATGAAAATCAATCTCCACCACCGGCAGGGGCAAAAGCTTGTGGTTACTGAGTACTTCGGTCAAAGCCGAGATTTCACTTTCAACAGCGTATTCATCCCGGAAGGACAGGCGGCAGGATAGACCGCGATTCCAAAGATGGTCGTAAAGCCAGCGCACAAGCAGGAACAACAGGCAGAGAAGGAGGAGAATACCAAGCAAAAGCATATTACTTTTCCCAAACCTCCGTAGGCACAGGAACCGATTTCAGCAAGGACTCCACCGCGTCTTTCTGCAGCTGAGAGCCAACGCCGGAAACGGAAAGCCTGTGCGCTAAAACCGGGACTGCCACTGTCTTGATATCCTCGGGGGTGACAAACTTCCCGCCCCGGGTCACCAGGGCATACGCCTGCGATGCCCGGAACAGCGCCAGGGAACCACGGGGGCTGACGCCCAGCTCAATGCCGGAGAAATTCCGGGAAGCCTGGGCCAGGTCGGCGATGTAACGGATCAGTACCGGGCTGACGGGAACCTGGCGGACGGACTTGCACAGCGCCGAAACTTCAGACTTGGAGCAGACAGGCTCCAGGTCCTGCAGCGGCTCGCTGTCCTGGAAGCGCTCCAAAATGGCCGTTTCCTGGCTGGGAGTGGGCGAGTTCATGGAAAGCCGCATGAGGAAGCGGTCCAACTGGGCCTCAGGCAGCGGGTAAGTCCCCAAAGTCTCCACCGGGTTTTGAGTGGCAATGACAAAGAAAGGCTGTTCCAGCTTTCGAGTAACACCGTCCACGGTGACCTGCCCCTCCGCCATGCACTCCAAAAGGCTGGACTGGGTACGAGGCGTAGCGCGGTTGATTTCGTCTGCCAGCAGGATATTGCAGAAAACCGGGCCGGGACTGAACACAAACTCATCGCGTTTCCGGTCAAAATAATTCAGGCCAGTCACGTCGGAGGGCAGCAGATCCGGTGTAAACTGCACCCGGCCAAAAGCGGCGTCCACAGATTTTGCCAACGACCGAGCCAAAACGGTTTTGCCCATACCGGGAACATCCTCCAGCAGGACGTGGCCGCCCGCCAAAAGAGCTGTCAGCAGCAGGTCGGTAACCTGTTCCTGACCGACCAGCACTTTCTGAATATTCTCTTTGATTCGCGTAAGTATTTCGTTCACCATACAAGCCTTCTTTCCGATTAAAAAACGTAAGCAATCACCCGTGCACATTTCTATACATCACATTGCTTCCACTCTAACATTTAAGGACTAAAAGCTTACATCTATTGTACCAGACAGGAGTGAAAAATACAAGGACACACAAGAGTAATCCTCTGGCGAAGCTGGGGATTTTTCATAGACGAAAAACCCTCTGCTACTGGCGTCATGTCGTATTGGTGGAATCTGCCAGCCGCGTGTTGCTGATACTTGCCGCCCGTAAACGGACTTTAGAAGTTCCCCATCACTGCTATCTGTAGAAACTTTTCGGCGGTATTTCGATGCAAACACAATATGGGCTATGCAATTCTGGCTTGAAATGAGTAGTCGTAAGTTCCTTGAAACACACTATTTACGCCGCCCATTTTGAATGACTTTCCTTTGGCGGTATGCCGGAAATTAAAAAGCTCCGACAAGTTTAAAAGCTTTACAGATAGAAACCAATTCCACAAATATACCGTTCCCGCCCTGCAGCGGGTGGTGGAACAAGAGATCGTCAGTGGCGGGAGCGGCGGCATTCTCGACCCAAAGGGCAATGTTATTTGCACCGAAACGGCATCCATACTGCTGCAGTATTATGAGAAATAAGTGTAAAGCTTTTTAACTTTATAATTTTGTGCACAGTTACACTGATCGATGCGGAGCGAAAAGCAATCTGCACACTCCATGTACTGCAAATTAGAACGATTTTAAAAGCCGGGGAAACCGCTGCTTCCCCGGCTTTCTTCTGCAAATGAGAAAGGCATACAAACAGAGCACAATTTGACTGGATTTTTCGGCTTTGATATGCTACTATTGTCACAGAGCAAAGCTGTTTTGGCGGAAAAGATGGGAAATTGCGGGGCGGAACAGGCTAGGCACTGCCCGGCAAACGACGGCCAGAAGAATTTTTAAAGCAGAGGAGCATTGAATCTATGGAATACGTCATCGGCATAGACTTGGGAACCAGCGGCACAAAAACTGTGCTGTTTGACCGGGAAGGCAATGCGGTGGCCAGCGCCACCATCGAATACCCTCTATACCAGCCCCAAAACGGCTGGGCGGAGCAGGATCCCGAGGACTGGTGGCATGCCGCCGTCGGGACCCTCCGACAAGTCCTCGGCGGCATAGACCCCAAGGACGTGAAGGCCGTGGGCCTTTCCGGACAGATGCACGGCTTAGTCATGCTGGACAAGAACTGCAAGGTGCTCAGGCGCTCCATCATCTGGTGCGATCAGCGCAGCGGAAAGCAGTGCGACACCATCACGGAAAAGGTAGGCCGGAAGCGGCTCATCGAGATCACTGCAAATCCCGCCCTTACCGGTTTTACCGCCGCCAAGTTGTTGTGGGTTCGGGAAAATCAGCCGGATCTTTATAAGCAGTGCGCTCATATTCTGCTTCCAAAGGACTACGTGCGGTATATGCTGACGGGCCAGTTTGCCACGGAAGTCTCCGATGCTTCCGGCATGCAGCTCTTAGATGTGCCAAACCGCTGTTGGAGCCGGGAAGTCCTGGATAAGCTGGATATTGATCCCGGCCTTTTAGCCAAGGTTTATGAATCGCCTGAGGTTACCGGCGAAGTCACCGCTCAGGCCGCTGAGCTGACCGGACTGCGTCCCGGCACCCCTGTGGTGGGTGGCGCGGGAGACAACGCCGCCGCAGCCGTAGGCACTGGCGTGGTAGTGGACGGCAAGGCCTTCACCACCCTGGGCACGTCGGGCGTGGTGTTTGCCCACACGGATAAGCTTTCCATCGACCCCAAGGGACGGGTCCACACCTTCTGCTGTGCCGTGCCGGGCGCCTGGCATGTGATGGGCGTCACCCAAGGGGCGGGACTTTCGCTGAAATGGTTCCGGGACAACTTCTGTGGGGCGGAAAAAGAAACCGCCGCCGGGATGGGTGTCGATCCTTATGTGCTGATGGATCAGCAGGCTGCCCGTTCACCTGTGGGCTGCAATAAACTGTTTTACTTGCCCTACCTGATGGGTGAGCGTACTCCCCACCTGGATCCGGATGCCCGGGGCGTGTTTTTTGGCTTGTCCGCCATACACCAGCGCCATGACCTGCTGCGGGCCGTGATGGAAGGCGTGGCCTATTCCCAGCGGGACAGTATAGAGGTTCTGCGCGGGATGGGCGTCACTGCGGAAACCATGCTGGCCTGTGGAGGAGGGGGGACCTCTCCCTTTTGGAGGCAGATGCTCGCCGATGTCTATGACTGCCCGGTGCAGACCGTCCAGTCCAAAGAGGGCCCGGCTTTAGGCGCAGCGATTCTGGCCGGTGTCGGCGCAGGAATGTACCCCTCTGTACAGGAAGCCTGCTCCAATCTGATCAAGGTAAATCCGCCGCAGGCTCCTATCCCGGAAAATGTAGAAAAGTATGAAAAACTCTACCGGGTCTATACCGGCCTGTATCCAGCGCTGAAGGAGAACTTCAAACAGCTAGCCCGGCTCTAGCCAAATGGGGCCTTGCCGGCCGCCGCTCAGCACCGCTACAACGGGCTGATCGAGCGGTACGATACCGCCAAGGCACGGTACGATGAGGTGTTGACCGCCATTTCCGCGAAGGAAGCGCAGAACAGGCGGCTGGCAAACTTCATCAAGGTGCTGAAAGCTCAAGATGACACCATCGCCGAGTTTGACGAGCGGCTCTGATTTGTTACAACAACTTATAAACCTCATATTTACCTTTAAGTTCATATCCCAGTTTTTGGGCGATACGCGCCGAGGTATCATTGGCAGCATCCCAGTTTGGGAAAAGGCCCCGGGTTATACACTCGAGCATTAACTGTGCTGAGCAGACGGTGGCAAGCCCACGACGGCGATAGTCGGGCCGCGTCTCAACCTGTATCTCAATACCTTTCGAACTCCGGCAGTAGCTGGATGCTCCCGCCACCGGCTCATCGGCTTCATTAAGCGCTATAATGCCTATGCTCTCCCGTGCGAATTCTTCCCCATCGCTGCAAAAGGACACAAAGTCACGCGACCATTCCTCTGCTGTGAGCTGCGGATAATCCGCGGCTGTGATGATATGCTCGGGAATGATAAAGGAGTTATCCACACCTATGGTGACCATCTGCTCATTACCGTTTACCGCTTTGGCGACAACCACATTGCAGCAACCAGGAGCGGCCTTGTCAAAGTTGTATCTGCCGTCGTTGGTGGTGATGATGAAATTATCCACCTGCACGCCGCTCTGCATGAGCTGGACTTTGCAGCCGCCGGCATCCAAGCCGGTTCCAGAAGTTTCCGGACAAGGTTTGGGGCAGGTCGGGGTTTTCCCGTCTGCCAATACAGAGCAGGACGCAGTCCACAGGAAGGGGCGGGGTGGGATTTCCTCCGGTTAAAGCCTACATCCAGTATTTTCAAAAAACATTTTCTGGAATTGTTCTTTTCAATCCGGTTTACAATTGGCAACGGCAATGGTAAAATGAATAATATTGGAGATCGGTGTAACGGCATTGAGAAAGCGCTGCTTTGCAGGTGCACAAAATCCGACACTGTCTTATAGTCTTTACAACGGCTCAGCGGAAATGTTAAAATACGGATATGCCAAATACGCCGCGCTTGCCAGGGGGAGGAACTATCACCGTGCCGTCGCTCAGTTTATTGATCAAGCCATCCTCCGGAAGCTGCAATATCCGTTGCCAGTATTGCTTTTATCACGATGAGCAGCTCATCCGTGAAACTTTTTCCTACGGCTTTATGTCGGAGGAAACTTTGGAGGTCCTCATAAAGAAAGCTCTGGAATGCGCCACCGCGTACTGCTCCTTTGGCTTTCAAGGGGGTGAGCCGACCCTGCGCGGTCTGGATTTTTTCCGCAAGGTGGTGGCGGTGCAGAAAAGGTACAACATCCATCACACAAAGGTGGCTAACGCCATCCAGACAAATGGTCTGCTGATTGATGATGAATGGGCACGGTTTCTGCACGACAACCACTTCCTGGTGGGACTGTCGCTGGATGGCACCAAGGACGTGCATGACCGCCACCGTGTGGACGCGGATGGGAACGGGACCTTTAATCGGGTGCTGCGAGCCGCGCAAAAGCTGACCGCTTACCAAGTGGACTTCAATCTGCTCACGGTAGTTACCAATCGCACCGCAGACGCGATCACAAAAATCTACAACTTTTATCGCCGCTCCAATTTGCTGTATCAACAGTACATTCCCTGTCTTGACCCCCTGGGGGAAGAGCGGGGTACATCCTCTTATTCGCTAACCCCGGAAAAGTACGGGAAATTTCTCAAGACGTTGTTCGACCTGTGGTACCGGGACGTGACTGCGGGGCGCTTTATTTACATTCGTTACTTTGAAAATTTATTGGGAATTCTGCTGGGCAGGCGGCCGGAGAGCTGCGGGATGGACGGCCGGTGCATGCTTCAGAATGTGGTGGAAGCCGATGGTTCGGTGTATCCCTGCGATTTTTATTGCCTGGATCAGTGGCGGCTGGGGAACATCCATACAGACAGTTTTGAGGAAATGGCAAAAAGTGAAGCGGCCCGGAAATTTTTAGCCGAGGGCATGTCCCACCGGGACAGCTGCCGGGAATGTCCTTATGCGTTTCTTTGTCGGGGCGGCTGCCGCAGGGATCGGGAGCCTTTGGGATCCGGCGACAATTATTTCTGCCGGGCTTACAAGGAGTTTTTCGCATACGCGTTGCCAAGGTTACAGGAAATTGCCCGGCAGCTGCGGAGGTAGGATCATTTCGCTGAAAATCACAGATGCAAATCGGCATCTATGGAGGAATCAACGGCTAAATCGGCAAGGACAAATTAATTTCTAAAAGGAGGAGTCCATCTATGCGTGTTCTCATGTTCGACATCGACACCCTGCGCAATGACCATCTGGGCTGCTACGGTTACGGCAGGGATACCTCGCCCGCCATTGACGCCATTGCGGCGGAGGGGGTGCGGTTTGACAATTACTACTGCCCCAATGCCCCCTGCCTGCCCTCCCGGGCTTCTTTGATCACCGGGCGCTATGGCATCCGCACCGGCGTGGTGGGCCACGGCGGCACGGCAGCGGATATGCGCTTGCAGGGAGAAAGTCGGCATTTCACGGACGATTGCAGTGAAAACGGGCTGTTTATGCAGTTCCGGCGGGCGGGAATGCACACCGTATCCTTCTCCACCTTTGCCGAGCGTCATGCCTCCTGGTGGTTTAACGCCGGCTTCAACGAGTGCTACAATGAAGGCCACAGGGGGCTGGAATCAGCGGATGCTATTACCCCTATGGTACTGGATTGGCTGCGGCGCAGAGGGCAGGAGGACAATTGGTTCCTTCATATCCATTACTGGGATCCCCATACCCCCTACCGCGCCCCGGCGGAATTCGGCAACCCCTTTGCGGAAGTGCCCCTGCCGGACAATTGGATCGACCAGCAGGTCTTTGAGGAACATCGGCGGCATATTGGCCCCCATGGCGCAAGGGAAATCACCATGTGGGACGACGTGCGCATCCATCGCCAGCCCCGGTACCCTGGCAAGCTGGAAAACCTGGAGGAGATGAAGGATTTCATCGATCAGTATGACTGCGGCGTGCGCTATACCGATGACAACATCGCCCAAATCATCAGCCTTGTCAAGGAGATGGGCCTGTACGATGAGGAGTTGGCTATTATTGTCACCGCTGACCACGGGGAAAACATGGGCGAGCTGGGAATCTATGGCGAACACGCCACGGCTGACGAACCCACCTGCCACATCCCGATGATTATCAAGTGGCCAGGTGCCCAAAAAGGCGCGGTGGCAAAGGGTTTCCATGACAATGTGGACCTGCTTCCCACGGTACAGGAGCTGCTCGGCACGAAAATTGTGGGGAAGTACGATTACGACGGTGTTTCCTATGCCAAGACCTTGTTGGCCGGAGAGGACTGTTCCCGGGAAAGCGTGGTACTCACACAGTGCTGCCACGTGTGCCAGCGCAGTGCCCGATTCGGAGATTACCTCTACATCCGGACAGTACATGGCGGGTATCACCTGTTCCCCAGGGAAATGCTGTTCAATGTGAAAGACGATCCTCACCAGCTCCATGATCTCGCGGCGGATCGGCCGGAGCTTTGCGCCCAAGGCGCTCAGATCATCCTGAACTGGACGGACGAGATGATGAAAAAGTCCGATTTTGACGCCGATCCCCTGTGGACTGTAATGCGGGAGGGCGGCCCGGAGCATGCCCGGGGGATGCTTGAAACTTATATCCGCCGCTTGGAGGAGACCGGACGTGGGGAATATGTCCCCGCCCTTCGGGCCATGTACCCCGGCGAAGAATAGGAGTTTCTGTACTTCACTGGACCTTGGCAGGTTGATTTTGCACAATCTTCACGGGTGTATTTCGGCCGTTCCAGAATCAGCTCTTTGATAAGGCCGCTTTACTGCTCTTTCCGGATCATAGTGCTGCCCTTTCTCAAAACAAATTAGGCACGAATAATCCGTCCATCTTTCCGCGGCTTATCATGGGGCGGGTTTCCCTTCAAGTATCCCAGCAGTAGGAAACCTGCGGGTTCCAAATCCTCGGGGATATCCCAGTTCCTGCGCAGCTCCTTGCCGTACTCGGACGCAAAGGTTTCCTCGGCCCGTCCAATATAGCAGGCCCCCACGCCAAGGAAATGGGCCGCCAGCCACATGTTTTCTGCCATGAACGCCGCATCGTCATGGCAATAGCGCCCTTTACGGGTAAATATCGCCAGCACTGTGGGAGCGTCGTAAAAAGCATTCTGGATATTCAAGTCGTCCCGAATACTGGGCTGTTCTGCGGAAACCGCTTTGATGGTTTTAGGATCGGCCTTGTTCACAATGTCTGCGGAGCGGTTGAGCTTGCCCAGTTCCAGATTTACTTCCCTGTTTTGGGTAACTACAATGGTACCCCGCTGGTTGTTTCCCGCGCTGGGGGCGTAGAGACCGGCCTGCAAAATCTGCTCCAGGATGTCATCCTCGATCTGCCTGCTCTGAAATTTGCGGATGGCGTGGCGGCTGACAATCTTTTCTATCATTTCGTTCATGATAAGACCCTCCTTGTCAATTCGATATCCCAATTATATCGCTGCGGAAAGCCAGGATAAAGTACGCACTTTTTTGTAACTGTGGCCGAGCGTCAAGTTGATATTCTATTTATAATACATTAGAGTATGATGCAACATTTAAATTTGAAGTATGGGAGGGCTTCTTGTGCTATCAAAAGAAGAATTGCCCGATTGTCCTGTGGCTACCACGGTACAATTGATCGGCAGTAAGTGGAAACTTCTGATTGTGCGGAATTTACTGGAGCGTCCCTGGAGGTTTAACGAATTACAGAAAAGCCTTGAGGGTATCAGTCAAAAGGTGCTGACAGACAGCCTGCGCTCTATGGAAGCGGACGGGCTTATCACCCGCACCGTTTATCCCGAAGTGCCGCCGAGAGTGGAATACGCCCTTAGTGAGCTGGGAGAAACCATGCGCCCCATACTGGATTCTATGGCCGCATGGGGGACGGAATATAAAGCTAAGTTGTAAGTGAAAGTTCAGGCAGTGCAAATGCTGTATTTCGCTTCGGACAGATCTGTCTGCTTCTTTGTTTATGCGGCTCAAAAATTGAGGTGGGGATATGAATTCCCCACCTCAATTTTTTTCCGAATATATTCGCAGCCCCTTTGCTCTGCGGGCTTTCAGCTTCTCCATCTGTCGACAGGGCAGTCCATTTTCCGTTTTGCCGCTCGCACCTCCACAAAGCACCCGCACTGGGCGCACATGCCGTTTTGCAGATCCTCGCATTTCCGGCAAAAGGCCAGCCGCCGCTGATATTCGTTCAGGTCGACTTTTTGCTCCTGAGGAAGGCTTTCAATGTACTGATAGATGGACTTGAAATATTCGCCGTCCAGCTCGTTTAAGAGACAGCGCTTGCAGACCGGTGTTTTCATTTGACAGTGAACGCCGCCACAGAACAAGCGGGCAGGGTAGCATAGAAGCCCTCTTCCGTCCGCAGGGCTTTCAGCGGTTCTGGCCTGACTTTGTTCTCACTGCCGAAATCGTTGCAGTCCCCGCTTTTGCCTGTCAGCACCCGACCGGTGATCTGGCTTATCTTGCCCAGCCCGGAAATGGTGCATTCAAACTGGGCGGGGTTCTGGTCGTCCAGGTTTGCCACAGTTACCAGCACTGAGCCGTCCGCCTGGCTTGCGGAGATGTGCAGGTTCGGCACCTGGTACTTGTCCCCAATCAGATTGGTTTCCACATAGCTTTCCAACTGCTTTGCTCCCTGATGGCCCTTGTACATTTCAAACACGTGATACGTGGGGGTCAGCAGCATTTTCTTTCCCTCTGTGAGGATAACCGATTGCAGCACATTCACCACCTGGGCGATGTTCGCCATCACCACCGTGTCGCAATGGTCATTAAAGATGTTCAGATTGATGGCCGCCACCAGCGCGTCCCGCATGGTATTCTGCTGATACAGGAAACCCGGGTTGGTGCCTGGCTCCACGTCAAACCAGGTGCCCCATTCGTCCACGCAGAGACCCACCTTGCGGTCGCCCTGATACCGTTTGATAATGCGGCTGTGGTTTTCCACCAGTTCCTCCATGAAAAGAGTGTTGGACAGAGTGGAAAAGTATTCTTCCCGGGTAAAACCGGTGGCTGGACCTTTGTCGTTCCAATCTGCGGTGCGGGGACGGGTGTAATAGTGCAGGCTCACCGCATCCACGCAGTGCCCGGCCCGCTCCATAACTGTCTTTGTCCAGTGGTAGTCATCCGCATTGGCCCCGGAGGCAATCTTATAAATTGGGTGCTCCGGGTCATAATTGCGCAGATAGGTAGTATATTGGCGGCACAGGTCGGCGTAGAACTCGGGCCGCATATTGCCGCCGCAGCCCCAAGCCTCATTTCCGATGCCCCAGTATTTCACGTTCCAGGGAGCGTTCCGACCGTTTTTGCGGCGTTCCTCGAACATGGGGGACTGCCCGCCCATGTTGCAGTATTCCACCCAGTCGGAAAACTCTTGCACGGTACCGCTTCCCACGTTGCCGGAAAGGTAGGGCTTGCACTCAAGCTGTCGGCACAGTTCCAGAAACTCGTGGGTGCCGAAAGAGTTGTCCTCTGTAACACCACCCCAGTTGGTATTGACGATTTTCTTGCGGTTCTCCCTGGGGCCAATGCCATCCCGCCAATGGTAGGTGTCGGCAAAACAGCCGCCGGGCCAGCGCAGGACGGGAATCTTCATGGCCTTCAGGGCTTCCACCACGTCAGTGCGCATTCCGTTGATGTTGGGAATGTCCGAATTTTCCCCAACATAAATGCCGTTGTAGATACAGCGGCCCAGATGTTCGGAAAAATGACCGTAGATATTGGGGCTGATGGTTCCCTTTGAGCGGTTCAGATTGACAATTGCTTTGGGCATGAGAATACCTCCGAATCAATAAAGTATAGAGCCAATAAATGCAGACAGCTTTAAATGTTTCTTTTAGGCAGCACGGCATAACCGAACGGCAATCCTTTCCTTCCAACCGGTTTTTCCGTCAGGGAAGCGCCTACGGCTCCTGCGGCGCCGAACACTTTTCCAGGAACAGATCCACGCCCTGGGCAGTGCGGCGGTAATCCCAGAAAATGCCGGAAAGGTATGCCCTGCCGCTGTCTGTGATGTGGTAATAAACCCGGATCCGGGACTTCTCCCCGCCTACCACTTCCCGGCGGTCAGTGGCGTAGCCCTTGCTGACCAGCCGGTACATGGCCATGTAAATAGCCGCTTCCGGAATGTTTAACAGTCCTTTGCTGCGGACGGAGATTTCCTGGCTCATTTCATATCCGTAGCGGTCCTTTTCGCATAAAAGGGAGAGACACAGTAGGTCGATGGGGGCCTTTTTTGTCACATCTTGATTTGCCATGCCATTCCCCCAATTGAGCTTTTAGTCGTTAGTTATTAGATATTAAACAGGGTGTTTTCAGAAAATATCTAGTAAACTCTATATGGCATTTTAGCATGAATTTTCAGAAAAAGCAAATATATAAAATTTTATGTAACTTTTTCTTGACAGATAACATAGCTGATGATAATATGAATTAAAGAAAAAGCCGCAAAGGGGATACTTGTTATGAATACACTGACAGCGGAGCATGTCACCTACGTTTATCAGAGCAAATACCAGAAGGTCCAGGCCCTCACTGATGTAACCTGCGATTTCGAGGCCGGGAAATTTTATGCCATCGTGGGCCATTCTGGCAGCGGCAAAACCACCCTCCTTTCCATGCTGGCCGGCCTTGGGACGCCCACCGAGGGCGAGGTGTTGGCCGACGGCAAAAGCTTGAAGGAGATCGGCAGTGAGCGCCACCGCCGGAGAAATGTTTCCGTCATTTATCAAAGCTTTAATTTGTTTTCCACCCTGAACATTCTGGAAAACGTCATGTACCCCATGCAGCTTGCTAAAAAGCCTACAAAAGCGGCAAAGGTCAGAGCAAAGGAACTATTAAACAGTGTGGGACTGGAGGACGTGGACGGCCGAAAGCTCCCCGCGATGCTTTCAGGCGGCCAGCAGCAGCGTGTAGCTATTGCGAGGGCCTTAGCGTCCGATGCCAAATTTATCCTGGCGGACGAGCCCACCGGCAACCTGGACAGCGATAACGGCAAAACCGTCATCGACCTTTTGAAAAGCCTGGTGCGGGAACAGGGCTACTGCGTGATCGTTGTCACCCACGATATGGGCATTGCAGCCCAAGCGGACCGGGTCTATTGCCTGATGGACGGCATGATAGTGGAGTCCGCCGACGAGGAAGTGTGAGGTGAATTCATATGCTGCTGATAGAGGCCAAATACCAGTTGCTCCGCAATAAGGGGCGGAGCCTGCTGATGATTTTTGCAAGCCTGTTCCTGCTGGGAGCCATGGCCTTCTATCTGGGCGGGCTGCAGGCCAATCAGACTGCGCTCCTGGAGTTGGGAGACAAGATTCCTGTGAAAGTGCAGATCGTCACGGAGGACGACTCCCGCAGTACCGGGCTTTTTATCTACAAGGACAAGTACGACCAGCTGATCAGTACCGGCGTGCGGGACGTGCGGGCAACAGCGTCTGCTGCGGGAGCTCTGAGTGAGGCCGCCCGGCAGGAATCGCCCTTTTTGGGCGGCGATGTGACCATCCTCGGCTTAAATTCTATCCGTGCGATGCCACTTTCCCATGTGGAGTACACCTACGCCCCCGGGTATGACGAAACGGTCATGGAGGGCAGCGGGGCTTATTGCATTTTGAATAAAGACTTTGCCGAGGACAACGGTCTTGCACTTGGGGACAACACGACACTGGAGGTATATTTCTACCCGAATGGTTTTGGAGAGTACATTGAGATGGGCGAACAAACGCTGACGATCGCGGGCGTTTTCTCTACACAGCAGCCCTGCCAATATTCCATGCTTGTCCCCACTGAATGGCTGCGGGCTGAGGCTGTGGCTCAGGACATAAAATATTTTGGGTACGATTCCATGAGCATGGTGGTAGACGATCCCCTGCACCTTAACGAGTTCAAGGACCGCCTAACCGAAATCGGTATAGAAGAGCCAGTGACCGAAACGTTAGATTATAGCACCTATGTAGGAAATGCCGCCGTGGTAGAGGACGAGGTCTACACCAAAACCGCCAACAAGTTCCGGAAAATTATAAGTGTGTA
>CAYSQF010000048.1:0-15360 GCA_964433105.1 uncultured Acutalibacter sp.
TCTTGCCTTATAAAATCTCTTTATTTTCTTTGGGAAAATAGAAAAGCACCCGGGTACTCCGGATGCAAAACGGGTTTTACGCAGCAATCACGCAGCGCAAGCCATACAGGATCAAGAGATGGGCTGGGTAATAGGCATAGAAAAACCATTTCAACCTGGTGTTTCCCGGCTTTTCCCGATATAACGCCAGCATGGAAATGCCGATCCAAGCAAAAAGCACTTGCAGCAGCGGGTACGCCACCGACTGGCCCGGCAGAAGCCACTGGATCCCTTCGCTGAAACTGGTAATCTGCGCGGCAATCAGGTATAAAAACGCCATCAGCCCCCCGAGGCACAGCAAGCTGCGTTTCCTGTCCGGCAGGAAGCTGTAAGGGAAGACAATGCACAAAACGCCCATCCCACCGTAATCGGTTTGGGCAATCTCCGCCAAAAGTGCAAGGGCAGCCACAGGGAAAAGGGCAATCCATGCTTTCCCTTTTCCTCGGAAATATTTCCAGACCATGCACCCCAGCGCTCCCAGCAGCAAAGTGAAGAGTACATTGTCCGCGGCAAACCGGAGGTCATTATGGAAAGCAAGGTTAAAGGGAAACTCCGACAGCAGAGCAAACAGCAACAACCGCAATAAGTACTTCCTTGGGTTTTTGGTGTACACGCAGCCCTGCGCAATGCCGTAGGCAAAAATGGGGAATGCCGCCCGACCGATCAGGCGCATTGCGCTGACGATAGGGCCGGTAACCGCAAGCGGTATGCCGAAACGCTCCAGCAGGGGCATTTGGATCGGCAGCACGGCGGCGATGTGGTCGATGGTCATGGCAAGGATGGCAATCCATTTTATAGCGCTCCAGGCCATAAGCCGGTCTCCTTTCTCCAAGCGGATTGCTTCCCCGCAGGCCCTCCGGAAAATTATAACAGCTCCTGAAGCTTATCTAAAAATGCTTCTTCCCCAAAGGTGCTGACTTTAAAAAATGGCCTGACTTCCGCCCGCGGCAATGGCGGAAAGGCGCACCGGGCCGCCATCCACTTGAAACAGAGTGATGCTCAGGCTGACCCGGTTCCCGCCCAGATAGCTGTACCGCTCAAAAATCTGAACGCTGCAGCGGGCGCTGCCCTCTGAGAAATCGCTGGTATCCTCCAGAGAAGCGGATATGCTTCTGCCCATGATACCGGCTTGGATTCGGGTTAAAATCGCTGAAAATCCCCGGTAAGGGTTTGCTCTAATTTTGCCATACCGTTTATCTCCCCTTTAAAGGTGAAAATTGGTTTTCTTCAGCAAAAGGACGGAAACATCATTGACATTGGTGCCGGTAGCGCCGGTTTTCAAAAGGCCCCCGCACTTTTCCAGGGCGTGGTAGGCGTCGTTTTCCCGCAGTACGGAAAAAATGTCGATTCCCTGCTTTGCCAGGGCTGCGGCGGTGTTTTCATCCACATACCCCCCGGCAGCGTCGGTGGGACCGTCGGTGCCATCGGAGCCCAGGGAAAACACGGCGGCACCTGGAATGCCGGCAATGGCTGCGGCGGCGGAAAGCGCCAGTTCCTGATTCCTTCCGCCCAGACCGCGGCCAGTGAGCTGGACCACAGTCTCCCCTCCGGCAATAAAAGCCAGGCTCTTTGGAGAATCCCGATAGTACTGGGCGATATTTCCCAAAAAGGTTCCGGCGTCCCGGGCAGTGCAGGAAAGGCTGGCCGTCAGGACAACAGGCTCATATCCCAGCTCCCGGCAGGCCTGCTCGGCAGCAAGGCACAGTTGCCGGACGCTGCCGGTAACGTGGGTTTCCACATTGTCCAAGGTCTTGGGAGTTTCCACCTCCAGCAGGCGCTTCATCTTCTCTGTCAAAGTGAGGTGATACTTCTCCGCAATGCGCCGGGCCTGCTCCGATGTGGAGGAATCGGGGTAAGCAGGGCCGGAGGCAATCATATCCAACGGGTCGCCGATGATGTCGGAAAGCACAATGGAAAACACCTGGGCAGGGGCGCAAAGGGCGGCAAATTTCCCGCCTTTTACCGCGGAAAATCGTTTGCGTACTGTGTTCATTTCCACAATGTCCGCACCACAGGCCAGCAGTTCACGGGTCAACCGGTCCAGATCCTCCGTGGGGATCAGAGGCTTTTCAAACAGGGCAGAACCGCCGCCGGACAAAAGGAATAACACCGTATCATCGGCGGACAAGCCGGAAACGGCGTCAATGGCCGCCTGGGCGGCCTTATAGGAATTCTCATCCGGCACGGGATGGCCGGCTTCAAAAATCGTCAGCTTGGGAAGCTTCCCTCTGGCGTGGCCGTATTTAGTGATCACCACGCCGCTGTTTATCCTTTCCCCCAACTGGCCTGATGCGGCTTTTGCCATTTGCCAGGCGGCTTTCCCAGCCGCCACCAGCACCAGCTTTCCCGAGGGGAAATGAGCATCTTCCAGGGCCTTCTCCACGGCGGTATCCGGCAGAGCGGCGCGCAGGGAAGCGTCTATAATGTATTGGGCATCATCGCGAAGGGGCATAGCGTCTCCTTTCCAGGCTTGGCCTGTTCCAGAATTGGCATGTTCCGAACTAAAGCTGCGCCGCTTCCGCCAGGACCTTTGTCAGATCCTCGCGGAAAACCAGCTCGGCTCGCAGGTCGTAGGGCGTTTCGTCCCGATTCAGGATCACCAGCTTCGCGTTGGGGGCAAGGTAATTTACAAGCCCCGCCACCGGGTACACCACCAGGGAAGTGCCGGCCACGATCATCAGCTCCGCCTGTTCGGCGTACCGGATAGCCCGTTCCATATTTTTCTGGTCTGGGATTTCGCCGTAAAGTACCACATCCGGTCGGATCATGCCGCCGCAGGAGCACCGGGGTACGCCCTCAGTCTCCGTGACGCAGCGCATGTCGTACTGCTTCCCGCAGGACAAGCAGTAATACCGGTTTTCACTGCCGTGGAACTCAATCACGTTTTTGCTTCCGGCCATGTGGTGCAGGCCGTCGATGTTCTGGGTGATTACCGCGTCCAGCTTCCCTTCCCGCTCCAGCTTCGCCACCGCATAATGGGCGGAGTTCGGTTTCGCGTCGGGATATAACATGACGTGGCGGAGAAAATCGTAAAACTCAGCGGGGTGGTTTACAAAATAGTCGTGGGAAAGCATTTCCTCATAGGAGATTCCCTGCTTCTTCTGGGCATACAGCCCGTGGGCGCTCCGGAAGTCCGGAATGCCGCTGGCGGTGGACACGCCGGCACCCCCCAAAAATACCGTGTGGCGGCTTTCGTTAATCCAAGCTTTCAGCTGTTCCATGCGGTTCATGTGCATCCTCCCCTTTCAGTAATAAAAACCGGCGGCGTTACCGGAGCAGCAGCTCCACAGGACAGTGGTCGCTGCCCTCCACCTCGCTTAAGATCCGGCTGTCCTCTAATTTGGGAAGCAGTCGCTGATCGGCCAGAAAATAATCGATACGCCATCCTGCATTGTTCTGCCTGGAATTGTACATATAGCTCCACCAGGAATAGGCTTCGGCGCGGTTCGGGTAGAAATGCCGGAAGGTATCCACAAAGCCGGAAGCCAGCAGCTCCTGAAATTTGCCACGCTCCTCGTAGGAATACCCGGCGTTCCCGATATTGCTTTTGGCGTTTTTCAAATCGATGGGCCGGTGAGCCACATTCATGTCCCCACAGACGATCACCGGCTTATTCTCCCGCAAAGAGCGCAGATAGGCCCGGAAAGCGTCCTCAAAGGCCATGCGATAGTCGATGCGGGTAAGCTCCCGCTGGGAATTGGGCGTGTACACCGTTACCAGGGTAAAATCCGGATATTCCGCAGCGATTACCCGGCCCTCGCCGTCAAATTCCTCAATCCCCATCCCGCAGGAAACGGACAGCGGCTCCGTTTTGGAAAAGACCGCCGTACCGGAGTAGCCCTTTTTCACCGTGGCAGAGTTCCAGTATTCAAAATAGCCGGGGAAAGAGAAATCCGCCTGCTCCTGCTGCATTTTTGTCTCCTGCAGGCAGATCACATCCGGATCCTCGGCTTGCAGGAATTCCAAAAAACCTTTCCCCATGCAGGCTCGCAGGCCGTTTACGTTCCAGGATACCAGCTTCATCATTTCACATTCCCTTCAAAAAATGAACAAATTCTAAATTTCTGTAAAACAAGGGCATTTTGGGAGAAAATATGATACAATAGCTTTTAGCGATTGGACATTTTAGAAAGTTCGCGGTGCTCCATGCCGCGTGAAAACATACCAAGGAGGAAAAATCATGCAGAATCCCATTGTCACCATCGAAACCACCCGGGGTGTGATCAAAGTGGAGCTTTACCCCGACGTGGCCCCCAACACCGTCAACAATTTTATTTCCCTTGTGAAAAAGGGCTTTTATGACGGCACCGTTTTCCACCGGGTCATCCCCGGCTTTATGATCCAGGGCGGCGACCCGGAGGGTACCGGCATGGGCGGTCCCGGTTACGGCATTAAAGGGGAATTTGCCGCTAACGGCGTGAAAAACGGCCTAAAGCACACCACCGGCGTCATTTCCATGGCCCGGGCGCAAAACCCCAACAGCGCTGGTTCCCAGTTCTTCATCATGGTGGCGGATGCTCCCCATCTGGACGGCCAATACGCCTCCTTCGGCAAGGTGACCGAAGGTATGGATGTGGCCCAGGCCATCGTGTCTTCCCCTAGGGACCGGGCGGACCGTCCCCATGAGGATCAAATCATGGAAAAGGTCACTGTGGAAACCTTCGGAGAAGAGTATCCGGAGCCGATCACCGGTCCGGAGCACGGCTGAGCGGCGGCGGGCTTTCTCCCTAAAGCGCTTCTCGCAAGTATTTAAGTAAGCAATCCAATGTAAAAACCGAGTGCCTTTGAAAGTGCTGCCATTTGCGGACCACTTTGACAAAGGCGCTCGCTTTTTTGCGAAAATGCTGAAATATTAAACGATCAACAAAGTGCGCCCTTTCCGTAAGGAAAAGATGAGGACAGTATGCCGCGCCTGACAGGGGCAGGGAGATTCTCCCCCGTCCTTACTGGCCGATGGGTTCAAAGTCTGCGGCGCCGTGCTTGCACAAGGGACAGATGAAATCATCCGGCAGCGTATCACCCTCATAGATATAACCGCAGATCCGGCACACGAAGCCCTTTTTGCCCTCAGAATTGGGCCGCGGTTTCACATGGTTTTGATAATAGGTGTAGGTCATGGTTTCCACGTGGGAGATCACTCTGGATTCCGTCACGCTGCAAATGAACATGCCGTGGGTATCCAGATCCACATACTGCTCCACCTTCAAGGACAGGAAGGAATTGATGTACCGGGGCAGGAAAGCCAGGCCATTGTCGGAGCGCAGAGGCTGGCAGTCGGCAAACTTGTCGGCACTGCGGCCGCTTTGGAAGCCAAAGGTCTGGAACACCTGGAAGGGGGTGTCGATGGTCAGGCAGTTCAGGTTCATAACGCCTGTCTGCCTGATCACATGATGGGAATAGTTCGCCTTATTGATGGTCACCGCCACTCGGTTGGGGGAATCAGTCACTTGGGAAACCGTGTTGACAATCAAGCCGTTGTCCTTCTTCCCATCGTTAGAAGTGATCACATACAGGCCGTAGCCAATGTTGAACAGGGCTTTCAAATCGTTTTTGTTGGCGGTCTCGCTGCTCTGGGCCAGATATTCCTGACAAAGCTCCGCTGCCAGAGCCTCCAGCTGGGCGGCGCTTTCATTGTTCAGCGCGGAACGGATGGTAACCGTAGTCTCCGTAAAGGTGATGTTTTTGCTCTTTTCAAACATGCTGCGCATGGTCTTGGCCGCCAAAGGCGCCCAGGAACCATTCTCCACCAGCGCCACCGTGCGGTTTTGGTAGTTGCGCTCGGTGAGATGGTTAATGAATTCCCGCATGAAGGGGAAGATTTCCGCGTTGTAGGTGGTGGTGACAAGCACCAGCTTGTTGTAGCGGAAGGCGTCCGCTACGGCTTCCGCCATATCGGTGCGGGCCAGGTCGTGCACGGTGACCTTCGGACAGCCCTGCCGCTTCAGCAGCTCTCGCAGCTGATCCACCGCTTTTTTCGTATGGCCGTAGATAGAGGTATAGGCGATTACCACGCCCTCGCTTTCCGCTTCATAAGAGGACCAGGTGTTGTAAAGGCCCAGGTAATGATCCAAGTTTTCCGTCAACACGGGACCGTGCAGGGGGCAGATGATTTGGATGTCCAGCCCCGCCGCTTTTTTCAGCAGGTTCTGGACCTGGCCGCCATACTTGCCCACAATGCCGATAAAGTATCGGCGGGCTTCGCAGTCCCATTCCTCTTCCACATCCAGCGCACCGAACTTTCCAAAACCGTCGGCGGAGAACAGCACCTTGTCTGCGCTGTCATAGGTGACCATCACCTCAGGCCAGTGAACCATGGGGGCAGCCACGAAGTGCAGGGTGTGCTTTCCAAGCTCCAGGGTGTCCCCCTCGCTGATGACGATCCGGCGGTCCTCATACTCCTCGCCAAAAAATTGTTTCATCATCTGGAAAGCCTTTTGCGAGGAAACAACGGTGGTTTCCGGATGGACCTTCATGAAATTGGCAACATTTGCGGAGTGGTCCGGCTCCATGTGCTGAATCACCAGATAATCGGGCTTCCGTTGTCCCAAAACGCCCTCGACGTTGTCCAACCACTGGTGGGTAAAGCGAGCGTCCACCGTATCCATGACGACGGTTTTTTCGTCCAGGATCACATAGGAATTATAGGACATACCGTTTGGCACCACATACTGGCCTTCAAAGAGATCCACCTCGTGGTCGTTGACGCCCACATATTTGATGTCATCCGTAATTTTCATATTGCAAGCTCTCCTGTTCTTTTTTGTTCTACACTGTATAGTGTGCGCGGTTTTTCTTCATCATAGCAGAACCCTAAAGAAGAATCAACACTTTTCTGGCCACTCCCCCGGAAATTCTTTTTATCTCGCCCGGAGCGCCGGATATTGTCAGAGATTTCTTTTTGACGGTTTTCCGAAAAGAGGTTGACTTTCCTCCCCATACCCGGTAGGATAAGCATAAAAACACCGTGACCCGGCGGTGAAAAAGGAGCGTTTACTATGATCGGCAGGCCCGAACACCCCAATCCCCAATTCCAGCGGGAAAACTGGCTGAATCTAAACGGAACATGGCAGTTTGCCTTCGATTTTGGCAAGACCGGCGTGGAGCGGAAAATGTACCTTCCGGAAGCAGCCCAGTGCTTCGACCGGAAGATCGAAGTGCCTTTCTGCCCGGAAAGCGCCCTCAGCGGCATTGGGTACAAGGATTTTATCCCCGCCCTGTGGTACCGCCGAACAGTGGCGCTCACCAAAGAGCAAACGGCCGGCAGGACCCTGCTTCACTTTGGAGCGGTGGATTATGAAAGCAGGGTGTATGTAAACGGCGAGGAAGCCGGGCGGCACATCGGCGGCTACAGCTCCTTTACGTTTGACGTCACCCGGCTGGTCCGTCCGGGGGAAAACGTGATTGCCGTTTACGCAGAGGACGACCTGCGCAGCGGGCGTCAGCCTGCCGGGAAGCAGTCGGAACGGTATGGCTCTTACGGCTGCATGTACACCCGCACCACCGGTATCTGGCAGACCGTCTGGTTGGAATTTGTCCCGGAAAGCTATGTGAAGGGGATCAAAATTTACCCCGACCCGGAAAAGCAGTGCTTCGGCGTGGACTGCGACGTATCCGGCAGCGGGCCGCTTACCCTTACTGCCTTTTTCGAAGGACGTCCCTGCGGCAGCGTTTCCGGCAAAGCCCGGGGCAGCGGAAACAGGTTCACCCTGCCCGTAGATCAACTCCACCTGTGGGAAGCGGGGCATGGCAGGCTGTACGATTTGGAGATTGCCTTCGGCGAGGACCGCGTGAAAAGCTACGCCGGTATGCGCCGGGTGGCTATTGACGGCTACAAGTTCCTGTTAAACGGCAAGCCCCTTTTTCTGCGCACCGTGCTGGACCAGGGCTTTTATCGAGACGGCATTTACACCGCTCCCAGCGAGGAAGCTCTGATCAGGGATATTCGCCTTTCCATGTCCCTGGGCTTCAACGGTGCCCGGCTGCATGAAAAGATGTTTGAACCCCGGTTTCTGTACCACTGCGACAAAGAGGGGTATCTAGTATGGGGCGAACATGCCAATTGGGGCATGGACCTTTCCGATCCCACGGCGTTTTTAAACTTCATGCCGGAATGGCTGGAGACTTTGCAGCGGGACTTTAACCACCCTGCCATTATCGGCTGGTGCCCCTTCAACGAAACTTGGGACTACAACGGGAAACGCCAAAACGATCGGATCCTGGAAAATATCTGGCGCATGACGAAGGCTCTGGATCCCACCCGCCCCTGCATTGATACCTCCGGAAATTACCATGTGGCCACAGACATTTACGACCTGCATGATTACGAGCAGGATGTGGCGGAATTTTCCGGCCATTACCGGGATTTCCCCCTTGACCTTACAAGGGTGGAGCGTCACCCCGACCGCCAGCGTTATCCGGGAGGCCTGCCGCTGTTTCTCAGTGAATATGGCGGCATCAAGTGGGACACTGCCCGTGACAATGCAGATGCCTGGGGCTACGGGAACGCCCCTCAAACCGAAAAGGAATTTCTGGAGCGCTACAAGGGGCTTACCTCCAGTCTGCTGAACCACCCCTACATCATGGGCTTCTGTTACACGCAGTTGTACGATGTGGAGCAGGAAACCAACGGCCTGTGCGATTATGACCGGAATCCAAAATTTGACGTGGCAACCATTCGGGCGATCAACACCGCCCCCGCCGCTATTGAACAAAACTGAACCACCTGCTTTGCCGGGAGCGGCCAGCCGCTCCCGGTTTTTGCGATTCGGCAGCCTTTCTTGCTGCAAAGCAGTTGACAAATACCCCCATAGGGTATATAATAATGACTAGAAAGCAAAAAGGAGGCCCGATATGGACAGCACCTGCCACAAAACAAAGGAACGACCGCCGGAGGAATACCGCCGGCTGATCCACCGGCTTAACCGCATTGAAGGGCAGATCCGGGGGATCCGGGGCATGGTTGAAAAAAACGCCTACTGCCCGGAGATCCTCGTACAGGTTGCGGCTGTAAACGCCGCCTTGAATTCCTTCAATAAAGAACTTCTTGCAGAGCATATCCGAACCTGTGTGGCAAAGGATATTCGGGAAGGCAGGGACGAAACCATTGACGAGCTGGTGCACACCCTGCAGAAGCTGATGAAATAGGCCGAACCTGCTCCAGCGAAAGGAGATGCTGATTTAACATGGAACAATATACCGTCACCGGCATGAGCTGCGCCGCATGCAGCGCGCGGGTAGAAAAAGCGGTTTCCGCTGTACCCGGCGTTACATCCTGCTCGGTAAGCCTGCTGACAAACTCTATGGGGGTAGAGGGCGATGCGATCCCCCAGGATATTATTAAAGCTGTGGAAGCCGCCGGCTACGGAGCAGAAAAGAAAGGCGTCGGCCCCTCAGCCCCCGCTGGCTCCCGCGAGGACAGCTTGATAGATCGGGAAACCCCGGTCCTCAAGCGGAGGCTTATCGCGTCCCTGGCTTTCCTGCTGATCCTCATGTATTTTTCCATGGGACATATGATGTGGAACTGGCCCCTGCCCTCCTTCTTTGCGGGGAACCACGTGGCGGTGGGGCTTCTCCAGCTTCTGCTTACCGCCATTATAATGGTGATCAATCAGAAATTTTTTATCAACGGCTTTAAGGGCCTGCTTCATCGCTCCCCGAACATGGATACCCTGGTGGCTCTTGGCTCGGCTTCGGCCTTTGGTTACAGCACCTATGCTCTGTTCGCCATGACCGCCGCCCAGGCCGCCGGGGATCACGAAGCGGTAATGGCCTGCATGGATCAGTTCTATTTTGAGTCGGCTGCCATGATTCTGGCGCTGATCACCGTGGGAAAAATGCTGGAATCCCGTTCCAAGGGGAAAACCACCGATGCCCTAAAAAGTCTGATGGCCCTGGCGCCGAAAACCGCCTCTGTGGTCAGGGACGGCAAGGAAACGGTGATCCCCGCGGAGCAGGTGCTCCGGGGCGATGTTTTCGTGGTGCGTCCCGGGGAAAATATCCCTGTGGACGGCATCGTACTGGAAGGCAGCGGGGCGGTGGATGAATCGGCTTTGACCGGGGAAAGTGTGCCGGTGGATAAAGCGCCCGGCGACCAGGTTTCCGCCGCCACCGTTAACCAGTCCGGCTTTCTGCGCTGCGAAGCTCAGCGGATCGGCGAGGACACCACTCTTTCTCAAATTATCAAAATGGTCAGCGACGCCGCCGCCACAAAGGCGCCCATCGCAAAGGTGGCGGATAAGGTTTCCGGCGTTTTCGTCCCCGTGGTAATCGCCATTGCGGCAATCACCATGCTGATATGGCTCCTGCTGGGGAAGGAGATCGGCTTTGCCCTGGCAAGGGGAATCTCCGTGCTGGTCATCAGCTGCCCCTGCGCGCTGGGGCTGGCAACGCCGGTGGCCATTATGGTGGGGAACGGCGTGGGTGCGAAAAACGGCATTTTGTTTAAAACTGCCGTCTCCCTGGAAAACGCCGGCAAGGCCCAAATCGTGGTGCTGGACAAAACCGGGACCATCACCAAAGGGGAACCGACTGTCGTGGAGCTTCTGCCTTGGGGAGGGCACTGCGAACAGGAGCTGCTCGCCTGTGCCTATTCTCTGGAACAGCGCAGTGAGCACCCGTTGGCAAGGGCCATTGTAAAACGGGCAGAGTCCGACGGCATTGAGGCCCGGGAGGTGGCCGATTTCTCCGCCCTGCCCGGCAGCGGCCTGACCGCTCGGCTGGACGGCAAAGAACTGATCGGCGGCAGTCTGGCTTACTTGCAGACGATCGCCCCGCTCCCACAGGAGATCGTGGAACAGGCAAAGGCCTGGGCGTCCCAGGGCAGGACCCCCTTGCTGTTCTCCCTGGACAAGGAACTGCTGGGGATGATTGCCGTATCCGATGTGATGAAGGACGACAGCCCCGGTGCCATCCAGGAACTGCAAAACATGGGCCTGCGAGTGGTCATGCTTACCGGGGACAACCAATATACCGCGGAAGCCATTGGAAAACAGGCCCATGTGGACGAGGTCATTGCCGGTGTCCTTCCGGACGGCAAGGAAGCGGCGGTCCGAAAGCTGAAAGAGCAGGGTCGGATAATCATGGTGGGGGACGGCATCAACGACGCGCCCGCTCTCACCAGCGCGGATGTGGGCATTGCCATCGGCGCCGGCACCGACGTGGCCATCGATGCGGCGGATGTGGTGCTGATGAACAGCAGGCTTTCCGACGTGCCCGCCGCCGTCCGCCTGAGCCGCCGAACCCTGCGGAACATCCATGAAAACCTGTTCTGGGCGTTTATCTATAATGTGATTGGAATCCCACTGGCCGCCGGGGCTTTTATCAGCCTGCTGAACTGGGAAATGAATCCCATGTTTGGCGCGGCGGCAATGAGCTTGTCCAGCTTCTGCGTGGTGACCAACGCCCTGCGGCTGAACTTCGTAAACATCCACAGCGCGAAACGGGACCGCAAGGCCCCGGTGCGAAATACTACAAAACCAAAAAAGGAGACATGCACGATGAAAAAGACCGTGAAAATCGAAGGCATGATGTGCCCCCACTGCGAAAACAGAGTCAAGCAGGCCCTGGAAGCCCTGGACCAGGTAGAAAGCGCGGCGGTAAGCCACGAAACCGGCACGGCGGAAGTCACCCTGAAAGCGGAAACCGCCGACAGCGTATTGAAGGATGCCGTGGAAGCCGCCGGCTATCAGGTGACGGGGATCGAAAATTTCTGACAGGGGAGGGCGTTATGACCCTTGAGGCAGCTTTGAAAAAACACCAGGGTGCGGATGGACTCTCGAGAATTCGAACTTAACTAAAGTAACACCCCTTGTACAATTTCGTGCAAGGGGTGTTGTGCCTAAACGGCTCATTCCATTTCGTAATCGATAACAACTTTTATTTGTCTTCCGGAAGCGGCTTCCGCAATGGCCTCCGGGAAATTTTCATGTTTATATTTTTTGGTAACAAGGGTGCCTATAGGGGTCTTCTTATTAGTTATGTGGTCGATAACCTCTTTTATTGTATCTGGCTGATAGCCACGGGAACCGTATATCTTGGCCTGGCTCATGACGAACGGACTTCCGCTGATAGTGAGATCACGGTTGTATATGGAAAGGATTGAATACCGCGTTCCCTCTCTTGCATAGCTGAAGCACTCTTCAAAAAGCGCGGGCGCGCCGGCGGCTTCCACATACATGTCCACATCAGGAAGCGGATAATAGCCGGGAAATTGACCAAAGGTCTTTATAAGCATCTCTTTAAGGTTACCTTCGTTTGTATCTATTGTAATGCAGCCAAGTTGTTTTGCTTTTTCAAGGCGCTGCTTGTCACGCTCCACAACCGCAACATTTTTTAAGCCCCTTGCGATAAGGCCGGCGGCAGCGGAAAGGCCAATTGTCCCTGCGCCAAGAACTACAACTTTTTCATCTAAACCGGGCTTCACAGTTATAGCACCCTGCGTTCCCACAGCTACCGGCTCCACAAGCACAGCCTCATCAAGGTTTATATCTTTTTCAAGGACATAGATATTGACATCTTTTTCTGCGTTTTCAACGTTTACATACTCAGAAAAGGCCCCGCACATATCAGCGACCACTGTTCCCGCTTTTTTCGCCTTTGTCGGCTCGACAAAAACAATGTCCCCAATACTTATATCATTGGCAACAGCGCAGCCTTTTTCTACAATTCTACCGACCATCTCGTGACCAAATTCGCTTCCTTCATTCACACCGTAATACAGACCCCCGTGAAGATAAGCCCCCACATCAGAACCACAAATGCCCGCTCTAAGTATTTTCACAAGAACATCTTTTTCACCTATCTGTGGTATAGGTTTTTCCTCCATGGCCACATTTTTAATACCTTTATAAATAGCACATTTCATTGTTCCTTTCATGTTAGAGCCTCCGTTTCATATGAATTTGTTATTATGTTAACAAGAAAATATTACCACTATTCTTACTTTAAACAAACTCTCAAAGAGGCTATATTGTAAATAAAAAGGGAACAGATTGTCAAACCTGTTTCCTTATAAACGGTTCTGCTAATTTATAAAAATCTCTAATGTTTGTGGAACAAATTTCAGCCATAAATTCCGGAGACTCTTTCATTCCGCCGCGCATCCATTTTTTTAGGAGCATCGCATTGGAAGCGGCTAATTCATATGACAGATATTCAAGCTTTGTTTTGTTCTCTATCACCGGATCAAATATTTCCATATTTAAGCTTTGAATTCTTAAAATAATATCCTCGAAAAGGGTGTTCTTTCCTTCCTCCTTCATTGCTACCATAAAGAAATCTTTTCTTTTAAGAAAATTTCTATACATAGTTGTTGTTATCTCATCGGAAGTCATAAACATATTTATTCCAAGCTTTATTGGCTTTTCTATCTCTCTTATAAAAATTGCTTCCACAAGGGAGTATCTATCCTGAAAATAGTGATAAAAAGTTTTTCTTGAAATGCCTGCTTTTGCACAAATTTCAGAGACTGAAACGGCAGCATTCTTCTTTTCAAGTACAAGCCCGATATATTCATTTATGATCTTTTCTTCCGCTCTCAATGAAAACATCTCCTTAATTGATTAGTGTCAAAAATTGCTGCTTTCTCGTGTTTTGCGGATTCCAAAGTCATACTTTCCCACGCAGGCATAAAACGTATTACCTTTTGCCCCTGATATCATTGCAGGACTTACTTTGCCCGTGGGGGTGAGGAAACAAATTGCCGCTTTGACCTGAAGGAGACCTGCAAAAAGAGACACAGCTTAAGGGACTTTAACAATTCAGCAAAGAGGAAATGCAGTGGTGAAATACAGAAAGTTTCGTTGGGCCTCCTCTTCCGATAAAAACATCCGAAAAGAGGATCTCGTTCAATTCGAAAAAAGCTGCCTTTAACCCATGTACTGTTTGCGGTTGGGTCGCTCGCAAAGACAGTGAAATAATCCTTACCAGCTGTTGTGGATTGTGTGTGTCAGTTCCTTGTGCCAGTTTTTTTCGCGCCACATTCCCACAAACTGCGGGCCGCAGAAATTGCTGGTGGCCATGCCTGCCCAACAGCCGCTCTCCGCAGCGGTCTTGACCCCCAGCCGGTTCAGTTCCAGAATCCAGTCCCAATCCAGCAGCGGCCAGTCTTTGTAGTCAACCACAGCCCAGCACTCTGTGGTAATTAACGGTTTGCCGCTGTTTTCCGCCCATCGTGCCAACTGACGAATTCCTTCAACCAGCGCCTGGTCGTAATGTTCTTTGTGAGCAAGGTATTCCGCTTTGCCACGCAATGCCAAATTGGTATAGCCGGTATCGTCAAAACGTTCGTAGTGATAACCCACCTTTTCATAAAAATCCGTAACGCTGGGCATCCAGAGGTGCGGTTCCAGAAAATCCAGATAGCTGACATTCATATGCTCGTCATAAATGGCTGAAAAGGAAAAAGTGGCCGGAATGTCAGGGTAATACTTTTTAAATTCCTGCACCGCCATTTTCATCCAGTTTTGGGCAATAGGGGAATCCAGGCTTACTTCCTGCGGCAGGAAAGGCGCCCAAACGGAGAGGGGGAATTCATTGCACAAATCCACATACAAAATGTTATCCAGTTCGTCCCATTGCTTTATGTAGTCCAGAGTTTTGACCCATATCCGGGCATGATCCTCGGGGGTTTTGATTTTCATCACAACTTTGCCGGTATCCTGCCGAAACCACGTGGAAAGCCCTACCTTTACGTGATGATCCCGGCAAGCCTGGAGAAACTCCCGTAGATTGTCCTTTAGGCAGATCCGTGTTACTGCCGGGGCGCCCCAGTCCTGCAGGTTCCAAACTGGCTCCAGAATCCACTCCCGCTGGATGTCCTCCGCCACAAAGTGCGGATACGCATCAATCCGAACTGCGTCATAGCCCCGGTCTGTCAGCTCTTCCAGCGCTTTGTCCCAATCCTCATACCCTGCCCCGGGCCAACGCCGTTCCAGCCACGAAAAATCCCACATGGAAATGGCAAAAGGATGGTCGGTTCTGAATAGCTTTTTTGCTTTCTCTTTCAGCATTAGTAAGGTGCTCCTTCCCGAAATATTGACATACTTCCTTTAATTGAATTATATCAAGTCCTCACCGCATTCTCAAGGGACTTCTTTAGGGAATATCCGCCCCTGTTTAAGACAAGTTGATTATATCATGTTTTGGGAAATTTTAAATGAGTTGGATAGAATTGTGTCTCACGGTGAAACATAAGAAATTGGACCGGCAAGGAGAACTCCTTCCTGTTTTTCTTTCACGATGCTTTAGGGTGAAGATGGCTATTTTGTCTTGCGGGCTACGATTTTATTAGCGGAATGCAAATGCTTTGGTACGTTCGGGTGT